>DATHSN010000070.1:0-18602 GCA_035464115.1 Acidimicrobiales bacterium | reverse complement strand
CGGCGCTGGCCCTCGGCATCGCCCGCAACCGCATCGAGGAGGCGGGGCTGCTCGGGCGCACCGAGCTCATCACCGTCGCCGACGGCGAGCGCCGCCAGATCGGCCCGTTCGACGTCGAGTTCATCCCGGTCACCCACTCGGTGCCCCACGGCTTCGCCACCGCGTTCCACACCCCGCAGGGAACGATCCTGCACTCGGGCGACTTCAAGATCGACCTCGAGCCGGTCGACCGGCGCCTCACCGATCTGGCCCGGATGGGCCAGATCGCCAAGGAGTCAGGGGTGCGCCTGCTGCTCGCCGACTCCACCAACGCCGAGGAGCCCGGGCACTCGAAGTCGGAGTCATCGGTGGGCAACGTCCTGTACGACCTGTTCCACGCGCACGAGGGGCGGCGCATCATCACCGCCAGCTTCGCCAGCCACGTGCACCGGGTGCAGCAGATCGCCGACGCGGCCATCGCGTTCGACCGCACGGTCGTCACCCTGGGCATGTCGATGCGCAAGAACGTCCGCCTGGCCCGCGACCTCGGGCTGCTCGACATCCCCGACCACGCCATCCGCGACATCGAAGACGTCGCCGATCTCGACCCGGGTCGGATCTGCATCATCTCCACGGGCAGCCAGGGCGAGCCCATGTCGGCGTTGGCCCTCATGGCGGCGGGCGAGAGCCGGTGGCTCAAGATCGGCCCCGACGACACCGTCATCCTCAGCTCGCACCCCATCCCCGGCAACGAGATGAACGTCTCCAAGGTCATCGACGGCCTGGTCCGGCTGGGCGCCGATGTCGTCCACTCCGGCATCGCCGACGTCCACGCCACCGGCCACGCCAAGGCCGAGGAGCTCAAGCTCCTCCACTCGATCACGCTCCCGGAGTGGTTCATCCCGGTCCACGGCGAGTTCCGCCACCTCACCGAGCACGCCCGCATCGCCCGCGACATGGGCCTCGACGACGACCGGGTGCTGGTGTGCGAGGACGGGCACTCCGTGCTGCTCACCGACGACGGCCTGGTGCGCACCGAGTCGGTGCCGGCGGGCTACCTCTACGTCGACGGCACCGTCGGCGACGTCACCCACGGCGTGCTGCGCGACCGGCGGGTCCTCGCCGACGAGGGCGTGGTCGTGGTGGTCGTGGCGGTCGACATCCAGACCCGCACGGTCATCACCGGCCCCGAGGTCATCACCCGGGGCTGGATCCACGCCCCCGAGGCCGAGGGCCTGATCGACGAGGCCGCCGCCGAGGTGCGCACCGCGGTCGTGGCCGCGCTGGCCGAGGGCCACGACATCGAGCACCTCCAGCGCGCCGTGCGCCGCACCGCCGGTCGGTTCGTGAACCAGAAGACCCGCCGCCGCCCCATGATCGTCCCCGTGGTCATGGAGGCGTAGCGAAGCGGAGCCGACCCGAGGGGGACGGGCGCAGACGGGCGTAGCGACGCGGAGCCGACCCGAGGGTCCTTGCTTCTCGGTCGGTGGCGGGCGAGCATGGTCGCCGGGTGGAGCCGCTGCCGTCTCACGCGCCCCGAGGTCTCCGTGGCCACGAAGTCCAGCTCCCGCCCCCGCTCCACCGCCCAGCGACCCACCCGCCCGGCGCGGCCCGCCGGCCCCGGCCCGCTGCGGCGCGCCTTCGCGGGCCACGGGGGCGACGTCGGTGGCCTGGCGCTGGTGGCGCTCGGCCTGCTCGTCGCGCTGGGTCTCTACCTCGACCGGGCCGGCCCCGCCGGTGCCGCGGTGGCCGACGGGGCGAGGGCCCTGGTGGGCTGGGCGGCGCTGGTCGTGCCCCCTGCGCTGGTGGGTGGGGGCATCGCGCTGATCCGCCTCGACGAGACCGCCGCCCCCGCCGACCCCGACGGCGCCCGACCCGCCCGTCTGGTCGTCGGCCTGTCGCTCCTCGTCGTCGGTGTCACGGGGCTGTTGCACCTCGCCGGTGGCCGACCGGCGCTCGGCGACGGCGTCGACGTCCTGGCCGAGGCCGGTGGCCTGGTCGGTGCGGCGACGGGCACCCCGCTCACCGCGTTGGCGTCGGTCTGGGGGGCGGCGCTCGCGCTGGTCACCGTCACGCTCGTCGCGCTGGTGCTGCTCACCCAGGCGTCGGTGCGCGCCGTCGCCAACCGCACCGCGGCGGGGATGCGCCCCGTGGGCCGCGCCGGTCGGCGGGCCGCCGCTGCGCTGTTCCGGGCACCTGCCGACCGACCGGTCGACGACACCGTGGAGGCGGGCCCCACCATCACCGTCGGCGGTGCCACGCTCGCCGCCGGGTCAGCCCCACCCGAGCCCTTCGACCAGGACCGCGACGCGGCCCCGGCCCCCGCCCCACGGCGTCGACGCCCGTCCAAGGTCGCCGTCGATCCCGAGGTCGAGCCCGAGCAGCTGCACATCGACCTCGGCCCCGCGGGCGACGCGTCGCGCTGGACCCTGCCCAAGGTCGATCTCCTGAACCGCGCCGGGCCCCAGGCGGTCGACCAGCGCCTCGTCGAGGAGACCGGCCGCGTCCTCGAGCAGGCCCTCGCCGAGCACGGCGTGGAGACCCGCCTGGTGGGCATGGTGGTGGGCCCGACGGTCACCCGCTACGAGCTCGAGCTCGGCCCGGGGGTGAAGGTGGCCCGCCTCACCAGCCTGCACAAGGACATCGCCTACGCGATGGCCACGCCCGACGTGCGCATCCTCGCCCCGATCCCGGGTCGTCAGGCCATCGGGGTCGAGGTCCCCAACGCCCGCCGCCAGCTGGTGGCGCTCGGCGACCTGCTCACCTCGCCCGAGGCGAAGCGGGCCACCCACCCGCTCGAGGTGGCGCTGGGGCGCGACATCAACGGCACGTCGGTGATGCTCAACCTGGCGTCGATGCCCCACGTGCTCATCGCCGGCGCCACCGGTGCCGGCAAGTCGTCGTGCATCAACTCGATCATCACGTCGCTGCTCACCCGCTCCACACCCGACCAGGTGCGGATGATCCTCGTGGACCCCAAGCGCGTCGAGCTCACCCAGTACGCGAAGCTCCCGCACCTGCTCACCGAGGTCGTCACCGACCCGAAGAAGGCGGCCAACGCCCTCGACTGGGCGGTGCGCGAGATGGACCGCCGCTACGAGCTGCTCGAGGCGGTCCACGTGCGCGACATCACGGGCTACAACGCGGCCTACGACCGGGGCGACCTGCGCACCGCACCCGGCGCCGGCGAGCTCGGCCCCGACGGCGAGCCGCTCGAGTACCAGCGGCTGCCGTTCATCGTCATCGTGGTCGACGAGCTCAACGACCTGATGATGGTGGCGGCGCGCGACGTCGAGTCGAGCATCTGCCGCATCGCCCAGAAGGCCCGGGCGGTCGGCATCCACCTGGTGCTCGCCACCCAGCGGCCGTCGGTCAACGTCATCACGGGTCTGATCAAGGCCAACATCCCGTCGCGCATCGCGTTCGCGGTGTCGAGCCTCGCCGACAGCCGGGTGATCCTCGACCAGGCGGGCGCCGAGCGCCTCATCGGCAAGGGCGACATGCTCCTGCTCGGCGCCACGTCGAGCACCGCCCAGCGGGTGCAGGGCGCGTGGGTCACCGAGGAGGAGGTCCGCGAGATCGCCAAGGCGTGGCGCAAGCAGGCCCCCGAGGTCGCCTACCTCGAGGAGGTCCAGGCCGACGGCGACGGCGAGCGGGCGGCCGGTGGTGGCGGTGGGGGATCCGACGCCGACGCCGACGACGACGACCTGTTGGCCCAGGCCATGGAGCTGGTGGTGCGCAGCCAGCTCGGGTCGACGTCGATGCTCCAGCGCAAGCTGCGGGTCGGCTTCGCCCGGGCCGGGCGGCTCATGGACCTGCTCGAGCAGCGGGGCGTGGTCGGCCCGTCGGAGGGCTCCAAGGCTCGGGCCGTGCTGATGACCCCCGCCGAGCTCGACGGGGCGCTCGAGACCGCCGACGACTGAACGGCTGTTCGGGACCCGTCCCGACATCTGGCATCCTGACGCCCCGTGCTCCTCGACCTCGTCCTCGTCGCCGTCGGCGTCGCGCTGCTCGCCAAGGCGGCCGACGAGTTCGTCGTCGGCGCGGCCCGCATCGCCATCGCGGCGCGGCTGTCGCCGGTGCTGGTCGGGGCGGTCATCGTGGGCTTCGGCACCAGCGCCCCCGAGATGCTCGTGTCGGGCATCGCCGCGGCCAACGAGGACGCCGAGATCGGTGTCGGCAACATCGTCGGCTCCAACGTGGCCAACCTCACGCTGGTGCTCGGCGCGGCGGCGCTCATCGTCCCGGTCACCATCCTCGGCACCACCCTGCGGCGCGAGGCGCCCCTCATGGTGGCTGCGGTGGTGCTGTTCGGCGTGCTGGTCCAGGACGGGCTCGACACCACCGAGGGGCTGTTCCTGCTCGCCGCCTTGGTGGTGTCGCTGGGGCTCATCGTCTACTGGGGGCGGACGAACCCCGAGAGCGAGCTCACCGCGGAGGTGGAGGAGTTCCTCGACGGCGAGGGGACGCACCCGCTGCCGCGGGAGGCGCTGCGGACCCTCCTCGGGCTGATCGGCACGGTCATCGGCGCCCAGCTGCTGGTGGAGGGCGCGGTGGGCATCGCCGACGAGCTCGGGCTGTCGGGTGGGTTCGTCGGGTTCACGCTGGTGGCGATCGGCACGTCGCTGCCGGAGCTGGTCACCGCCATCGCCGCCGCCCGCAAGGGCGAGGTCGACCTCATCGTCGGCAACCTGCTCGGCTCCAACATCTTCAACGCGCTGGCCGTGGGCGCGGTGGTCGGCATCATCGGCGCCGGACCCATCGACGCCGACCGGCTGGTGGGCGTGGGTGTCATCTCGATGGTGGTCGTGGCCGTCGTGGCGTGGGCGATCATGGCCCACCGTCGCCGGGTCCACCGCTGGGAGGGCGTGCTGCTGCTGGTCGGCTACGTGGCCACCGTCGCCCTCATCGGCCCGACCGGCTGAGCCGCGTCCGCACCGGCCACACTGGGCGGGTGCGGCCGACCGGCGGTCGCCACGAGTCGCGGGGGAGAGCCGATGGCCGAGGTGCGAGAGCTGGCGCGCGGGTTGCGCTTCCCGGAGGGGCCGGTCGTCATGGACGACGGCTCGATCGTGGTGGTCGAGATCGCCCGCGGGACGCTCACCCGGGTGGGCACCGACGGGTCCGTCAGCGTGGTCGCCGAGGGCCTGCCCGGACCCAACGGCGCGGCCCTCGCGCCCGACGGCTCGCTCCTCGTCTGCGACAACGGCGCCCGCTTCGACTGGCTCGACATCATGGGGCTCACCGTCCCGGCGCCGCTCACGTCCGCCGGCTGGACGGGCGGATCGCTCCGCCGGGTCGATCCTGTCTCCGGTGAGGTCACCAGCCTCGTCACCGAGTGCGACGGTCGTCCGCTGCTCGCCCCCAACGACCTCGTGCTCGACGGCCACGGCGGCGTCTGGTTCACCGACCACGGCCACATCCGCGAGCGCACCACCGACCGCACGGGCGTCTTCTACGCGGCGCTCGACGGGTCGTCGATCCGTGAGGTGATCCACCCGCTCGACTCGCCCAACGGCATCGGCCTGTCGCCCGACGGCACCCGGCTCTACGTGGCCGAGACCCACCACGGCCGGCTCCTCGCCTGGGACGTGGTGGCGCCCGGCGAGGTGGCCTCCACCGAGGGGCTCAACACCGGGGCCGATGTGCTCGCCCATCCGGGTGGGGGGCGCCTGTTCGACTCCCTCGCGGTGCACCCCGACGGCACGGTGGTGGTCGGCACCCTCGGCGACGGCGGGCTCACCGTGGTGGCCCCCGACGGATCGTCGGTCACCCACGTCGCCCTGCCCGACCCCCTGGTGACCAACGTGTGCTTCTCCGCCGACGGCGCCACGGCCTACGTCACGCTGTCGGGCACCGGCGTGCTCGGCGCCCTCGACTGGCCGGTGCGCAGCTGACGTGAGCGTCACGGTCACCGACGAGCGCGGTGGGGGAGCGCGGCACACGGTCGAGGTCCGCCCGCTGGCGATCGGTCCCCTGCGGATCGATCCACCGGTGGTGCTCGCCCCGATGGCCGGGGTCACCACGCCCACCTACCGCGCCCTGTGCCGGTCGTACGGTGCCGCGCTGTTCGTGAGCGAGATGGTGTCGGCCCGCGGCCTGGTCGACGGCCAACCCGAGACGTTGGCACTGCTCGACGACGACCGGGGTGGGCTCGTCGAGGGCGACGCGCCCCGCTCGGTGCAGCTCTCGGGCACCGATCCGGCGGTGGTGGGCGCAGCGGTGCGCCGGCTCGTCGGCGACCACGGTGTCGACCACGTCGATCTCAACACCGGTTGTCCCACCCGCAAGGTCACCCGCGAGGGCGCGGGCGCGGCGCTGCCGTGGAAGGCCGACCGACTCGCCGCGGTGGTCGGCGCCGCGGTCGCGGCCGCCGGGTCGGTGCCGGTCACCGTGAAGACCCGCATCGGGATCGACGACGCGCACCGCACGCACCTCGACGTGGGCCGCATCGTGGCCGAGGAGGGCGCCGCGGCGGTGGCGCTGCACGCCCGCACCGCCGCCACCTGGTACTCGGGCACCGCCGACTGGTCGGCCATCGCCGAGCTGCGCGCCGCGGTCCCGGCCCACGTGGCCGTGCTCGGCAACGGCGACGTGTTCGCCGCGCCCGACGCCGTGGCGATGCTCGCCGCCACCGGGTGCGACGGCGTGGTCATCGGCCGGGGGTGCCTGGGCCGCCCGTGGTTCTTCCGCGAGCTGGCCGCTGCGCTGGCGGGTCGCCCGGTGCCCGCGCCACCCCCGTGGGGCGAGGTCGCCGAGGTCGTCACCACCCACGCCCAGGGTCTCGCCCGCCGCCACGGCGAGCTGCGGGCGGTCCGCTCGATCCGCCGCCACCTGCCCTGGTACCTCACCGGCTACCCCGTGCCGCCCGAGGTCCGGGCGACCCTGGTCCGCGTCGAGTCACTGGCCGGGCTGGCCGCCGCGCTGGGTCGGATCGACCCCGGCGTCCGTCCCGATCCGACCGAGGTCGACGGGCCGCGCGGGCCGGTGCAGGGACCCCAGATCGTCGCCCTGCCCGACGGGTGGCTGGCCCACCGCAGCTGAGCCCGACGTCACGCCCCCGTCCCGGTCCGGGGGCTCGCCGGGGCGGTAGCGTCGCCCCCGTGGGGACGGGGTTGCGGGTGTCGACCCGCTCGGGCTCGGTGCGCGTCATCGCCGAGCGGCGCGACGACGTCGAGGTCGTGCGCGGGCCGGCTCCCGAGGTCGACCACCAGGGCCGCACCGTCGTGGCCGGCAGCGCCGACCGGGTCGTGGTGCGCGTGCCGCTCGGCCTCGACGTCACGGTGGGCACGAACAGCGGGGCGGTGCGCCTCCGGGGCCGGCTCGGTGCGGTGGCGGTCACCACCGGCTCGGGTCGTGTCGACATCGAGGCCGCCGACCGGGTCGACGTGCGGGCCGGATCCGGCGGGGTCGTCATCGGCGCGGTCGCGGGCGAGGCGCGCATCGCGGCCGGCACCGGCCGGGCCGTCGTCACCAGCGCCGGGTCGGTGCACATCGTGGCCAGCAGCGGCCGCGTGGATGTCGGCCGCTGCTCGGGGCCGGCTCGGGTCCGGGCCGTGTCGGGCCGGGTGCGCCTGGTGATCGACGACCCTCAGCCCGACGTCGACGTGGAGACGATGTCGGGTCGGGTCGACGTGTTCGTCGGCTCGGGCGTCGCGCCCGCGGTCCTCGCCACCACCCGAACCGGGTTGGTGCGCACCGACGTCGTCCAGGGCGACGACGGTCGCATCGGCGTCCGGGCCATGAGCGGCACCGTGCGGGTGCGCGCCGCGACGTGAGCGACCCGTGACCGACACCCTCACCGGCACCGTCACCGGCACCGTCGCGTTCACCGACATCGTGGGCTTCACCGCCTACTGCGCCGAGGTGGGCGACGCCGCCGCCGTCGACCTCCTCGGTCACCAGGATCGGCTCGTGCGCGCCGTGCTGCCCGACGGCGCCCGCATCGTGAAGGAGCTCGGCGACGGCCTCATGCTCTGGTTCCCCAGCGCCACCGACGGCGTGCGCGCCTGTGTCGAGCTGCAGGCGCGCCTGGCCGGCTCCGGCGACGACTTCCCGCTGTGGCTCCGCGTGGGTCTGCACACCGGTGAGGCGGTGCGCCGCGGCGACGACCTGGTCGGGCACCACGTCAACGTGGCGTCGCGGATCGCGGGGCTCGCCGGCCCCCGCGAGATCCTCGTCTCCGACGCCACCCGTGCTGCGTGCGGCGACGCCGCCGGGCTGGGGTTCCACGAGGTCGGGCCGGTGCGCGTGAAGGGCGTCGCCGAGCCGATCTGGATCCACCGCGTCGAGTCTCCGACCGGCTGAAACCCAGCACTGCTGGGCCTTTCGGCCCGTTCTCCGAAATGTGCTCAGGGTGCGCGCTCGCGCCTCCGATGCCTCCACTGACAGAAAGTGGTTCCGCCCTGGCGGGAGGGCCACGCACACGGATGTGAGAGGACCACAGCGATGCCCGGACTCGTCCGGGTGCTCGGCGGAATCGCAGTCACGCTGGCGAGCACCTGCTTCGTCGCGCTCTCGTTCGCCTCCCCGGCGGACGCGGCGCCCACCATCAGCGGCGACGCCGCCGACCCCGATCTCGTGAACGACGGCGGTGACTGGTGGATGGTCACCACGAACCACGGATTCGGCAACGTGCCCCGCTGGCGGTCGTCGAACCCCACCGGCGGATGGCGCTGGGCGGGCGACGCCCTGCCTCGTGTCCCGGCCTGGGCCACCCCCGGCTTCACGTGGGCGCCGACGCTCATGCCGTTGGCCGACGGCACGTGGGCGCTGTACGTCGCCGCTCACCACACGGCCTCGGGCCGCCAGTGCATCGCCGTGGCGCTGGGCGCGTCGCCCGGGGCCACGTTCACGCCGGTCGACACCGGGCCCATCGTCTGCCAGCTCGACCGGGGTGGCTCGATCGACCCGGCGGCGTTCGTCGACGACGACGGATCCCGGTTCCTGGTCTGGAAGAGCGACGACAACGCGATCGGTCGCCCGGCGTCGCTGTTCGCCCAGCGCCTCTCGGCCGACGGGCGTCGCCTCGAGGGGCCGGCCGCCCGTCTGCTCGACCACGACCGCTCGTGGGAGGTCCCGCTCATCGAGAACCCCGAGATGGTCCGCGACGACGGGCGCCTGCTGCTCCTCTACTCGGCGGGCTGGTGGGAGAGCGACGGCTACGTCACCGGCGTGGCCGAGTGCAGCTCGCCGCTCGGCCCGTGCCGGAAGGTCACCAGCCAGTGCGCGTGGTCGGCACCCACCGCCGGGCTCCGGGGCGCCGGGGGCGCCAGCGTGGAGATCGACGACACCGGCCGGGCGTGGATGGCGGTGCACGCCTGGACGGGACGTCCGGGCTACCGGTTCGGCACCTCGCGGGCGGCCCACGTCATCCCGGTGGAGCTGCCCGGCAGCGACGGCGTCGATGCCGCCGCGCTGGGCCGGATCGATCGGCTCTACCTGGCGGTCCTCGGCCGCGAGCCCGATCAGGGCGGACGGCGCGAGTGGACCGAGCACCACCGGTGCGGCATGCCGCTCGACGGCGTCGCCGGCCACCTGACCCGCTCACCGGAGTTCGCCAGCCGGTTCGGCCGCCCCGACGACGCCACGTTCGTCGACCTGCTCTACCGCAACGTGCTCGGCCGGCCGGCCGATCCTGGCGGCCGGCGTCACTGGGCCGGGGCGCTGGCCAGCGGCGTGACCCGCCCCGACCTGATCACCCAGTTCTCCGAGTCGCGGGAGTTCGTGAGCGAGTACGCCCGCCGGGGCTGAATCCGTGCCGACGGGGAGGGGCCGGGCGGGTGCGGTCGGGGTCGCCCGGTAGGATCGTCGCTCGTGCCCCGGACGTTCTGGCTCGAGACCCTGGGCTGTCCCAAGAACCAGGTCGACAGCGACAAGCTGGTCGGCACGTTGCTGGCCGACGGGATGGTCCCCGCCGACGCCGCCGACGCCGCCGACCTGGTCGTCGTCAACACCTGTGCCTTCGTCGAGGAGGCCCGCCAGGAGTCGATCGACACCATCCTCTCCCTCGGCGGCGCCCGCCGCGAGGGCGCCGAGCTGGTCGTCACCGGGTGCCTGGCCGAGCGCTACGGCGACGAGCTCGCCGCCGCCCTCCCGGAGGCCGACGCGGTGGCCGGGTTCGGGGTGCCGGTGAGCATCGGCGCCAAGCCGTCCGGCGCGGTCCCGTCGATGGACCTGCTCGAGCTGCCCCGGCCGCCGGCCACGGCCCCGTGGGCCTACGTCAAGGTGGCCGAGGGCTGCGACCGGGCGTGCGGGTTCTGCGCCATCCCGTCGTTCCGGGGTCCGCAGCGCTCACGGACCATCGACTCGATCCTCGCCGAGGTCGACGCGCTCGGGGCCGCCGAGATCGTCCTCGTCGCCCAGGACCTCGCCGCCTTCGGGCGCGACCAGGGTCACGGCGAGCGCGCCATCGTGCCGCTCGTCGAGGCGGTCGCCGCCAGGGTGCGACGGGTCCGGCTGCTCTACCTCTACCCGTCCGACCTCACCGACGCGCTGGTCGACGCCGTCATCGGCACCGGGGTGCCCTACTTCGACCTCAGCCTCCAGCACGTCTCACGCCCGCTGCTGCGGCGCATGCGGCGCTGGGGCGACGGCGACCGCTTCCTCGCCCGCATCGACGCCATCCGCACCCGTGAGCCGGCCGCCGCGCTGCGGTCGAACTTCATCGTCGGCTACCCGGGCGAGACCGAGGCCGACCACGACGCCCTCCTGCGCTTCGTCGCCGCCGCCGAGCTCGACTGGTGCGGGTTCTTCGGGTTCTCCCGCGAGGAGGGCACCCACGCCGCCACCCTCGACGGCGCCGTGCCCGCGAGCCTCGTCGCCGAGCGCCTCGCCGAGCTGCGCGAGATGCAGGACGCCATCACCGCCCGGCGCCGCGACGCCCTCATCGGCACCACCGTCGAAGTCCTCGTCGACGCCCCCGGCGAGGGCCGGACGCACCGCGAGGCCCCCGAGATCGACGGCATCGTCGAGGTGCCCGACCACCTCGCGCCGGGCTCGTTCCACGAGCTGGTGGTGGTCGACGCCGCCGGCCCCGACCTCACCGCCGGCCTGCCCGCCGACGCCCTGCCCGCCGACGCCCGGCCCGTCGTGAGCCGCTGAGCCCGTGACCGACACCGCCTTCGGCCCCACCGCCCTGGCCACGCCGGCCAACTACATCACCATCCTGCGCCTGCTGGTCTCGCCGGTGCTGTTCGTGATGATCACCGACAGCGGGCCGACCTGGGCCGCGTTCGCGCTCTGGACGGTCCTGTGCCTCACCGACGGCGTCGACGGCTTCCTCGCCCGCCGCCACGGCACCACCCGGTCGGGCGCCTTCCTCGATCCGCTCGCCGACAAGGTGCTCGTGCTCGGCGCCCTCGTCGCCCTCGTCGACATCGGGCGCTTCGCGCTGGTGCCGGTGGCGGTCATCGCGGCGCGCGAGATCTCGATCTCGATGTACCGCTCGTACTGGGGGCGCCGCGGGCGCTCGATCCCGGCGCGCCCCGGGGCCAAGGTGAAGACCGTGGTCCAGCAGCTGGCGGTGGCGTTCGCCCTCCTCCCGGTCGTGGCCGACGACCCCGCCTGGGTGGCCGACGGCCTGTTGTGGGTGGCGGTGGCCCTCACCGTCGTCACCGGCGTCCAGTACGTGGTCGACGGACGACGGGTCACCGCGGGGGAGCGCACATGAGGTGTGAGGTCGTGGCCGTGGGCACCGAGCTGCTGCTCGGTCAGATCGTCGACACCAACTCGTCGTGGATCGGCGAGCACCTGGCGCTGGCGGGCATCGACAGCCACTTCCAGACCAAGGTCGGCGACAACCACCAGCGCATCGCCGAGGCCCTGCGCCTGGCGTTGTCACGCAGCGATGCGGTCGTGGTGTGCGGCGGGCTCGGACCCACCCACGACGACATCACGCGCGACGTCATCGCCGACGTGATGGGCGTCGAGCTCGTCCTCGACCCCGACATCGAGGCGCGCATCCGTGCCATGTTCGGGGCTCGCGGCCGCGACATGCCGCTCAACAACCTGCGCCAGGCGCAGGTCCCGGCGGGCGCCACCCCCATGGCCCAGCAGCCGGGCACCGCCCCGGGGCTGGTCTGCCCGGTGGGCGACAAGGTCATCTACGCGGTGCCGGGCGTCCCCTACGAGATGCAGGAGATGGTGCTCGGCACGGTCCTTCCCGACCTGCAGCACCGCGCCGGCGTCAGCTCGGTCATCGCCAGCCGGGTGCTGCGCACCTGGGGCACGTCGGAGTCGGGGCTCGCCGAGGTCCTCCACGACGAGATCACGCGGCTCGACGCCGAGGGGAACCCCACCATCGCCTTCCTCGCCAGCGGCATCGAGGGCCTCAAGGTGCGCATCACCGCCAAGGCGGCCACCGACGAGGCCTGCCGCGCCATCCTCGACGACGAGGACGCCCGCGTGCGCGAGCTCATCGGCGACCTCGTGTTCGGCACCGACGACGAGAACATGGAGCACGCGGTCGTCTCGCTGTTGCGCGAGCGTGGGCTCACCCTCGCCGTGGCCGAGTCGGTCACCGGCGGGCTCATCTGCTCCCGCCTCACCGACGTGCCCGGCTCGAGCGCGGTGTTCCTCGGCGGCGTCGTCTCCTACGCCAGCGCCGTGAAGCACTCGGTGCTGGGGGTCCCCGAGGGTCCGGTCGTCACCGGCGAGGCCGCCGAGGCCATGGCCGACGGCGTCCGCCGGCTGCTCGGCGCCGACGTCGGCCTCGGCGTCACGGGCGTGGCCGGGCCGACCGAGCAGGAGGGTCACCGTCCGGGCACCGTGTGGTTCGGTCTGGCCATCGACGACCACGTCGAGTCGATGCTGGTCCGCCTTCCCGGCGACCGCGCCCGGATCCGCCAGTTCGCCACCATCTCGCTGCTCGACGCCCTCCGTCGCCGCCTGGTGGCCCGGGCCGGCTGACCCGTCGCGTCGTGCGCCTGTTCGTCGCGGTGACCCCGCCGCCCGAGGTGCTCGACGCCATCGCGACGCTGCCCCGGCCCGACGAGCCGGGGGTGCGCTGGGTCCCCCGCGAGCAGTGGCACGTCACCCTGCGGTTCCTCGGTGACGCCGATCCCGACGCGGTCGCCGCCGCCCTCGACGGCGCGCTGGGCGACGGCGCCGACCGCGTCCCGCACGCGACGGGCGCACGGTGCGAGCTGGGGCCGGTCGTGAGCCGGCTCGGGCGGTCCGTGGTGTGCGTGCCCGCGTCGGGGCTCGACGAGCTCGCCCGGGTGGTCACCACCGCCACCGCCCACCTCGGGACGCCCCCAGACCCCCGACCGTTCACCGGTCACCTCACGCTCGCCCGGCTCCGCCAGCGGGCGGCGTGCGGGGTGACCGGTGCTCCGTTCCGAGCCAGCTTCGACGTGCGCGACGTCGATCTGGTGGAGAGCCGGCTCGGGTCCGACGGGGCCACCCACACCCGTCGGGGCCGCTGGCCCGTGTGAGACCGGGCTCACCGGGCACGGGTGACCGTCGCACGCCGCGATGCGGCGTCGCGAGCGAATTGCTGTCCGAACCCTCCTCCCGGCGTCCGTCGGGCCGATGCTCGTCGCACGTGTCAACGGGCGAGAGGTGGGGATCGTGGACAAGCGCAACACGTCGCGGCGCCGGATGTCGCGGGTGGGTGGACAGCTCGCGGGGATCGTGGCGCTGGCGTTGGGCGCCGTCGTCGTCGTGGGCGTGTTCGCCGCGCTCGACATGCGGAGCCGGATGATGCAGGACCGGCGCGACTCCACCCGCCAGCACGTCGAGGTCGCCCAGGGCGTCGTCGCGTACTGGCAGGCCGAGGAGGCGGCCGGGCGCATCGACACCGCCACCGCCCAGGAGGGCGCCCGCGAGTCGCTGCGCGAGCTGCGCTACGAGGGCAACGAGTACTACTTCGTGTTCACCACCGAGCCGCGCTACGTGCTGCTGCCACCCCGTCCCGAGCTCGAGGGGATCGACCTGGTCGAGAACCCCACGCTGGAGGACCTCCTGAGCGACATCGTCGTCGCCTCGCAGGCCACCCCCGCCGGGGGCTTCCACGAGTACGACTTCCCCCGGGCGGGCGAGACCGAGCCCTCGCCGAAGGTCGCCTTCGCCGCACCCGTGGCCGAGTGGGACTGGGTGGTCGGCACGGGGATCTACGTCGACGACGTCGACGCCGCCTTCTTCGCCAACCTCCGGAGCCTCGGCGTGCGGGCGCTCGGGCTCATGCTCGTCGTCTCCCTCGCGGCCGCGCTGCTCGGACGCCGGCTGGTGCGGTCCCTGACCGCCAGCAGCGAGCGGGTCGAGTCGGCCTCCGGGGGCCTGTCGGCGTTGAGCAGCCAGCTGTCGACCACGGCCGAGGTCACCCGGGAGCAGGCGAGCGGGGTGTCGGCGGCGGCGGAGCAGATCTCGGCGAGCGTCTCGACGGTGGCGACGGCGGTCGAGCAGCTGGGGTCGTCGGTGCGCGAGATCGCGCGGAGCGCCTCGTCGGCGTCGGACACCGCGGGTGAGGCGGTGCGGTCGGCGGCGGCCACGAACGAGACGGTGGAGCGGTTGGGGCGGTCGTCGTCGGAGATCGGTGCGGTGGTGGAGGCGATCACCGCGATCGCAGCACAGACCAACCTGTTGGCGCTGAACGCGACGATCGAGGCGGCGCGTGCCGGCGAGGCGGGGCGGGGGTTCGCGGTGGTGGCCCACGAGGTCAAGGAGCTGGCCCAGCAGACGGCGGCGGCCACCGAGGAGATCACGGCGCGCATCGGGGCGATCCAGGGCGAGTCCGAGGACGCCGTCACCGCGATCGCCGCGATCTCGTCGATCATCGAGATGATCGCGTCGGGCCAGCAGACGATCGCGGCGGCGGTCGAGGAGCAGACCGCGGCCACCGACGAGATCAGCCGCAGCGTGGCCGAGGCCGCCCAGGGCTCGGCCGACATCGCGGCCAGCGTGACCGCGGTGGCCGAGGCCGCCGGGTCCACGAGCGCCGCGGCGGAGGAGGCTCGGGCCGCGGCGGCGGACCTCGTCGGCGTGAGCAGCGAGCTGCAGGAGCTGGTCGGGGCCCGCGGGGCCGCTTCGGCGGCACCGTAGGATCGGCGGCGGACCGCCGCCGATGGGGAGACCGCACCGTGCGATTCAGCTTCTGGACCAACTCCGGCCAACCGTGGGACGAGATCCTGGCCGGGTGCCGCCACGCGCAGGCCACCGGATGGGACGGCCTGTGGGTCGCCGACCACTTCATGCCCAACGGCGACGACGTGTCGGGGCCGATGCACGAGGGCTGGACCCTCGCCACCGCGCTCGGCGCCTCCGTGCCGCGGGTCCGCATCGGCGTGCTCGTCACCGGTAACACCTACCGCCACCCGGCGGTGCTCGCCAAGATGGCCGCCACCCTCGACCACGTCACCGGCGGTCGGGTCGTGCTCGGGCTCGGCGCGGGGTGGCAGGAGAACGAGCACCGGGCCTACGGCATCGAGTACTCGACGGTGGGTGGTCGCCTCGACCGCCTCGACGAGGCGTGCGAGGTGATCACGTCGCTGCTCCGCGAGCCCCGCACCAGCTTCGCCGGCGAGCACTACCAGCTGGTCGACGCGCCGCTCGAGCCCAAGCCGGTGCAGGACCGCCTCCCGCTGCTCATCGGCGGGGGAGGGGAGCGGCGCACGCTGCGCACCGCCGCCCGCTGGGCCGACGAGTGGAACGTCTGGGGCACGCCCGACACGTTGCGCCACAAGATCGGCGTGCTCGAGCAGCACTGCGCCGACCTGGGTCGAGATCCCGCCGAGATCCAACGGTCGTGCCAGGCCCTGCTGTTCCACACCGACGACGAGGCATCGGCGGCGTCGCTGCGCGAGCGCGACATCCCGATGCCCACGCTGATCGGCACGTCCGAGCAGCTGGTCGAGACCATCGCCGCCTACCGCGACGCCGGGGTCGACGAGCTCATCGTCCCCGACTTCACGCTCGCGCCGGGTGCCGCCAAGCTCGAGGCGCTCGACCGGTTCATGGCCGAGGTCGTGTCGGTGGTCCGCTGACCCGCCCGCCGGGTGGTTCGCGCCGTCGGGTCAGGGTCGTGCTCGCCGCCACGGTGGCGGCGCTGCTCGGCATCGCCCCCACGGCGTGCGGTGGCGACCCCGAACCGGCGACGGTGGCGGTGATCGTCGGTCTCGACGCGTTCGGCGATGTCGTCGCCCCGCTCGAGGCCGCGCTGGTCGACGCCGGCGTCCGCGGCGGGGTCCGGGTGGCCGACATCCGCCTCGGGCTCGGCCCCGGCCGGGTGGCGGGCCCCGCCTCGATCGACCGGGCGGTGGCCGAGGCCCTCGCGCTCGATCCCGATGTCGTGGTGGCGCTGACCACCCCGGTCGTGGAGGCGGTCCTGGCCGCCGACCCGGACGTGGCGGTCGTCTTCGGCGCGGTGAACGACCCCGTCGGCGTCGGGCTGGTCGACGATCTCGGCGCTCCGGGCGGCCGCCTCACCGGCGTGGCGACGTCGACGGGCGCGGCGTCGCTCGACGTCCTCGTCCGCGCCACGGGCGCCCGGCGGGTGGGCCTGGTGACCGTGACCGGCGACCCCGTGGCCGGGTCGGGGGCCGACCAGGTCCGCGGCGCGGTCGACGCCACGGGCGCGTCGCTCGTCGAGCTGGCGGTGGACGATCCGGGGCAGCTCGACCTCGTCGCGGTGCGACGGCTGCTCGCCGAGGTCGACGCGCTGCTCCTGCCGCCCGCGCCCTTCGTCGTCCAGGTCATCGGGACGCTCGCCGCCGAGGCGGTGGCCGCCGGCGTGCCGTTCGGGCTCTCGCTGGCGGCGTTGCGCCCGCTCGAGGGCGTGGTGGTGGCGGTCGCGCCCGACACCCACGGCCTCGCGCAGCAGCTGGCCCGCCGGGTCGTCGCGATCCTCGAGGGCGTCCCCGCCGGCACGATCGCCATCGACCCGGTCGACCTCGAGGTGTCGGTCGACCTCGATGCCGCCGCGGCGGTGGGCGTCGAGATCCCCGACCTCGTGCTCGTCGAGGCCGACCGGGTGTTCGGCCGGACCCCGGCCCCGTGACCCGGGGCCGGCGCGGCTACTGCGGGCGGCGGTCGAGCTCGAGCGAGGCGCTGTTCATGCAGTAGCGCTGCCCGGTGGGGCGGGGGCCGTCGTCGAACACGTGACCCAGGTGCGAGTCGCAGCGCGCGCAACGGGCCTCGGTGCGGATCATGCCGTGGCTGCGGTCGGTGTGCAGCGTGACCCGGTCCGAGGACACGGGCTGCCAGAAGCTCGGCCAGCCCGAGCCCGACTCGTACTTGGTGTCGGACTCGAACAGCTCGAGGCCGCACACCACGCAGCGGTAGGTGCCGGGGTCGTGCTCGTCCCAGTACTCACCGCTGAAGGCCCGCTCGGTGCCGGCCTGGCGGGTGATGACGTACTGCTCGGGCGTGAGCCGGGCGCGCAGCTCCTCCTCGGAGGGCATGACGAACTCGCCCGTGTCGGTCGGGCCCGGGTCGGTCGAGGTGGTGTCGGTGGTGGGCGGGGTCGTGCGGGTGTCGTCGGCCATGGCCCCATGCTCGCAGCCCGGGCGGCGATTGCCACCGATCCGGCGGAGGTGCTTGATCGAACGAGTGTTCGGAAACTACGTTGGTGTCGTTCGCCCACGGGGATCGCCGTCACCGCCACACCCGACGTCACTGCCACACCCGACGTCACTGTCACACCCCCTCCGTAGGGTCAGTCCATCGGGTCGAGCCGCCGGCGTCGACCCCGCCCCCACCCCGCAGTCCGCACACAGGGAGAGACCGCACGTGGAGCGAGAGAAGGCCCTCCAGATGGCCCTCGGCCAGATCGAGAAGCAGTACGGCAAGGGCTCGGTCATGAAGATGGGCGAGAAGACCACGATGGCCATCGAGGCCATCTCCACCGGGTCCATCGCCCTCGACGTCGCCCTCGGCGTCGGCGGCCTGCCCCGGGGTCGCGTCACCGAGATCTACGGCCCGGAGTCGTCGGGCAAGTCCACCCTCGCCATGCACGTGGTGGCCGAGGCCCAGCGCAACGGCGGCATCTGCGCCTACATCGACGCCGAGCACGCCATGGATCCCGTCTACGCCGCCGCCATCGGCGTCGACGTCGACGAGCTGCTCATCTCCCAGCCCGACACGGGGGAGCAGGCGCTCGAGATCACCGACATGCTGATCCGCTCCGGTGCGCTCGACGTCGTCGTCATCGACTCGGTGGCCGCGCTCACGCCCCGCGCCGAGATCGAGGGCGAGATGGGCGACACCCACGTGGGCCTGCAGGCCCGGCTCATGTCCCAGGCGCTGCGCAAGCTCACCGCCAACCTCAACAAGTCGCACACCATCTGCATCTTCATCAACCAGCTGCGCGAGAAGATCGGCGTCATGTTCGGGTGCTTCTCCTACAACACCCGCGTCACCCTCGCCGACGGCACCCAGGAGAAGATCGGCAAGATCGTCAACCAGCGGCTCCCGGTCGAGGTGCTCTCCTACGACCCCGAGCTCGACGCGGTGGTCCCCAAGCGGGTCACCAACTGGTTCGACAACGGCCGCACCGACGAGTTCTGGCGCTTCACCGTGGCCAAGGGCTCGGGCAACGGCCGATCCCAGTTCGCGTGCACCCCCAACCACCTCATCCGCACGCCGGGCGGATGGCGCGAGGCCCAGGAGCTCGCCGTGGGTGACCG
>DATHSN010000069.1:0-2948 GCA_035464115.1 Acidimicrobiales bacterium | reverse complement strand
GCCAGGCGCACCGAGGGTTCGCCGGTTGGGGTGGGTTCGCCAGCGTGGGCGCCGGTGGGCCCTCAGCGGCCGCCGGCGCCCATGAACATCACCTTCAGGGCGTCGTAGGACTCGATGCACCGACCGGCGCCGAGGACCACGCACTCGAGCGGCGCGTCGACGAGGTGCACGTCGACCTCGGTCTCGATGGCGAGGCGGCGGTCGAGGCCCTTCAACATGCCCCCGCCGCCCACCAGGTGGATGCCCTGGCCGATGAGGTCCTGGGCCAGCTCGGGTGGCGCCGAGCCGAGGCAGGTGACCACCGAGTCGACCACCGCGCTCACCGGCTCGTCGATGGCGGCGCGCACCTCGGCCGGGGTGAGCAGGATGGTCTTGGGCAGGCCGCTCACGAGGTCGCGGCCGCGCACCTCGGCGTTGAACTCGTCGTCGCTCGGATAGGCCGAGCCGATGGTGATCTTGATCTGCTCGGCGGTCTGCTCGCCGATGGCGATGCCGTACTCGCGGCGGATGTAGGTCTGGATGGCGGCGTCGATGTCGAACCCGCCGATGCGCACCGCCTGGATCGACACGACCCCGCCGAGGGAGATGAGCGCGGTCTCCGAGGTGCCGCCCCCGATGTCGACGACCATGTTGCCGATGGCCTCGTTGATGGGGAGCCCGGCGCCGATGGCGGCGGCCATGGGCTGCTCGATGAGCTGGGCGTCGACCGCGCCGGCGCGGCGCGCCGCCTCGGTGACGGCCCGGCGCTCGACCGCGGTGATGGCCGACGGCACGCAGATGACCACGCGGGGCCGGTTGAACCGGCTGACCCCGACCCGCTGGAGCACCAGGCGGATCATGCGCTGGGTGATGTCGAAGTCGGTGATGGCGCCCTGGCGCAACGGCCGCACGGCCACGATGTTCGACGGGGTGCGGCCGATCATCTGCCAGGCGTCGCGGCCCATGGCCAACACGTCGCCGGTCTGGTTGTTGAGCGCGATGACGGTCGGCTCGTTCATCACGATGCCCTCGCCGCGCGCGTAGACCAGCGTGTTGGCGGTGCCGAGGTCGATGGCGAGGTCGCGTGCCAGGGGAGCCGTCCCTACTCGTCGTCGGGCTCGGGGCCCGACCGGTCGCGGGGAGCCAGGGCCTGCATCTCGCGAGCGAAGCGCTCCATGCCCGACCCGAGCGAGCTGGGCCGCCGGTGGCGGATGACGACGATGGCGATGCCGACCGCAGCCACCACGAGGGCGAGCACCAGGAACATGGCCGGGCTCACGACCGCTCCCCCACGGGGGCCGACGCCGGCGACGATCCCGCCGGTGTCGATTCCGCCGGCGACGATCCCGACGCCGGGGTGGCGTCGTCGAGCGAGGCCACCTCGGCGATGTGCTGGGCCTCGAGGCCCCAGCTCTCGCCCCCCGCCCAGCGCTCGCGCTTCCAGATGGGGACGGTGGCCTTCACGGTGTCGATGCCGAAGCGGGCGGCGGCGAAGGCCTCGGGGCGGTGCGGCGCCGATGCCACCACCACCACCGACGACTCGCCGATGGCGACGGGCCCGATGCGGTGCCACAGCACCAGCCGGCCGAGCGTGGGCCACCGGCGGCGGGCCTCGTCGGCGATGGCGGCGAGCCGGGGCTCGACGTGCTCCGCGTAGGCCTCGTACTCGAGCAGGTCGACGTCGGGCCGACCCGCGGCGTGGTCGCGGGCGGTGCCGCTGAACAGCACGACCGCCCCGCAGTCGGGACGGACCGCCCAGTCGGCGGCGGAGCCCACGGGGAGGGCCTGGTCGGTGAGCGCGGTCCAGGTGTCGCCGTGCTCGGGCGGACGCATGACCCCATGCTACGTGGCCCGCGGGGGCGCGGTCCGCAGGGAGGCCCCCATCGGTACGCTCGCGTCCGTGCCGGGCGACGACCCCTTCGACGAGGACCAGGGAGCCTTCCCCGACCCGCCCGACCCCGACGACCGCCTGTGGCGCCACCCCTCGGAGATGGCACGGGTCGGCCCGGCCGGGTCACGTTCGGTGCCCGACACCATCGACTTCCTCCCGCCGCCCCGCTCCCGCCCGCGCTGGGGCCTGGTGGTCACGTCCAGCCTGGTCGGGGCGTCGGCCGCCCTGCTCGCGGTGATGCTCACCGGGTTCGGCGAGCGCGTCGTCGAGCGCCAGATCGTCGAGCGGGCCACGGTCGTGCCGGTGGCCTCCACCCTGCCGCCACCCACCACGCCCCCGCCGAGCATCGCCGACATCGTCGAGCGGGTCGTGCCCACCATCGCCCGCATCGAGGCCACCGGCCCCGACGGCACCGTGCAGGGCTCGGCCCTCGTGGTGCGCGCCGACGGCCACCTCCTCACCGACGCGCTGGTCCTGGCCGGCGCCGAGGTCGTCACGGTCCGCCTGGCCGACGGTCGGGTCCTGCCCGGTGAGGTCGTCGCCGTCGACGCGCTCACCGACCTCGCCGTGATCCGGGTCGCGGCCCGCGACCTCCCCGCCGCCGACCTCACCCACACCGGCGAGCTGCGCATCGGCCAGGTCGCGGTCGCGGTCGGCACCCACGACGGCGGCGGCCCCGCGCTCAGCTCGGGGGTCATCAGCGCCATCGGGGTCCGCGCCGTCACCGCCGACGGATCGATGCTGCACGGCATGATCCAGACCGACGCCGCCATCCCGAGCACCGCGGCGGGCGGACCGCTCGTCACCGGGGAGGGCCAGATCGTCGGCATCGCGGCCCGCGCCGGCGCCGACGCCCTGTTCGGTGTGGCCACCCCCATCGCCTACGCCGCCGCGGTGGCCGACGAGATGATCGAGCACGGCGTGGCGCGCCACCCCTGGCTCGGCATCGAGGGCCGCGACGGCGCCGAAGGACCCGAGCTCGTCGCCGTCGCTCCCGACAGCCCGGCGGCGGCCGCCGGCCTGGCACCCGACGACATCGTGCTGACCCTCGACGGAGAGCGCGTGACCACCATGGCGC
>DATHSN010000068.1:0-2702 GCA_035464115.1 Acidimicrobiales bacterium | reverse complement strand
TGCAGGCGACCCCGGTCTACCTCGATAGAGAGGCCACCCTCGATATCGTCGCCGAGGAGGTGGCCGAAGCAGCGGCCGACGGCTCGGATTTGGTCGTGTTCGCCGAATCATTCGTCCCCGGCTACCCCGACTGGGTGTGGCGCCACAACCCCTGGAGCGATGCGGAGTGGTACGCCCGCTTCCAGGACCAGGCCGTCGAGATCGCCGGACCGGCGCTCGACCCCGTCGCCGCGGCTGCCGAGGCCGCCGGGACGTGGGTGGCGCTGGGGGTCACCGAGCGCACCGCGTCGGGCACCCTGTACAACTCCGTCGTCTACATCGACGACCACGGGTTCGTCGCCGGGGTGCACCGCAAGCTCGTCCCCACCGGAGCCGAGCGGCTGGCCTGGGCCAACGGCCAAGGACCGATGCTGACTGTGGTCGATATCGGGGGCGTGAAGGTCGGCTCGCTGATCTGCTGGGAGAACTACATGCCCCTGGCGCGCGCCGCGCTCTACCAGAAGGGCATCGACGTGCTGCTGGCCCCCACCTGGGACAACAGCGACGAGTGGATCTCCACCCTGCGCCACATCGCCAAGGAGGGCCAGGTGTTCGTCGTGGGCGTCACCGCCTACCTCCGCGGCTGCGACGTTCCCCGCGACCTGTCGGGCGCCGACGAGATCTATGGCGGCGCCGAGGACCTGATGTCGCGGGGCAACACCACCATCGTCGCCCCCGGCGGCCAGATCCTCGAGGGCCCACTGATCGACGCCGACGGCGTGGTCGCCGCCACCCTCGACCTCGACCGCATCGCCGCCGGGCGCCGGTCGTTCGACGCCACGGGCCACTACGCCCGTCCCGACGTCCTGTCCCTCACGGTCACCACGCCCCACGACCACCTCTGAGCATCCGGTCGCACGGCCACCGCGGTGGCTCGGACCTCAGGCCGCCATCTCGTCGAGTCGGTCGGCCACGTCGCCGAGCGGCGGTCCGAGATCCTCGGGATCGACGCACGCCGGTCGTGAGGCCCAGCGCTACCCTGCGCCGATGCGCGCCCGGACCTCACTCTCGACCGTCGCTGTGGCGGGGGTGCTGCTGCTCGTGGCCGCGTGCGGTGGCGACGACTCGACCGAGGTCGGCGCTCCCATCACGACGCCCGACACGGAGCCCGCTGCGGTGACGACCACCGTGGCCGACGCCGTCGACGAGCCGGTCGCCATCGACCTGAGCGACCGGACCTTCACCGACCGCACCGGCGAGGCCGAGGTCGAGGTGCTGGTGCGCGACAACACGTTCACCCCCGCCGACATCGAGGTGAGCGTCGGCACCACGGTGGTGTTCCCCAACCGGGGTCGGGTCGACCACAACGTGCTCCCGGCGGTGCCGGGCGCGTTCCCCGCCATCGAGCGCGAGGACCTCGAGCCCGGCGAGGTCGGCACGGTCACCTTCACCGAGCCCGGCGAGTACCCGTACTACTGCTCGCTGCACGGCACCACCACGCGGGGCATGGTCGGCTCGGTGCGCGTCGTCGAGGGGTGAGCGCCCGCCCGTCGGCTCGCCCGCGGCCGGTCAGTTGCCCGCCCCGAACAGCGGCTCCTCCCGTCGGTTCGAGGCGAGGTTGCACACCACGTCGCGGTGGATGCACATCTCGATCTCGCGCTGGAGGGCGTCGGGCTCCCAGCCGTTGAAGAAGTCGCCGTGGGCCGAGTACACCGACCCCGACGACAACGTGAGGTCGCGACCCTCGCCCCAGATCGGGAAGCGGACCGACATGGTGAGCTGCGGGATGTGCACCGGGTGGGTGTCGGGGCAGGCCCCGTCGGTGGAGTAGTCGACGTGGGCGGCGTGATCGTCGCTGTCGAGGTGCACGCCGTCCCAGCAGTCCTGGAAGGTGAGCACCAGGTGCAGCGGCGCCCCCGACGGGCACACCGGCGGCTCGGCCGAGAGCGTGCTGCGGGTGCCACAGGTCCACCCCACCGCCTCGCCGGGCTGGGGCTCGGAGGCGGTGAAGTCACCGGCGATGAGGGCGAGGCCCAGGGGCATGGTCTGCACGGCGGTCGGCTCCACCCCGGGCGCGGCCCGGTAGTAGGCGCTGATCTCGAGCGGCTCGACCGCCTCGCCGTGGTCGTAGAGCGTGGGGTGCCAGTACCCGGCCCGGTCGGCCCGCTTGTTGCAGGTGGTGTCGGAGGCGAGCAGGTCGGCGGGCGTGGTCGACGCGTCGATGGTGGTGGCGCCGTAGAAGTCGTGCAGGTGCGATGCGCCGGTGTGGTCGGGGTGCACGATCGGGTCGTTCGGACCCGAGTGGCTGTAGCGGCAGATGGCGACGAACTGCCCGACCCGCCCCTGCGGGCCGACGTGGCGGGTGGGGGTGGCGGTGCTCGGCGTGTCAGCGGCCGGCCGGCGCGTGGCGGAGATCATGCTGCCGTCGCCGGGTCGTCCGGGGTCGCCGACAGCCGCGCCGGCGGCGGCCTGGGCGGTGGCCTCGGCGGCGGCCTCGGACACCGCCCCGGGCCCGGGGCCCGACGCGGTCCCGCACGCGCCCAGGAGCGCCGCCGCGACGACGGCGGCGCCCGCGAGGCGTCGGCGGGTGGTCGTCACGCTCGACCGACCGCTCAGCCCGCGGGCCGCGCCGGCACCGTGATGGCGTCGAGGTCGGGCCGCGTCGGGCCGTCGAAGCGCTCGGCCGCCCGGGTGAGGGCGTCGGGCATGGTCTCCTGCGGGCC
>DATHSN010000067.1:0-2280 GCA_035464115.1 Acidimicrobiales bacterium | reverse complement strand
TGCGTGCACTTTCGTAGCCGGTGTTCTGGACGTGGAGGGGGGTGGTGCCGTTGGTGTCGAGGAGGTAGGCGTGGAGGCTGAGGCGGTCGTCGGCTTGGATGCGGATGCTGAGGTCGTCGTCTTGGTCGGTGCGGATGGTGTACCAGTCGGCGGTGTCGGTGCCGCGTTCGGCGTTGCCGTAACCGAGGCGGCCGGTGGTGGTGCTGCCGAGGGTGATGGATTGGGCCTGGGTGAGGGCGTCGTTGGGTTCGCGGTCGGAGGGGGTCGTTTCGGGGGTGAGCATGGGTTCGATGGTGTAGCCGCCGTGTCCGCGGGTGCGGTCGATGCGGAGGTGGTAGGTGCCGGGGGCGAGGCCGGCGCGTTCGACGGTGCGTGCACTTTCGTAGCCGGTGTTCTGGACGTGGAGGGGGGTGGTGCCGTTGGTGTCGAGGAGGTAGGCGTGGAGGCTGAGTCGGTCGTCGGCTTGGACGTGGATGCGGAGGTCGCCGTCGTGGTCGGTGCGGATGGTGTACCAGTCGGTGGTGTCGGTGCCGCGTTCGGCGTTGCCGTAGCCGAGGCGGCCGGTGGTGGTGGTGCCGAGGGTGATGGGTTGGGCTTGGGCGAGGGCGTCGTTGGGTTCGCGGTCATCCGGCGTGGTGATGGCGGTGAGGGTGCTCTCGATGGTGTAACCGCCGTGTCCGCGGGTGCGGTCGATGCGGAGGTGGTAGGTGCCGGGGGCGAGGCCGGCGCGTTCGACGGTGCGTTGGCTTTCGTAGCCGGCGTTCTGGGTGTGGAGGGGGGTGGTGCCGTTGGTGTCGAGGAGGTAGGCGTGGATCGTCAGGTCGCCGCTCGCCTGGACCGCAACCCGGAGGTCACCGGGCCGGTCGATGGTGATCGCGTGCCGTTCGCTCGTCTGACTCGCCGACAGCTCCCCGCGCTGCGTCGGCAGGTCGATGACGACATCGGGCGTGCGGCCGACCTCGGCGGGCTCCGGCGGCGGTGCGACCGGCGCGGCCCCCGGAGGCATGGCGCTGGCGTCGATGACGAAGCTGCGATGCCACGCACCCCAATCGCGGGTGGTGACGCCGTTGCGGGCGCTTCCGACGTACCGATCCCTGCCGCCGCGCACGACGATGGCGAAGCTACCGCCGCTGGTCGCGTCGATGGCACCGGCGTGGATGCCGGCCCGGCACACCGAGGAGTCGTCGGAGTACACGTCGGTTCCCCACACCGCGTGATCGGCCGTGCAGAGCGCAGGGCAGCTCACCAGCGCACCGTCGCCGATGGCCAGCGAACCGAGCGCACCGCCGTCGGCGGTGTCGGCGCAGGCGAGCGGGATCGTCCCGACAGGGGCGGGCGTGGCGGGCGGCAGCGCGGCCTGCGGATCGCTCGGCGCCTGCGCACCGCACGCGGTGAACGAGCCGAGGATCTCCTGGACGTCTGCCTCGGTGCCCGGCGGGGCGTCGTATCGCTCCGCCACGATCGAGACCAAGATCCGGCCATCGGAGCGCGGTGACGTGGCGACCATGGTCAGCCGGCCCTCGCCTGCGACGTCGTACTCGCGCCAGGTGGCGGGCTCGCCGGCGAACGGTGCGCCGACCTCGCGGCGCAGAGAGAAGTCGGGGTCGGCGGCCATCTTGGCGAGTTCGGAGGCCACATCGTCGGGCGCGAGCAGCGAGAGGAAGGTGGTCGCCGGCATCAATCCAGTGGTGAACGGCGCCGCCCAGGCCGCCAGCACCTCGCCGTCCGCCCCTCGCCGCGCATCGGCTGTCTGGTCGGTCCATGTCGGCGGCACCGCGAAGCAGACGACGCCCGTGTCGACCGCGCGCCAGCCGGGCGGGGCCACGGCCGCGACGTCCGGCGGCGGGGCGATCGGCGCCATCCCACCCGCGAGCGCATCGGCCGCTCCCGCCGAGGACCAGGCATCGCCCGCGCCGAGGGCGACGACCGTGCCGGTCTCGAGGTCCGTGACGTCGACGAGACCGCTGGTCACCTCGACGCTGGTGGCGCCGAAGGCGTGCGTGAGGCGGAACTCGGTGCCGCGGATGCCCACCACCACGCGGCGGGTCTCGACCTCGAAGCCGGCGGGACTCGTCGGCGCGTAGAAGTCCGCGATCCCGTGCAGCAGGCGCCCGAGGAAGTCGCCGCGGGACGTCGCGCGGGTGGGCCGTCCCCCGACGGTGAGCGTCGATTCCGCCTCGATCCTCACGACGGCGCCGGTGTCGTAGCGCACCCGGACGCTGGTGCCGGCGCCGGTGCGGATCGTCTCACCGGCGATGAAGAGGACGTCGGGGCGCAGGG
>DATHSN010000066.1:0-4878 GCA_035464115.1 Acidimicrobiales bacterium | reverse complement strand
GCGCCGGGGTGGGCCCGCGGTGACGGGGACGCAGTGCGCCGCGGCGGGCAGCGCGTCGGCGAGGGCGACGATGCGGGCGTGGTCGTCGAGGTCGAGGGGGCCGACGCGCCAGGTGTCGGTGCCGTCGGCGGCGACCGACGGGGCGAGCCGGCCGCGAGCGACGAGGTCGAGCGCCACCGGGGTGGCCACCGACCAGGCCCGCACCGACGGCGTGACCTCGGCGGCGGCCGGGAGCGACGCCAGCGCCTCGATGGCCAGGCCCACGGGGACCCGCCGGGCCGGCACCGACCGGAGTCGGACCTGGCTGCCCGCCCGCACCACCAGCTCGACGGGCTCGGCGTCGACGCGACCCGAGCGGCGCTCCCGGTCGGCGGCCGCGTCGCCCCAGAGCGCGAGCACGCCGTCGCGCCCGTGGTGGCCGGGCACGAAGGTCGCCTCGGTGCGCTCGTCGATCAGCACGCCGTCGACGCTACCCAGCACGTGTGACGCTCCCGTCTGCGCCCCGTCCCCGCCGCCCCACCCCGCCGCCCCACCTCGCCGACTCCACCCGGCCGCCCCCACCCCGGCCTTCTGGCGTAGGTCAGCCACCTCGGCGGTGGGCGGCGTCGCCAGAAGCCGGTGGGCGGCGCCGGGACGGGGCTCAGCGGCGGCCCTCGGCGCGGCGGCGGGCGAGGTGGACGTGGGCCTTGGCCGCGCCCCAGACGAGGCCGGGCTCGTGCAGCGCCGGGTCGAGGTCGGCGAACGCGGCGGGCGCGAGGTCGTAGACGTCGTCGGGGAAGCTGCGCTCGGCGAACTCGTCGCGCACCACCGGCGGCACGCCGGCGGCGCGCAGCACCGCGGTGGGGTGGACCACGGCCCGGCGGACCAGGGCGAGCGGACCGGTGCGCTGGTCGTCGATGTCGCGCTCGAGCAGCGCCCGCACCTCGCTCCCCACCTCGTCGCGGGCCCGCTGCCCGGCGGCGGCCGCCTCGGCCCGCTCCTCGGGGGAGACCTCCCCCCGCCAGGCCGTCAGCCGATCGACCACCATCCGCTCGACCCACCCGGGCAGCGCGGCCTCGATGCCGTCGGCGAGCGTGGCGGCGTAGCGGGCGAGGGCGGCCTCGTCGTCGGGGGTCGGGCCGGACCGGTCGGGGGCCATGGCCGCATGCTCGCACCCCGCGGCCCGGTGTTGGCAACCCCCGCCCCACCCACCATCCTGACGACATGCGACCCGACCGCATCGAGCCCGGACCCGGCCAGGAATCGGTGTGGGACTACCCGCGCCCGCCCCGGCTCGAGCCCACCGACGCCCACGTGGTCGTCCGCTTCGGGGGTGCCGTCGTGGCCGACACCCGGGCCGCGCTGCGAGTCCTCGAGACGAGCCAGCCGCCCGCGTTCTACCTCCCGCCCGACGACGTCGACACGTCGTTGCTCGTCCCCAGCAGCGGGCACACCTTCTGCGAGTGGAAGGGCCTCGCCTCGTACGCGTCGGTGCGCGCCGGTGGCCGCGAGGCGGCCGACGCGGCGTGGACCTACCTCGACCCCACCCCCCGCTTCCGCGACCTCACCGGCTACTGGGCCTTCTACGCCCAGAAGATGGACGAGTGCTGGGTCGACGACGAGCAGGTGCAGGCCAACGAGGGCTCCTTCTACGGCGGGTGGATCACCTCGAAGGTGGTGGGGCCGTTCAAGGGCGCCCCGGGCACGGCCCACTGGTAGCCGGTCCGAGTCGACAGCGTGCGCATCCGGGCCTACTCGGTGTTCGAGGGGGTGATCTACCACTCGCACGCGCTCGACCTGGACAATCCGTGCCGGCCCACGCTCGAGGTCGAGGCGGTGGTGCGCGAGGGCGACGTCGACGCCGGGCCCCTGTTGCTCCCGGTGGCCGAGTACCTGGTGATGGTCGGCGAGCCCCACGGGTCGCGGTGCCTGCGCGAGCTGCGCCGTCGGGGGCGCGTGGTCGACTTCATGGGCGTGCCCCACCTGTCGTTCCCGTTCTGGACCCCGGTCGACCTCGAGCACCGCTGAGGGGGCCGGCGCCGACGGTCCGGTCGGGTGCTCAGGCCGGTCAGCTCGGGCGGTCGACCACCCAGGCCCGACCGTCGGTGGGGTGGTAGCCGCAGCGTCGCCCCGTCCGCAGGGCATCACGGAGGTGGCCGCCCAAGCCGGGCGCGACCGCCTCGACGGCGTCGACGGCGCGGCGCAGAGAGCGGGTCACGCGAACGCGGGTGCGCTCGACCTCGGGGGCCACGGTGCGCACGTGGGCCGCGCCGGCCAGCTCGCGGCGCAGCCAGTCGGCCTCGGCTCGTTCCGCCGGACTCGTGACCGCTCGGCGATCGAGCTCGGCGAGGCGCCGCCGGTAGGCCCGGCGAGCATCGGGGTCGGAGGTCGACTCCGAGACCACGGTGCCCGTGCCGGCCGCCGCCGGGTCGAGCACGGTGACGTCCACATCGTCACCCGGGCGGGCCAGCAGGTGCACCAGGTGGCGCAGGCCCACGCCGTCGGCCACCTCGGCGGCGCCGGCCGGGTGCCGCAGACGCCACACGCCGTCGGGACCGAGGCTGGCGACGGGGGCGCCGTGGCCGTCGAGGCGCAGGTCGCCCACCAGCTCGGCGGCGACGTCGGCCCACGCGTCGAGCCCGAGGGCACGCAGCTCCGCTGCGGCCGCCGTGGCGTCGTCGAGCGCGCCCACCGGGTCGTGGGCGCGGCGCGCCCGGGCCCGGTCGAGCAGGGTCAGGCTCGTCCACGGCCCCGGCGGCCGGGTGGCGAGCACCGCGGCGAAGGTTGCCTCGGCCTCGTCGGGCCGGCCGCTGCGGGCGGCGAGCGCGCCGACCACCCGACCCACCGGCCCGTAGGACGCGTAGCCCGACCCGTGCGTGGCGTCGAGGTGGGCGAACGGCGCCAGCATCGCCCCCAGCTGCTCGCACCGCGGCCGGTCGTCGAGGGTGAGCGCGATCAGGCCCAGCAGCTGGGTGGTGACCAGCCAGTTCAGGTCGCGGCGGACCGCGGCGAAGCCGTCGGTCGCCAGCCCCTCGAACAGGTCGCGGGCCTCGTCGAGCTGGCCGGACTCGGACAGGGCGAAGGCGAGACCGGTGTCCCAGTTCGCGCCCACCCGGGGCGACGACGCCCGGATCGAGCGCAGCGCGTCGATGACGTCGCCCAGGCCCCGACGCCAGAACCGCTCGATGGCGACGGTGATGGCCACGTTCTGGAACGAGAACGGTGAGCCGGCCACGTCGGCGGTGGTGCTGATGGCCTCCTGGTTGATGCGCAACGACTCGTCGACCCGCCCCCGGAGCATGGCGACGTTGCCCCGCCAGAGGACCTCCCGACGCCGGAACAGCACCAGGTCGGTGCCGGCCGCCTCGCTGGCGAAGCGCTCGATCTCGGTCTCGGCCCCGTCGAGGTCGCCGACGTCGAGCCGGTCGAGCACCACCCACTCGAGGGCCCGGAGCCGGAGCTCCTCGTCGGCCACGTGCGGGCGCAGCGTCGCCAGCTCGGCCACCAACGCCGGGCGCTCCGGGACGTGATCGGGCCCCCAGCGCCCGTACAGGGCACCGAGCAGGGCCTCGGCCCGCAGGTCCGGGGGGCCGTCGTCGGCCAGGTCGATGGCCTCGGCCACATCGTGGGCCCGAGCCGCTGCCAGCTCCTCCCACGGCGCGTCGACGACGCCCTCCTGCACCGCCCAGTACCGGGCCAGGGCCCGGCCGACGAGGGCGCGACACCGCGACGCCGGGAGGCGCGACTCGGCGACGTGCCGCTCCCAGGTGGCGAGCAGCTCGGCGTCGGTGGAGGGGAAGGTCTCGACGACCTCCCAGGGGAGACGGTGGGGCAGGCTCACCCGGGGGCGTCGGCGTGGCGTTGTCCGACGGGGATCACCCCCCTATGGTCGCCCACCGATGCGGCCCGGGCGACAGATGTTCGATCACGACGTGCCCGACCGCATCGACACCACCGGGCTCCCGGCCACCATCGCCGCCGAGATCGACGCCCTGGCCGGTCGGGCCGAGCGCTGGACCGAGCCGGGCGCCGGGGTCGGTCCCGGGGTGCGGGCGCGGGCGCTCGTGCTGGCCGGCGACACCCGGACGGCCCGCGCCGTGCTGGAGGGGCTCGACCCCGGCCGAGCCGAGCCGCCCGAGCTGGTGGCGGCCGCGTGGGCGCTGTCGCGGGTCGGGCCGGTGGCGCTGGTGGCCCCGGTGCTGGCCCGGTTCGCCGACGTGCCCGCCGACGCGTTCCTCGGCGACGACGACCTCCCCCTCGGGCCGGTGGCGCTGGTCCGGGGCTGGGGGGCGATGGCGGCCGGCGACCTCGATGCGGCCGAGGCCGATCTCACCGCCGCCGCCGAGGTCGGCGACCGTCGGGCCCCGTTCTGGGGCGCGCTCGCCCGGATGGAGCTGGCCCGCGTGCTGCGCAGCCGCGCCCTGCTCGACGACGACCCCGAGGTGCAGCAGCGGTCGGCCGAGCGGGCGACGCGCGCCGAGACCTCGGCCCGGACGTTCCTCGTCGCCGGCGGCTACCGGGGTCTGCTCGCCCGGATCGAGGCGGAGTCCGACGACGGGGCCGACAGGGTGGACGACGAGCGCTCGGGTCCCTGGGCCAGCCCTCACGTCGGATGGCTCCGGCCGGGCGAGGCGTGGACCATCGGCGTCGGCGTGGCCCCGCCGGCCCTGGTCCCCGATCGGCGGGGCCTGGTGGCACTGCGCCACCTGGTGGCCCATCGCCACCGGCGGGTGCCGGCGGTCGAGCTCGACCGGCTGCTCGACGGCGCCGCCGTGTCGATGTTCGCCCGCGCCGCGCTCGACGGGACCCTCGACGCGCTGGTCGACCGGCCCGACGGCGCGGGCGGGGACGTCGCCGGCGCGGCCGCGCTGCGCGCGCTCCTCGCCGACGACCGCGCCC
>DATHSN010000065.1:0-4995 GCA_035464115.1 Acidimicrobiales bacterium | reverse complement strand
TGGTGCGTGACGAGAGTGGCGGGTCCGGCCAGGGGGACGGACCGGGCGAAGAGAGCCCGAGAGGAGAATCGAACTCCTGACCTGCTCATTACGAGTGAGCTGCTCTGCCGACTGAGCTACCCGGGCGTGGCCGACCAGGTTAGCGCGGCGCCGTCGACCCTCCGAGCGGCACGACCCGGCACAAGAGGGCCTGGAGCAGCAGCGCCTCGTTGGGGTTGCGGACCAGCGCCTCGGACGCCTCGCGGATGGCGTCGATCGATGCCAGCACCCCTGCGGTGTCGATCCCGGAGCCGGTGCCGAGCGCGTCGCGGTAGCGGGCCGCCAGCACCGAGAAGCCGTGACGGAGCTCGTCGGTGCGCAGCCGTCGGGTGGCGCGCTTGTGGGTCGCCTCGAGGTCCTTGCGGACGATGCGGCCGCCGGTGGCCGACGCCTGCGCGTCGAGCGCGGCCGCCTCGGCCCGCTGGCGCTCGTCGAGCGGGGCCTGGGCGTCGTCGACGTGGGCGGCCAGCTCGCCGGCCAACGCGGCGATCGTGGAGCCGGAGCCGTCGAGCCGCTCGGGGACCGACGCCCACGCCGCGAGCCGGACCCCCAGTCGGGGGTCGGTGGCGAGCAGCCGGGCCCGATCGAGGTCGCCGAGGGAGGCCGCCGCCGCGGCGCCGGCCACGTCCGGAGCGACGCCTTCGGCGCAGAGCCGCTCCTCGATGGCCGCCACGGGGACCCGGTGGAAGTCGACGCGCACGCACCGCGAGGCGATGGTGACCAGCTCAGGGGTGACCTCGTCGGCCACCACCACGAACACGACGTGGGGCGGTGGCTCCTCGATGGTCTTCAACAGCACCGGCGCCGCCGCGCTCACCAGGTGGAAGTCGAGCAGGACGTAGACGCTGCGCCCGGCGTCGACGGGCGCCATCGACGCGCGCCGCACCACCCAGCGCGCCGACCCGGGCTCGGGCTCGCGCGCATCGCCGACCGGGATCGACGCCCCGGTGCGCTCGACCACGGTGAGATCGGCGTGCTGTTCGGCGAGGGCCAGGCGCACGTGGCGCTCGGCCGCGGCGGGATCGGCGCCGGCGGCGAACAGCTCGGCGGCGAAGGCGCGTGCCGCGGCCCGCCGGCCGCTGCCCTCCGGGCCGACGAAGAGGTAGGCGTGCACCGGGGCGACGGCCGCGGCCCTCAGATGGGCCACCGCCTCGGGCTGGCCGACGACGTCGACCCACGGGTCGATCACGGTCGTGGGGTCGGACGGCACCCCGCCATCATGCCCGGCGGCGACCGCCGAGACGGTCGGCGACCACGGCGCGCACCCGCTGCGCCACCTCGTCGACCGGGCCGGAGCCGTCGACCACCGCCCAGTGCTCGGGATCGGCGGCGGCGAAGGCGGCGAAGGCGGCGGCGACCCGGTCGTGGAAGGCGTCGCCCGCCCCCTCGAGGCGGTCGGGGGTGGCCGCGGCGCGGGTCCGGCGGACCTCGGCGGGCACCTCGATGAGCACGTTGAGATCGGGCCACGTGCCGTCGACCGCGAACTCCGACAGGGACCGCACGGTGTCGAGGTCGAGCCCCCGGCCGGCGGCCTGGTAGGCGAGCGACGACGCCACGAAGCGGTCGGTGACCACGGTGCGCCCCGAGTCGAGCGCCGGGCGGATCACCTCGGCGACGTGCTGGGCGCGCGCCGCCGCGTAGAGGAGGGCCTCGGCCCGGTCGGCCATCTCGTCGTGGAGCGGGTCGAGCAGGAGGTCGCGGACCCGCTCCCCGAGGCGGGTGCCCCCCGGCTCGCGGGTGAGAAGCGCGCCGAGGTGGTCGGCGAGGCGCGCCGCCTGGGTCGACTTCCCCGTGAAGTCGGCGCCCTCGAACGCCACGAAGACGCCACGGCTGGTCATCGCTCGGACCCGACACCGGTGGGGGCGCGGCTCGGCGTCCGCAGGCTCCAGCTGGCGAGGAGGCCGGCCCCGATGATGATGATGCCCGCGAGCCACAGGGTGAGGCGCACGCCGGGGACGAAGACCGCGACGCCCAGGAGCTCGATCTCGCGGCCGACGAGGCGCTCGGAGACCGAGTCGAGCAGCTCGGACAGGAACGGGCCCACGAGGAACGCGAGGAGCACGCACATGCGCACCAGCGTGTAGAGGGCCCCGAAGATGCGGCCCCGCAGCTCGTCGGCCACGTGCTCGTGCAACAAGGTGAAGCCGAGCACGTAGACGGCGCCGGCGCAGGTGCCGAGGCCCCCGATGAGCAACGCCACCGGCACCAGCGACGACAGCGACGCGGCCAGCACCAGCAGCACGCCCGCGGCGAGCACCGCGGTGGTGAACACCTGCGCCTTCGGGAGCCGCGACTGCAGGGCGGACACGACGCCGACCCCGACCGCGACCCCGAGGCCGAGGGCGAACACGAACAAGCCGAACCCGGCGTCACCCGCTCCGAGGACCTCGTCGGAGAACACCACCCCCAGCGGGACGAGCATCCCCCCGCCGATCAGGCCGGTCGCCAGACCGAGGTTCACCGCCCGCACGGTGGGGTCGAGGAAGACGAAGCGCCAGCCCTCGCGCAGGTCGTCGAACGCGTGACCCAGCTCGATGCGCCGACCCCGGGCCCGGCGGCGGGCCTCACGGCTGCGGGGGGTGAGCGGCAGCGTCGAGATGATGAGGGCCGCCAACACGAAGGTGAGCGAGTCGACGTAGAAGGCGAGGCCCTCCTGGTTCAACCGCAGGGCGTCGAGCGCGCTGACGTCGCCGAGCAGGTCGGCCACCCACGAGAGCGCGGCGAACAGGCCGGCGGCGAGGGGGAAGGTGCCGTAGGCGGCGAGGACCGACAGCGAGTTGGCCGACGCCAGGCGGTCGGGCGGCACGAGGTTGGGGACCGACGCCTCCTTGGCCGGCGTCCACAACAGGGTGAACACCTCGAGGACCAGCGAGGCGATCACCAGCCCCCACACCGAGTCGACGAAGGGCAGGGTGGCCAGCACGGCCGCCCGGCCGAGGTCGCAGGCGACCATGAGCTTCTTGCGGTTCCACCGGTCGGCGAAGACCCCCGCCACCGGGCCGAGGAAGAACCCGGGCCCGATGCGGGCGGCGAGCACCACGCCGATGGCGACGCCGGCCGACCCCGCCCCGACACGGGCCGCCAGCGCGGTGATGGCGATGAGGCCGAGCCAGTCGCCGGTGGCCGACACCACCTGGGCGAGCCAGAGGCGGAAGAACGCGTGCGACCCGAAGATCCGCACGTGCCTGGCCGGCTGGGCCACGACCTCGACCGGATGGGCCATGAGCGTGGCCTCGTCGAGGCCCAGCTCGGTGTCGTGGTCGGTGAGGCCCCGGCCGGGCGGCAGTCGATCGGCCACGCAGCGAGGTTAGGGGAGCGCGGCCCGGGCGCCGCACCACCCCGGGCGGCGCTACTCCTCGTCGGGCGGGGCCGCCTTCGGGGCCGGGGCCTTCTTCGCCGGGGTCTTCTTCGCCGGGGCCTTCTTGGCCGGGGCCTTCTTGGCTGCGCTCTTGGCGGGGGCCTTCTTCTTGGCCGGGGCCTTCTTCTTGGTGGCCTTCTTCTTGGCCGATGCCTTCTTCTTGGCAGGGGCGGCCTCGCGCCGCATCTGGAGCAGCTCGGCGGCCCGCTCGTCGGAGATCCGCTCGACGGTGTCGCCCTTGCGCAGCGACGCGTTGGTCTCGCCGTCGGTGACGTAGGGGCCGAACCGCCCGTCCTTCACCACCATCGGCTTGCCGGTGACCGGGTCGGCCCCGAGCTCGCGCAGCGGCGCGGCGGCGGTCTGGCCCCGGCGGCGCTTGGGCTCGGCGAGGATCTTCAGGCACTCGTCGAGGGTGATGGTGAACAGCTGGTCCTCGGACTCGAGGCTGCGGCTGTCGGACCCCTTCTTCAGGTAGGGGCCGTAGCGGCCGTTCTGGACGGTGATCTCGGCCTCGTCGGCGGGGTCGACCCCCACCACCCGAGGCAGGCTGAGCAGGCGCAGCGCGTCGTCGAGCGTGACCGTCTCCAGGCTCATGGTGGAGAACAGCGACGCGGTCTTGGGCTTGGTGCCGGCCGTGTCGTCGTGCTCGCCGAGCTGGACGTAGGGACCGAAACGGCCCGCCTTGGCCAGCACCGGGAGGCCGGAGTCGGGGTCGGTGCCCAGCTCGCGGTCCGACGCCGGGGCCTCGAGCAGCTCGACGGCCCGATCGATGGTGAGCTCGTCGGGCGGCATGTCGTCGGGGATGCCCGCCGTGTCGTCGCCGCGCTGCAGGTAGGGGCCGTAGCGCCCCACCCGGGCGACGATGGGGGTGCCGTCGGCGTCGACGCCGAGGGGGATCGAGTTGACGTCGCGGGCGTCGATGTCGCCGAGGCGGTCCGACACCATCTCCTTGAGCCCGGCGGCCTCGGTGCCCACCCCGAAGTAGAAGCGGGTGAGCCAGGGCACCGACTCCATCTCGCCGTTGGCGATGTCGTCGAGCTCTTCCTCCATGCGGGCGGTGAAGGCGTAGTCGACCAGGTCGGGGAAGTGGCGCTCGAGCAGGGTCACCACCGAGAAGGCGGTGAACGACGGCACCAGCGCGGAGCCCCGCTTCCACACGTAGCCGCGGTCCTGGATGGTGCCCATGATCGAGGCGTAGGTGGAGGGCCGGCCCACGCCGAGCTCCTCGAGGCGCTTGACGAGCGACGCCTCGGTGTAACGGGCTGGTGGCTGGGTCTCGTGGCCGTCGGCGGTGATCTCGCGGGCAGCCAGGCGGTCGCCCTCGGCGAGCCGGGGCAGGCGGCGCTCGCGCTCGCCGTCGGCGTCGGCGTCGTCGCGGTCCTCGACGTAGACCCGGCGGAACCCGGCGTGGGTGATGACGGTGCCGCTCGCGGACCACTCGGTGTCGCGCCCGTCGGCCGCGGTGGCGCCCAGGCGGACGGTGACGGTCTCGCCCACCGCGTCGGTCATCTGCGACGCGACGGTGCGGTTCCAGATGAGCTCGTAGTCCCGCGCCTCGGCCCGGCCGACCTGGCCGGCCACGTCGTCGGGCGAGCGGA
>DATHSN010000064.1:0-1711 GCA_035464115.1 Acidimicrobiales bacterium | reverse complement strand
TCCCGACGCGGCGGGGCTCACCCCGGCGCGGTTGCGCGATGCGCTCGGCGACTCCGATGCGCCCCTCAAGGCCCGACTCCTCGACCAGGCGCGCGTCGCCGGGCTCGGCAACCTGCTCGTCGACGAGACCCTGTGGCGGGCGGGACTCGATCCGGCCCGCCGAGCCGGCGGCCTCGGCGACGCCGAGCGACGGCGACTGCTGCGGGCCATCCGGGTCGTGCTCGACGAGCTGGGGCGCCGGGGCGGCTCGCACACCGGCGACCTGATGGCGGCGCGGGTCAGGGGTGGGTCGTGCCCACGCGACGGGGCGCCGCTCGACCGACGCACGATCGGCGGGCGCACCACCTACTCGTGTCCGCGCCACCAGCGCTGAGCCGAGGCGCGTCGAGCGCGGTGGGGTGGACCGGTACGCTCGATGGTCGCCCCGTTCGTGCGCCCCCGGCACCAGGTAGGTCCGACATCTCCCGATCGCCCGCTCGTCGCCAGCCGTTGGCGGCCCGGCTCGCCGCCGGGCTCGTGGTCGCGCTGGCGCTGGTGATGGTGGCCGTGGGGGTCGCCGGCGCCGCGGTCGGTCGCCAGGGCGCCGAGGACCCCCCGGACACGACGGTGGCCCCCGACACCACGGTGCCGAGCACCGACACGACGGCGGCCCCGACCACGGTGCCCACCACCGACACCACCGACACGACGGACACGACCGACACCACCGACCCGACCGACACCACCGACACCACCGACGGGTCGGTCGAGACCACCACCACGACCGCGGCGCCCACCGTCACCGTGGCGCCGACCCCGTCGACCACCGTGCCCCGTGTCGTCACCACCCAGGCACCGCAGACGACGACCAGCACCACCGTCAGCCCGCTCATCGTCGAGGAGTCGACGACGACCACCACGAGCACCACCGTCGACGTCGCCGTCGACGACGACTCGTTCACCGCCCCGCCCGGCGACCCGGGCAGTGACGACGCCGAGCAGACGGTTCGCGCCGTGATGCTCGGCCTGGTGGTGGTCGCCGTGCTGCTCGCCGGGCTCACCGTGTGGTACTGGTTCCTCACCCGGCCCGACCTGGTGCCCGCGTCCACCCCGGCTCCCGACGGCACCGGGCATCGGCGCGGTCGCCGGCGCCGCTGAGGGCCCGTCGGCGCCCCCTGCGGAACTGGATAGCGTGTGCCCATGGCCGATGGTCTCGATCTCGACGCGATGATCCAGCGCTTCCGCGACCGGGCGGCGGCGGTGCGCAACCGCCCCCTCCCGCCGGTGGCCGGAGAGGAACGGGCCAAGTTCGTGGAACAGGCCCAGGTCGACTTCCAGGACTTCGCCATCATCGGCGACGCCGAGGCCAGCCTCGACGACGGCGTGCTCACGCTGCGCATCGACCTGCGGCCCCCCGCCGACCGCTGAGCGGCGCGCAACCCGTGGTCAGCGCGCTCCGGGTCGTCACGGGGGCCCGGTGAGGCTCTAGCCTCGCCTCCGAGCCGGCGACCACCGGCCCTGTCGACCGCAGGAGGAAGCGTGCGCTGCGATCAGTGTGGGCACGACAACGCCCCGAACAGCCGGTTCTGCGTCCAGTGCGGCGCCCCGCTCGCCGCGGCGGCCGCGCCGCCACCCCCGCCGACCGCGCCGCCACCCCCGCCATCGGCAGCGCCGCCGCCCCCGCCGGCTGCGTCGTCATCGCCTCCGCCTCCGCCATCGGCGGCACCAGCCC
>DATHSN010000063.1:0-1842 GCA_035464115.1 Acidimicrobiales bacterium | reverse complement strand
GCACCCCGACGCCGAAGCCGAGCTGTTGGTGGTGGCGCGGGCCGCGTCGCTGCGCGATCTACGCGACCGCTGCGCCCAGGTCGCGGCGCGCGGCGAGGGCGCCGAGGCCCGCCACCAGCGGGCGCGCCGTCAGCGGCGCTGCGTCGACGGCACCCGTAGCGACGGGTCGGGGGGTCTGGTGGCGTCGATGAGCCCGGTCGACGGGGCGGTCGTCGCCCAAGCGCTCGATGTGCACCAGCGCGTGGTGTTCGAGGCCGCCCGCGACCGTGCCGAGCGCGACGGGTTCGCCGCGTACCGCGCCGACGCCCTGGTGCGCATGGCCCGTGCCAGCCTCGGCCTGGTCGACCCCGCCGACCCCGCCGACCCCGCCGGAGCCGACTGGGGCCAGACGGTGCTCGGCGGTCTGGGTGAGGCCGTGGTCGACGACACCGGTACCGACGCACCCGGGCCCGACCCGGCCGGCGACGCATCCGCTGGCTCGGCCCCCGGCGGGGGCGGCCCTGCGAGCGTGTCGATCCCGGGTGCGGCGACGACGACCGACGACGCCCCGGCCCACGACTCGACTCCCCACGACTCGACCGGGCCACCGGGCCGTTCGCCGGGGCCCCGTCGGCGAGCCCCGGGCCGGCGACGAGCGAGGGCCCCACGGCCCATCGTGGTGATCCGCATCGACCACACCGCGCTGTGGCGCGGGGTCACCGCGGGCGACGAGGTCTGCGAGATCGCCGGCATCGGACCGGTCCCGGTCGCCCACGTCGCCGACCTCATCGCCACCGGCGACCCCGTCATCAAAGCCGTCGTGGTCACCGGTCGCGACATCACGGCCATGGCCACCATCGACCGGCGCACCAAAGCCGACCTGCGCCTCGCCGTGCTCGAACGCGACCGACGCTGCCAGGTCCCGGGCTGCGAGGTCACCTTCCCCCTCGAGCTCGACCACCACCACCCCGTCGCCGCCGGCGGCCCCGACACCTACACCAACCTGCGGTTCTTGTGCCATCACCACCACCGCCAACGCACCCAGGGCTACGACCTCGTCGGACCCCCCGGCGCCCGCCGCTGGCTCGACCCCCACGGCAACACCATCACCACCGACCCCGAACCCACCGCTGGCAACGACACCCCCGACACCACCACCTCCGACAGCGCCGCCAACGACACCACCCCAGACAGCGCGGCACCTCACACCGCCGCCTGATCAGGCACCGACCCCACCGACCTCACCACTTCGTCCTTCCCCGGTCCGTCCACCCACCACCGATCGGCACCGAGCTCTCCGACCGCTCCCGAGCGAGCGACGCGACCTCCACCGGGCGATTCCCCCACCGGCCCACCCGATCCACCGCACCTTGACAACCGAACACGCCGCCGGCTGCCACGGGTCGCCGAGCGCCCTCGCCGCCTGGCGACCGGGCGTCGCGCCAGGTCGCGGCGATCCCGGCCGCCCGGGGGTGGCTCGCCTCAGCGCGGGGGCGTGGTGCCGGTCCGGCTCACGAACTCGGGCGACTCGCTGAAGCCGACCATGACCCACCCGCGGGTGCGGCCCTGGGCGAGCATGCCGGTCCAGTAGGCGAGACCCAGCGCATCGGGATCGCGCTGGAGCACGTTGCCGTAGACCAGCCGCACGAAATCGGTGTCGGTCAGCTGTCCGTAGCGGGCGGCGAACTCGGCGGAGCGGGCGAACTCGAGCGAGATGGCGGTGAGCGGACGGCCGGCGGCGTGCAGGCTGGCCCACCAGGAGCGGCCGATGGGGTCGGGGTCACGGAGGAAGTAGGCGAGGAAGAGCCGGTCGACCGAGGCGGCCCGGCGGGCGGCGGTGACCGACACGGCCTCGCCGCTCAC
>DATHSN010000062.1:0-3504 GCA_035464115.1 Acidimicrobiales bacterium | reverse complement strand
GGGGCGACGACCCCGGCGAACCGTCGAATCCTGGGTGCGTCTGGCGCACCGTCGAGTCGCCCGTTCGGTGGGGGGGCGACGACCCCGGCGAATCGGCGAATCCTGGGTGCGTCTGGCGCACCGTCGATTCGCCAGTTCGGTGGGGTGGGGCGCGCCGGCCGCCTGCCGGTCGCTCAGAGGCGGTCGATCAGCTTGTAGCGCTCGCCCTCGGCGACACCGGCCTCGGCGCCGGCCTCGGCCAGGCGGTCGCGCACCCACTGGTGGAAGCGGGCGCGCTGGGTGCCGTCGTCGTCGGGCTCGATGAACATGGTGGAGCGCAGCTGGCTCACGTGGCGCTCGAGGGCGGCGATCTTCACGTCGGCGAAGCCGGTGACGTCCTCGACGTGGTCGGGCTCGTCGGCCTCGAACAACAGCAGCGCCGACGGGCGGTGGTGGGCGATGGCCTGCTCGGGGAAGAAGTGCGGGTCGCGTGCGGCGACCACGCCGTCGACGGTGAGGAAGCCCGCGGCGCGATGGTCGGGGTGGAGGCGGTAGCGCTTCCAGGGGTCGTGGCCGATGACCACGTCGGGCCGCAGTCGGCGGATCCAGTGGGCGACCTGCCAGCGCTGCTGGACCCCCGCCTGGAGCTCGCCGTCGGGCCAGCCGAGGAACACCACCTCGCCGGTGGCGCCGAGGGTGCGGGCGGCGTCGCGCTGCTCGTCCTGGCGGGAGGCGACCAGCCGGGCCAGGTCGTCGTCGGGGTCCCACGAGCCCTTCGACCCGTCGGTGCACACCAGGTGGTGGACCTCGCACCCCGCCGCCGCCCACTTGGCGAGGGTGGCCCCGCACTGGAACTCGATGTCGTCGGGGTGGGCGCCGATGGCCAGGGCCCGGGCGGGGACGGGCAGGTTCGTCGACACGGGGTCGCCGCTGGTCGAGGTGGAGGTCATCGGGGCTCCGGAGATCTCAGGGCCGGCGGGTGCCGCCGGCGAGCAGGTCGGCGGGCAGGTCGAGGTCGCCGGGGACGTCGACGTCCCATCCGAGCCGCCGCGCCCGCACCACGGTGAGGACGAGCCCGAGCCGTCCGGCCTCGGCGGCGTGGCGGCGGAACGACCCCACGCCGTAGGCGAAGGTGAAGCCCGACCCGGTGGGCACCACCGCCACGTTGGTGCCGTCGTCGCGCCGGTCGGGGACGAGGGTGACGCCGTCGCCGGCGGCGAGGGGACGGAGGTCGTCGGCGAGCGGGAGGTCGGCGTGGGCCACGATGGCACGATCGATGCCGGTGGCGGCGAGGTGGGCCACGCCGTCGGTGACCGCGCCGTCGAGGCCGCGGCCCGGGCGCCACACCACCTCGGCGCCGACCGAGGCGGCCCAGTCGGCGACGTCGGTGTCGTCGCAGACCACCGCCACCCGTAGGTCGTGGGCGGCCGCGACGACGGTGGTGGCCATGGTGCGGGCCAGCTCGGCGCGCTCCGCGGCGGAGAGGGCGGGGGCCAGGCGCACCTTGGCCTCGGTGAACGATTTCACCGGCACCAGCACCGCAGCCGTCGGGGCGTCCACGGGTCGAGCATACGGGTGGGCGCACCGCCGGCTGACCCGTGACGTCGGTCACGCAACAGCGGGCTACCCTCGGTCCCATGGAGATCCGTGTCGCCGTCATCGGCGCCGGGTCGTGGGGGACCACGGTGGCGCACCTCGTCGCCGCGAACGCGCCGACGGTGCTGTGGGCCCGACGACCGGAGGTGGCCGAGGAGATCGCGTCGCGCCACACCAACGAGCGCTACCTGCCCGGGTCGGCCCTGCACCCCGCGCTCGACGCCACGTCGCTGCTCGAGGACGCGGTGGGCGGCGCCGACGTGGTGGTCATGGGGGTGCCCTCGCACGGGTTCCGCGAGACCCTGAAGGAGGTGGCCCAGCACCTGCGCCCGTGGGTGCCGGTGCTCAGCCTCACCAAGGGCTTCGAGCAGGGCACCCGGCTGCGCATGACCGAGGTCGTCGCCGAGCTGCTCCCCGGGCACCCGGTGGGCGTGCTCACCGGGCCCAACCTGGCCAAGGAGATCCTCGCCGGTCACGCCGCGGCGTCGGTCATCGCCATGTCGGAGCCGTCGGTGGGGGAGCGGCTGCAGACGCTGTTCGCCGGCTCGCGCTTTCGCGTCTACACCAACCACGACGTGGTCGGGTCCGAGGTCGCCGGGGCCCTCAAGAACGTCATGGCCCTCGCGTCGGGCATGGCCGACGGCATCGGCGCCGGCGACAACACCCGCGCCGCGGTGATGACCCGCGCCCTCGCCGAGCTCACCCGGCTGGGTGTCGCCCTCGGCGGCGAGCCCATGACCTTCGCCGGCCTGGCCGGCATGGGCGACCTGGTCGCCACCTGCTCGAGCCAGCAGAGCCGCAACCGCCACGTGGGCGAGCAGCTCGGCCGGGGGCGCACCGTCGACGAGATCGTGGCCGAGATGTCGATGGTGGCCGAGGGGGTCAAGACCGCGCCGGTGGCCGCCGAGCTGGCCCGGGTCCACGGGGTGGAGATGCCCATCGTCGAGCAGGTCGCCCGGGTGGTGGCCGGCGAGTGCACCGCGGTCGACGCCTACCTCAACCTGCTGGCCCGCGACCCCCGCCCCGAGGTGTACGGGCTCGGCTGAGCCCCCGTAGCCTCGCGGGGCCATGCCGCGCGCCCCCCGCACCCACGCACCGGACCCCGGTGCCCCCACCCGCACGCTCGCCCAGCTCACCCACGGGTGGGTCCTGCCGTTCTGGCTCGAGCGCCAGCTCGACCCGGCCTCGCCGGCGTGGGCCCCGGCGTCCCCGGGGGGCGACATCGCCAACCAGGGTCACCGCGAGCGCGTGGTGGTCGGCACCCTCGGGTCGTCGCACCGACCCACGGTCGACCCCCGGGGCCTGGTCACCCCCCACCCGGGTGGGTGGTCGATCGACTGGTGGATCGGGGCCGACGACCGCTGGCACCTGCCGTCGCGCGAGGTGGCCGTCCGCCAGCGCCTCGTCGACGACGCGCCGGTGGTGGAGACATCGATGCGGATCCCCGGCGGCGACGCGGTGTGCCGGACCTGGGTGTTCCGCGACGCGTCCGGTCGGGGCGGTGGCGAGGTGCTCGCCGTCGAGGTCGAGAACGCCTCGCGGGTGCCCTTCGCGCTGGCCCTGGCGCTGCGGCCCTACGGGCCCGACGGGGCCGTCGCGGTGCACGACATCGAGGTGCGCGGCGCTGAGATCCACGTCGACGGGCGGCTGGCGGGCTGGCTGCCCCGCCCCGCGGCGCGGGTGGCGGCCTCGCACCGGGCGGGGGGTGACGTCGCCGACGTGGTGCTCAGCGGAGCGGCCGCCGACGGCCCCGACGTCGACGTGCGCTGCCCCGACGGCCTGGCCACCGCGGCGGTGGTGCTCCCCGTGGCCCACACCGCGTCGGTCCGGGTCCTCGTGCCGCTCGACCATCCCGAGCCGGCGCCGCGGCGGCGGGCCCGGTCCGCGCCGCCCGCGCCCCTCGCCGCCCCCACCGCCGTCCCGCCGGCC
>DATHSN010000061.1:0-1549 GCA_035464115.1 Acidimicrobiales bacterium | reverse complement strand
AGTTGTCCGACGTCCGCCCTGACGAGGGCTACGAACGTCCACCGCTCGAGCAGCTCAACTTCGTTCCTCAGGTCTACTGAGTCGGCGTAGCCCGGGGTTTCTCGACGAGGCACGCGCGCCGCACTGCCGCTCCTCGAAGTGGGCAATCCGGGCCGACCCCTGGAGGAGACGGAGCTACCGTTCGCCCATGGCGCTGCTCGACCTCTCGATCATCGACGACCACACCACCGAGCTCTGGGGCGGTCTCGTGCCGGTGCTGTCGGACTACATCGCGATCCCCGCGCTCTCACCGGCCTTCGACGGCGACTGGGCGGCCAACGGCCACCTGGACCGCGCCGTCGACCTGATCACGTCGTGGTGCCGCGATCGGCCGATCCCGGGCATGACGGTGTCGGTGCATCGCCTGGAGGGTCGCACCCCGACGGTGGTGTGTGAGATCCCGGCGACGGCCGGCGCCGAGGACGCGGCTCCGGTCCTGCTGTACGGCCACCTCGACAAGCAACCCGAGATGGAGGGCTGGCGCCACGACCTCGGGCCGTGGACGCCGGTGCTGGAGGGAGATCGTCTCTACGGGCGCGGCGGCGCCGACGACGGCTATTCGGCGTTCGCCGCGCTCGGCGCGATCGAAGCGGTGCGGGCTGCCGGTGGAGCCCACCCGCGGTGCGTGGTCCTCATCGAGGCGAGCGAGGAGTCCGGCAGCCCCGACCTCCCCGCCTACATCGAGGCCTTGGCCGGCGTCATCGGGACGCCGCAACTGGTGGTGTGCCTCGACTCCGGCGCCGCCGACTACGAGCATCTCTGGCTCACGACGTCACTTCGTGGAGCGGCCCAGGGCAACCTCACGGTTCGTGTGGTCGAGGAGGGCCTGCACTCCGGCGGCTACGGCGGTGTCGTACCCGACGGGTTCCGGATCCTGCGGCGCCTGCTCGAGCGGATCGAGGACAGTGGCGACGGGCGGGTGCTCCTGGACGAGGCGTGGGTCGACATCCCGCCCGAGACGCAGGCCGCGCTCGCCCGAGCCGCGGCGTTGGTGGGGGCGGGGCGCGTGGCCGAGGTGCCGTGGACGCCCGGGGTGCAGCCGGTCACCGGTGACGATCCACTGGAGGCGCTGCTCGCCACGACGTGGCGGCCGCAGCTCACCGTGGTCGGCCAGGACGGATTGCCCCCGACCGCCCGGGCGGGCAACGTCCTGCGCCCGGAGACGACGTTGAAGCTGTCGCTGCGCCTGCCGCCCCTCGTGGACCCCGACGTGGTGCTGCCCGCGCTGGCGGGTGCGCTCACCACCGACCCGCCCTACGGTGCGCAGGTCACCTTCGACCCGGAGGGGGGCGCGTGGGGGTGGGCGGCACCGCCCACGGCGCCGTGGCTCGACCAGGCGCTCCAGACGGCGTCGGATCGCTTCTTCGGCGCCCCGGCGTTGCAGTTCGGCGAGGGCGGCACGATCCCGTTCATGGCGATGCTCGGCCAGCGGTTCCCCGGGACGCAGTTCCTCGTCACCGGTGTCCTCGGCCCGCACAGCAACGCGCACGGCCCGAACGAGTTTCTCCAC
>DATHSN010000060.1:0-4561 GCA_035464115.1 Acidimicrobiales bacterium | reverse complement strand
CCGCGTTGGCTCGACGAGGCGTGGCCGCTCCGCTCCCCGCGCGTCGCGGTCGAGTGACCGGCGCCTCCGCTGCGGGAAACGTCGGGGGGCTCCGTTAGCGTGACGGCATGGTCGTCGCCGAGCTGGAGGTCTTCCACTCCCGGCCCATCGCGCCCACCCGGCGGGTGGCGCTCGGGCGGCTCGACCTCCCCGTCGACCCCGCTCCCGGCTTCGGTGGGGTGCTGCTCGGCGCGGTGATGGCGGCCCACGTGCCCGACATCGACCCCGACTTCCACGACGAGCTCCTGCGGCTCACCTTCGAGGTGGAAGAGGGGCGCCGCATCTCCCAGCCCCGCCTGCGGCACCGGCTGCAGTCCGACACGGTGGGCCTGCAGCGCAGCACCCACCGGCTGGTCGGCCGGGGCGACCGGGTCACGCTCGACCTGAGCGACGACCGGGGCTCGCCCGCCCAGCAGGTGCTCGCCGCGGTCTACGCCGCCGGCACCCTCGACCCGTCGGCGCGGGGCCCGGTGATGCGCACCGTGCGCGCCGGCATGCAGTGGCGCGGCCCGGTCGGTCCCGAGCTCATCGCCCACCTCACCCACGGCGGCACCGTGCCCGCGCTGGTGGGCTTCGGGGGTCTCGACCCCCACATCTGGGCGCTCGAGGTGTTCGGCCTGCCCACCGACGGCGAGCCCGACAAGCGCACCGTGCAACGACGGTTCCGCGAGCTGTTGCGGGCGGCGCACCCCGACCACGGGGGCGCCCGTGAGTCGGCGGCCCAGCGCATCGCCGAGCTCACCGAGGCCCGCCGCATCCTGCTGCCGTGAGCAGCCGCCGTCCGGCCGGGGTGCTGCTCACCCCGGGAGCCGGCACGGGCTGCGACCACCGCACCCTGGTGGCGATCGAGGAGGGCCTGGCCCCGCTCCCGGTGCGCCGCGTCGACTTCCCCTACCGGCGCGAGGGGCGCAAGGCCCCCGACCGGGCGCCCAAGCTCGTCGCCGCCGTGGTCGCCGAGGCCGAGGCGTTCGCCGCCGAGCTCGGCGTGGGCACCGACCAGTTGGTGCTCGGCGGCCGGTCGATGGGCGGACGGATGTGCTCGATGGCGGTGGCCGAGGGCCTCCCCGCCGCCGGGCTGGTGCTGCTGTCGTATCCGCTGCACCCGCCGGCCAAGCCCGAACGGCTCCGCACCGAGCACCTCCCGGCCCTCACGGTGCCGTGCCTGTTCGTCGGTGGTGACCGCGACCCGTTCGGCACGCCCGACGAGATCACCGCGGCCACCGCCACCATCCCGGGTCCGGTGACCCACGTGTGGCTCGAGGGCCAGCGCCACGACCCCAAGCCCGCGCTCGACGCCGAGATCGTCGTCGCGGTGCAGCGCTGGCTCGCCGGTCTCTGACCGGCGCCGCCGGCTCAGGTGCGGAAGCGGGGGTCGCCCTTGCGCACCGGCTCGTCGCCGGGGTTGAGCTCCTCGAGCTCGCGGTGGGCGGTCTCGGGGAAGAAGGCGAGCACCAGACCGGCGAGGATCAGCGGGCCGGCGGCGAGCACGAGCATCGCCGCCCCGAGGCTGCCGAGCCCGTCGGACAGCGCCCCGGCCAACAGCAGCCCCACGCTCGAGCCGGCCACCCCGACGACGGTGATGATGCCGTTGGCCCGACCCCGCTTCGAGGTGGGGAACAGCTCGGGGCCGTAGACGCCGAGGGCGGGCACGGTGGCCGCCGCGATCATCGAGCCGAGGGTGGAGGTGACCCACAGCGCCGAGCCCGACGACAGGTAGAAGCCGACGGTGAGCACGGTGCCCCCGATGAGCCCCACCGCGCCCACCAGGCGACGGCCCCGCACGTCGGCGAGCCGGCCGCCCACCGCGACGCCGATGCCCGCCGGCGTCGAGGTGATGAGGGTGAACACCGAGATGCGGGTGGCCGAGAAGCCCCGCTCGGTGCGCAGGAACTCGTTCTGGAACTGCGAGGCGGGGGCGAGGAACATCGACCCGAGGAACCCCGAGACGGCGAGGAGGCGGAGCCGCCCCCGGTCGAGGGGCGTGGGGTCGTGGCCCACGTTGGCCCGGAACCGGCGGCTCTCGGGCAGGCGGCGACCCACCCCGGCCACGAGCGGGAGAGCGAGCAGGGGGATCACGTAGAGGATGCGCCAGCCGTCGGGGCCGAGGTCGGCGAGGGGCAGGAACCACACGCACATGCCCGAGCCGAGGGCGGCGGTGAGGGCGAGGACGCTCACGCCGTAGGCCCGCGAGCCGGCGGGGAGCTCCTCGGCGGCGACGATGCCGATGAGCAGGGCGAGCGCGGTGGACAGGCCCCGGGCCACGGTCTGGCTGATGCCGAGCCAGGCCAGGCTGGGGGCGGCGGCGCCGGTGGCGGCCACGAGGATGGCGGCGGCCGCGGTGCCGACGAGGAGGAGGCGCCGACCCCGTCGGTCGGCGGCGGCGACCACCACCAGCGCGAGCAGCACACCGACGCGGACCGCGGCGAGGGTGGAGCCCTGGGCCCGGTCGTCGGCGTCGAACTGGTCGGCGGCGAAGGTGATGGTCTGGGTGATGAGGGTGCCGAGGTAGCCGCCGACCAGGGCGAGGGTGCACAACAGGCCGACCACGGTGGCGGCCCGGGCGTCGAAGCGGTCGGGCGGCGCCCACCAGGGGGCCGGCTCGGGGCCGGCGGTCGGCTCCGGCGGCTCGCGGCGCCGGAGGTGGCGGCGGACCACGGGCACGAACAGCCAGCCCCAGAAGGGGATGGCCAGCGAGAAGTCGATCTCCTCGCGCACCGCGTACCGGCCCTCGGCGGGGGTGATCTCGAGGGTGCGGCGGTAGCGGCGGACGGGGCCGTCGACGGCCACGAACGCGTCGTCGCCGTCGGGGGCCTCGCGGATGACGCCGTCGGCCGGCCGGCGCAGGGCGGCGAGCCCGGGGGCGTCGACGACCAGCTGGTTGACGACGCGGGGCACGGCGACGATCGTAGGGGCGCCCCGCCGGGTGGCAACGCCCGCCGAACCGGGCATCCTGGGGCCGGGCACCGTCCCGTCCCCGTCGATCGAGGAGCCGTCCCCCGTGCGTGAGCAGGTCGAGAAGGTCATCGAGGCGATCCGCCCGGCCATCCAGGCCGACAAGGGCGACATCGCGCTCCGCGAGGTCGACGAGGCCACCGGCATCGTGCGCGTCGAGCTGAGTGGGGCGTGCGTGACCTGTCCGGCCTCCACCCAGACCCTCAAGGCGGGCATCGAGCGGATCCTGCGCGACCGGGTCCCGGGCGTCACCGAGGTGGTCGACGTCAACCTCACCGACGGCACGTCGGTGTCGCTCTGACCCCACGGTGACCACCACGGCCGACGGCGTCGACGAGCTCCTCGACGCGGCCCGCGCCGGCGAGCGCGGCGCGCTGGCCCGGCTGCTCACCCTGGTCGAGCGCGGCGGCGAGGCGGCTCGCGCCGTCGGGCGGGCCGCTCACGGGCGGGCCGCTCACGGGCGGGGGGAGGGGGCGACGGCGTCCGGCTGGACGGTCGGCATCACCGGGGCCCCGGGCGCGGGCAAGTCCACGCTCACCAACGCGCTGGTGGCCGCCATGCGCGCCGACGACGTGCAGGTGGCGGTCCTCGCCGTCGACCCGTCGTCGCCGTTCACCGGCGGCGCCATCCTCGGCGACCGGGTCCGGATGAGCGACCACGCCCTCGACCCGGGCGTGTTCATCCGTTCGATGGCCACCCGGGGCCACCTCGGGGGGCTGGCCCTCGCCGCCCCCGAGGCGGTGCGGTTGCTGCACGCGGTGGGCATCGAGTGGGTGCTGGTCGAGACCGTCGGCGTCGGCCAGGTCGAGGTCGAGGTGGCCGGCAACGCCGACACCACCGTCGTGGTCGTGAACCCGGGGTGGGGCGACGCGGTGCAGGCCAACAAGGCGGGGCTCATGGAGATCGCCGACGTGTTCGTGGTGAACAAGGCCGACCGCCCCGGCGCCGACGACACTCGCCGCGACCTCGACGCCATGCTCGACCTCGCCGACCGGCCCGGCGGGTGGCGGCCCCCGGTGGTCGCCACCGCCGCCACCACCGGCGACGGGGTCGCCGAGCTGTGGGGCACGCTGCGCGAGCACCGCCGGGACGCCACCGCGTCGGGCGCGGCCGTGGCCCGCCGCGACGACCGCCTCGCCGCCGAGCTGGCCCGCATCGTCACCGAGCGGCTGCGGGCCCGGGCCGCGGCGCTGGCCCACGGCGAGCGGTTCACCCGGGTCCTCGGCGACGTCACCGCCGGTCGGCTCGACCCGTGGGCCGCCGCCGACGAGCTGTTGGCGGAGTAGCGGGGCCCTACGCCCGGCGCAGGGTGGCGCCCACCCACGCGGGTGGCACCCACACCAGCCGGCCGTCGTCGACCGCGGGCTGCAGCCCGATGAGCACCCCGGCCAGACCGAGCACCGGGTCGAACGGAGTGTCGTCGTCGCCGTCGGCGGTCGTGTCGTCGGTGCTGGTGTCGGTGCCGTCGGCCTCGCCGTCGTCGCTCCCGGCACCGGGCTCGTCGGCGGTGTCGTCGTCGGCGGAGGGCTCGGGCGACCACAGCGGGGCGACCTGGTGAAGGGGCACGGTG
>DATHSN010000059.1:0-12619 GCA_035464115.1 Acidimicrobiales bacterium | reverse complement strand
GACGAGATCGACCTTCGACGGGTGCGAGGCGACGGTCTCCGCGATGAACGGGTCGCCGCGCTCGAGCACGGCGTCACGGATCTGCGCCGCGGCTCGGGCGGCGTCGTGGCCGTGCCCGACGGGATCGTCGGGCCAGCGCTGGGCCGCGATGACATCGGCGTTCACGAACGTCGTCCCCGGGCGCACGTCGGCGAGGACGAGCTCGACGAAGGTCGACTTGCCCGCGCCGTTGGGACCCACGACGAGGTCCAGGCGGCTCACAGGATCGTCGTCGACCCGTCGGGGTGGCGTCGGACCATGCGGCCCTCGTCGTCCATGACGACGGTCGTGACCCCGCGTGCGGCGAGCCGCTCGGCGAAGGACGTCTCGTTCGCCGCGACCGAGATCGTCGCATCGATCGCCGCGTTCGCCACCACCTGCTCGTCGGCGGACAGGTCGCGGAGGGCGACCTCGCCGGACACGGCCCGCTCGATCCGTCGCTGGGCCACGCTCGTCTGGCGGGAGAAGAACATCCCGAACCGTGCCCAGTGCTCGAGCTGCTTGGATGCCGACCGGTGCTCGGCGCGCCCCTCGCTCTCCGCGGCGTCGATCAGGTCGACGGGAAGTCGGGTCGTCCTCGTCTCCAGGGGCATCTCACACCTCCAAGGCGTGTGTCAGAATGCCACACGATGTGTGGTTCTGCTGCTGCACGGTGCGCAGCTCGTCAGCCGCCGAGCAGCGCGGTGAGCTCGGCCACCTTGGGCACCGTGCCCGAGACGACGACGGTGCCGTCGACGACCAGCGCCGGGGTGCGCATCACCCCGTAGCCGACGATGGCAGCCGGGTCGGTCACCGCCTCGATGACGTCGTCGCGCCCGAGCGCGGCGAGCGCCTCACGGGTGCGCGCCTCGAGCTTGTGGCAGTTGGCGCAGCCCGGTCCCAGCACCTTGATCTCCACGGTGACTCCTTCCCGCCGTCAGGCGACGAGGTTGAACAGCAGCCCGATGACGAGGATGCCGACGGTGACGATGGCGGTGAACAGCACGATGAGCGGGGTCATCAGCACCCGTCGGAGCAGGATGAGCGACGGCAGCGAGAGCGCGACGACGCTCATCATGAACGCCATCACCGTGCCCAGGCCCATGCCCTTGGTCCACAGCGCCTCGGCCAGGGGGATGACCCCGGCGGCGTTGGAGTAGAGCGGGACGCCGAGCACGGTGGCGAGCGGGACGGCGAGGGGGTTGTCGGGCCCGGCGTGCTCGGCGAAGAAGTCGGCGGGCACCCAGCCGTGGATCCCCGCACCGATCGCGATGCTCACCAGCACCCACAGCCAGACCTTGGCGAGGATCTCGCGGGTCTCGTCGGTGGCGGCCTCGACCCGCTCCGCCAGGGTCGGCCGGTGGCCGTCGGCCACCAGCGCGCCGACCGGGGTGGCGAACACGAAGGGCTCCACCCACCGGTCGAGGTCGAAGCGGCTCAGGACCAGCCCGGCGCCGACGGCCATCGTCAGCCCGGCCACCACGTAGAGCGCAGCGATGTCCCACCCGAACAGGCCGGCCAGCATCACCACCGCCACCTCGTTCACCAGGGGGCTGGCGATGAGGAAGGTGAGCGTGACCGCCAGCGGCACCCCGGCGGCCACGAAGCCGATGAACAGCGGGATCGAGCTGCACGAGCAGAAGGGCGTGACGGCGCCGAGCACGGCGGCGAGCACGAAGCCGGTGAGCGCCCGCCGCCCGAGGAGCACGGCGCGCACCCGCTCGGGTGACACGGTGGTGCGCAGCATCCCCACCACGAACACCAGGCCGCCGACCAGGAGCAGGATCTTCACGGTGTCGTAGAAGAAGAACGACACGGCGTCGCCCAGCCGGCTGTCGAGGTCGAGGCCCACCACATCGCCGAGCAGCGGATCCCACATCCGCTCGTTCACGGCGTAGGCCGCCACCCAGGCCACCGCGCCGAGCGCCAGTCGGGCGACGAGGCCCGTTGTCGCATCGACACGGATCGAAGTGTTCACGGGGCCAGGGTCGCGCCCGGGCGCTCCGGAGGCACGGGTCGAAGGTCACGACCCGGCTGCGCCATCCTGGTGCGGTGACCACCACCGTCTCGGCCTGGCGCCGGGTGCCCAACGACCCCACCGACTGGTTCTCCACCGAGGAGGTGGAGCGGGCCCGCTCCTACCAGCGGCCCCTCACCCGGCTGCGCCTGGTCCGCACCGCGCTGTCGGCGCTCGCCGTGCTGGTCATCATCGCCACCGAGGCCGCCCCCAACCTGCTCGAGGCCCTCGGCGTGCGGGGCTGGGCCCTCGAGCTGATCGTGGTGGTGCTGCTGCTCGAAGCGGTGGCGCTGCTCTACAACCCGGCTCTCGACTGGTGGCTCGACCTGGTCCACGACAAGCGCTGGGGACTGTCGACCCAGACCCCGGGCCGCTTCGCGGCCGACCAGGTGAAGAGCTTGCTGCTCGGCCTGGTCATGAACGTGGCGCTGCTCGTCCCGCTCTACGCGGTCATCCGCGCCACCGACTGGTGGTGGGTGTGGGGTTGGCTGCTGGTGGTCGGGTTCAGCGTGGTGCTCGGCTTCCTCTTCCCCGTGGTGATCGCCCCGATCTTCAACAAGTTCGAGCCGCTCGAGCACGACGAGCTGTCGGCGCGCATCCAGGACATCGCCCGGCGGGCGGGGGTGCACATCGAGGGCGCGTTCGTGGCCGACGAGAGCAAGCGCTCCACCCGCGACAACGCCTACGTGGCCGGGCTCGGCGCCACCCGCCGGGTGGTGCTCTACGACACGATCCTCGAGCACCCGCCCGAGGTCGTGGCCCAGGTGGTCGCCCACGAGGTGGGCCACTGGCGCCTGCACCACCTGCGCAAGCAGATCCCGCTCGCCGCCACCCTCGCCCTGGTCGTGTTCGCCGGGCTCCGCCTGCTCGCCGAGTGGGACGGGCTGTGGAGCTGGGCGGGCGTCGACGGCATCGGCGACCCCGCCGGCCTGCCGGTGGTGCTGCTCGCCGCCCAGATCGGGCTCGGGGCCCTCGGTCTCACCACCGCGTTCGTGTCGCGGGCCTTCGAGCGCGAGGCCGACCTCTCGGCGCTCGAGCTGCTCGGCGAGCCCGACCGCATGCGCGACATGCTCCGCCGGCTGCACACCAAGAACCTGGCCGACCTCGACCCCGGCCCGCTCTCGCGGCTGCGGGCCACCCACCCGCCCGCCGCCGAGCGCCTGGCCCTCGTCGCGGCCTGGGAGGCCGGGGCGTCACGCTCCGCGGTGGCTCACGACGGCTGAGTCACCGCCCGGGGAACGTTCGGGTCTCGTTCACCCTTGGTTCACCTCCGCGGTCGTTCGCCGCAACCAGCTCTCCGTACGGTGCCGCCCGACGACGTCGAACCGATGACGTCGCCCCTGCACATCCGCCCAAGGAGGGCACCCCCTTGACTCTGCGCAACCGCCGCTTCGCGTGGCTGCTCGCCCTGCTCGCTGCGTTCTCGCTCATCGCCGCCGCCTGCGGCGATGACGACGACGAGACCACCGACGCGGGCGACACCACCGAGGACACCGAGGCACCCGAGGAGACCGACGACGGCGACGACGCCGACGCCGGTGACGACGCCGGCGACGACGGCGGCGATGCCGGCCTGTCGGGCGAGGTCATCGTCTCGGGTTCGTCGACGGTGGAGCCGGTCACGGCCCGCGTCGCCGAGCTCTTCGCCGCCGACAACCCCAACGTCGCCATCTCGGTCGACGGCCCGGGCACCGGCGACGGCTTCCAGATCTTCTGCAACGGCGAGACCGACGTCTCCAACGCCTCTCGGGCGATCAAGGACGAGGAGGCCGAGGTCTGTGAGCAGAACGGCATCGAGTGGATCGAGCTCTACGTGGCGATCGACGGCCTCTCCGTCATCACCTCGAACGAGAACGACGCCATCGAGTGCCTGAGCTTCCCCGACCTCTACGCCCTCCTCGGCCCTGAGTCGACCGGCTTCAACACCTGGTCCGACGCCAACGACCTCGCCGACGAGCTCGCTGCCGACCTCGGCGACGAGTTCGGCGCCGTCACCACCCCGTACCCCGACGCCCCGCTCGTGGTCTCGGCCCCCGGCGAGGAGTCGGGCACCTACGACACCTTCCTCGAGCTCGCCCTCGAGGAGATCGCCGACTCCCGCGGCCAGGACGCGGTCGCCCGTCCCGACTACCAGGCCTCGCCCAACGACAACGTCATCGTCGAGGCGATCGCCGGGACGCCCACCTCGCTCGGCTGGGTCGGCTACTCCTTCGTGCTCGAGAACCCCGGCGCCATCCAGGCGCTGGCGGTCGACGGCGGTGGTGGCTGCGTCGAGCCGACCGTGGAGACCATCGAGTCGGGTGAGTACCCCATCGCCCGGCCGCTGTTCATCTACGTCAACGCGGCCTACGCCGACGAGAAGCCCGAGCTGGCTGCCTTCATCGACCTGTACCTCGCCGATGAGGGCGTCGCGATGGTCGGCGAGGCCGGCTACGTCGACATCCCCGCCGCCGACCTCGAGACGGCCCGCTCCACCTGGGCCGACCGCACCACTGGTCGGGTCTTCTCCTGACCAGCGTGATCCGCACCCCTTGAGTGTGATCCACTGATGTCCCGGGGCCGGGCGGCATCGCCGCCCGGCCCCGCCTCGTGACCGAACCGCTCCGCCCCCGAGGGAGCCGCATGGCCGTCGCCGTCTCCAACCCGACCCCGAGCAGTCCCGCCGACCTGCGCAGCTCGCCCCGCAAGCGCCGCAAGGAGGCGTTGGCGAAGGGGTTCTTCAAGTTCAACGCGTGGCTCTCGATCGGGGTGAGCATCCTGATCGTGGCCTCGGTGGCCGGCCGGGCGTTCTCGTTCGCGGTCGAGGTCGACACCTCGAGCCTCCTCGAGATCGGCTGGTTCCCCCGTCGGGGTCTCTACGACGTCCCGACCCTGATCATCGGCACGATGATCGTGAGCCTCATCGCGATGGCGGTGGCGGTGCCGCTCGGCCTCGGATCGGCCGTCTACCTGTCCGAGTACGCCTCGCCGAAGGTGCGGCGCACCGTCAAGCCCATCCTCGAGATGCTCGCCGGCGTGCCGAGCGTGGTGCTCGGCTACTTCGCCATCAGCTTCATCACCCCCGAGCTGCTCACCCGCATCAACTCCGACGTGGCCTTCTTCAACCTGCTGTCGGCCGGCATCGCAGTGGGCGTGCTCACCTTGCCGCTCGTGGCCTCGGTGTCCGAGGACGCCATGCGCTCGGTGCCGATGGCGCTGCGCGAGGCCGCCTACGGGGTCGGCGCCCGCAAGATCACCGTGTCGACCCGCGTCGTGTTCCCGGCCGCCATCTCGGGCATCGTCGCCGCCGGCATCATCGGGCTGTCCCGGGCGATCGGTGAGACGATGGTGGTCGCCATCGCCTCGGGCGCCACCGGCGGCTCGCTCCGCAGCTGGGACATCTGGTCGCCGGGCCAGACCATGACCGCCGCCATGGCCGCCCTCGGTGTGGGCACCGACCAGGTGGCCGGCGACACGCTCGCCTTCCAGAGCCTCTACTTCGTGGGAGCGCTGCTCTTCCTCATGACCTTCGCCCTCAACATCTTCGGTGACCGCCTGGTCCGTCGGATCCGGGAGCGCTACTGATGGCCGTCGTCGAGACCCCCGTCGCCCCCGCCGGCAGCGAGGGCACCACCCTCACCGCGAAGCGCACCGACGTGAAGGGGCAGGCCTTCAAGGTCGTGCTCATCTCGTCGCTCGTCATCGCCCTGGTGATCCTGCTCACGCTCATCTGGGACATGTGGAGCGAGGGCCGGCCGATCCTCACCACCCGCCTGTGGCAGTTCCTCACCACGGGGCTGGCGTCGGACCCCGCGATCGCCGGTGTGTGGCAGGGCATCAAGGGCACCTTGATGCTCGGCGTGATCGTGGCGCTCATCTCGTTCCCGATGGGCATCGCCACCGCGATCTACCTCGAGGAGTACGCCGGCGACACCCGGTTCGCCCGCATCGTCAACATCAACATCCGCAACCTCGCCGGTGTGCCCTCCATCGTCTACGGCCTGCTCGGCCTCGCCATCTTCGTCCAGCTGCTCGGTGAGAACGGCCGAGGTGGTCTCACCGGTGGTCGCACGGTCATCTCCGGCGGGCTGACGCTCGCGCTGTTGGTGCTGCCCATCGTGATCATCACCGCCCAGGAGGCGCTGCGCGCCGTGCCCGCGGGCATCCGGGAGGGCTCGTTGGCCCTCGGCGCCACCCGCTTCGAGACCACCCGCCACCATGTGGTCCCCGCCGCCGGTCCCGGCATCCTCACCGGCACCGTCCTCGCCCTCGCCCGCGCCGCGGGCGAGGCCGCGCCGCTGCTCGTCGTCGGCGCGGTCACGGGTGTGTTCTTCGTCGGCGCCCAGGGCATCTTCGAGCAGATCACCTCCGGGCGGTTCACCGCCCTGCCCATGGTGATCTTCTCGTGGGCCCGGCTCCCCGCCGGCCAGGGCTGGAACGCCAACACCGGCGCTGCCGCCATCGTGCTGCTCGCCCTCATCCTCGCCATGAACGGCTTGGCCATCTATCTCCGGAACCGTTTCGAACGGAAGTGGTGAACTCCATGGAAACCCCCACCGAGACCCAGCAGGGCGAGACCCAGGAGGGCAGCGCGTCGCGCATGCGCGCCCTCGACCAGTCGAAGGTCGCCAACGTGGCACCCCGCGAGACCTCCGGACGGGTGGTCTTCGACGTCGAGAACCTCGACGTCTACTACGGCGACTTCCGAGCGGTTCGCGACGCCAGCCTGAAGATCTACGAGCACGAGATCACCGCCATGATCGGCCCGTCGGGCTGCGGTAAGACCACGGTCCTGCGGTGCTTCAACCGCATGAACGACCTCATCGAGATCGCCCGGGTCGAGGGCACCCTGAACTACCACGGGGTGAACCTCTACGACCCCCAGGTCGACCCCGTCGAGGTGCGGCGCCGCATCGGCATGGTGTTCCAGAAGCCCAACCCGTTCCCCAAGTCGATCTACGACAACATCGCGTTCGGGCCCCGCGTCGCAGGTGTGAAGAAGGGCCTCGACGAGGTCGTCGAGACGGCCCTGCAGAAGGCGGCGCTGTGGGACGAGGTGAAGGACCGCCTCGGGGACTCCGCCTACGGGCTGTCGGGCGGCCAGCAGCAGCGCCTGTGCATCGCCCGGGCCATCGCCGTCGACCCCGAGGTGCTCCTCATGGACGAGCCCTGCTCGGCGCTCGACCCGATCGCCACGGCTCGCATCGAAGACCTCATGCAGGACATCAAGAGCGAGTACACCATCGTCATCGTCACCCACAACATGCAGCAGGCGGCCCGGGTGAGCGACCGCACCGCGTTCTTCACCGCCGAGGTGAACGAGACGTCCGACACCCGCACCGGTGTCCTGGTCGAGTACGACGCCACCGAGAAGATCTTCTCGAACCCCTCCGACGAGCGCACCGAGCAGTACGTCACCGGCCGGTTCGGCTGAGGAGACGGTGCGCGACAACTACACCGCCGAGCTGGAGCAGCTGCGACTTCAGGTGGAGATGATGGCCGTGCGCGTCGGGGAGAACCTCGAGCGGATGCAGCAGGCCCTCCAGCAGCCCTGGACCGATCTGTCCCGCGAGGCGGCGGCCGTCGATGTCGACATCGACGCCATGAACGTGTCGCTCACCGAACGCTGCTACGAGCTCATCGTGCGCGAGGCGCCGGTCGCGTCCGACCTGCGCCTCGTCGTGTCGGTGGTGCGCATGCTCAACGAGCTCGAGCGCATCAGCGACCACTCGGTGGCGGTGTGTCGCTCCGCTGGTGCCGCCACACCGGTCGACGGTCCCATCGTCGACCTGCTGTCCACCATGGCCGACGAGGTCATCGCCCGGTTCCACACCGCCCGCCAGGCCTGGGGCGCGCTCGACCTGCCCCGCGCCGAGGAGCTCGCCGCCGGCTCACCCCTCGCCGAGGCGCTCCACGCCCGGCTGGTGCACGAGCTGGTCGAGCTCGATGGCCCCGACGCCATCGCCACCGCCCTGGCGGCGGCCAACGTCGGCCGCTCGCTCGAGCGCATCTGCGACCACACCACCATCATCGGGGCCCGGGTCCGCTACCTGGTCACCGGCGACCCCGACCATCTCGCCGCCGAGGTCCGTTGACCGCGGTGGCGCACCGCGGCGCCGACGCGCACCACCTGGGAGTCGACACATGAGGATCCTGGTCACCAACGACGACGGCGTCGCCGCCCCCGGCATCCACGCGCTGGCCATCGCCGTCGCCGATGCTGGGCACGATGTGGTCGTGGTCGCACCCGACGAGGACAAGAGCGGCTTCGGTGCCGCCATCGGCAGCCTGCACCTCGACGAGCACCTCGACGTCGCCGAGGCGGAGATCCCCGGCCGGCCCGACATCCCCGCGTGGGGCCTCGCCGGCCCGCCCGCGCTGGCGGTCATGGCCGCCCGGCTCGGCGCGTTCGGCGACGCCCCCGACCTGGTGGTGTCGGGCATCAACCCCGGTCTCAACACGGGCCGCTCCACCCTGCACTCGGGAACCGTCGGCGCGTGCCTCACGGGCGCCAACTTCGGCGTGTCGGGCCTGGCGGTCAGCCTCCACGTCGACGGGGTCGAGCCCATGCGATTCGACACCGCCGCCCGCCTGGCCCAGCTGGCCCTCGGCTGGCTGGTCGATGCACCCGAGCGCACGGTGCTGAACCTCAACGTGCCCAACGTCGGCGTCGACGAGCTGCGCGGCGTGCGCTGGGCCAGCCTGGCTCCCTTCGGCACGGTGCGCGCCGCGGTGGCCGAGAGCCGCGACGGCCGGATCCAGATGGAGCTGCGGGCCACCGGCGCCGAGCTGCCCGAGGGCTCCGACACCGCGTTGGTGCACGACGGATACGCCGCGATCACGAGCATCGTCGGCATCCGCGCCACCGAGCCGGTCGACGTCGCCGAAGCGATGCGCGCCGGGCTGGAACCGTCCGGCGTGCCCGGGGCCGGATGACCAGCGTCGGCGTCCCGCCCCTGCCCTCGGGGCCGGTGCCGCGTTGAGCACCGCCGTCGCCGTGGTGGCGGTGGTCGCCCTGGTGGTCGGGGCCGCGCTGGCGTGGCGGTCGCGCGTCCGCTCGGTCACCCGCATCGACGAGCTGGCGGCGCGCATCGACCCCGACGACCACCGGGCCCAGCGCAGCAGCCTGGCCGACGCCCTGGCCCGCCTCGAGCGCTCGGTGGAGCACGCCGAGCACCGCCTCGACCGCATCGGGCGAGCCGAGGCCCGCGTCATCGAGGCCCTCGCCGTGCTGCCCCAGGGCGTGCTGGTCTTCGACGCCGACGGCACCGTGCTCGTCCACAACCCGGCGGGTGCCGTCTACACCGAGGCCCGCCACGGCGACGCGCTCGTCGAGGCGGCCATGACCCAGCTGGTGGCGAGGGCCCTGGCGGGGGAGCGCGGCACCGACGTCGTCGAGCTGTTCGGCCCGCCCCGGCGCACGCTCGTCATCACTGCTGCGCCGCTGGAGGTGGCGGGGCCCGGCGCCGTCGCGGTCATCGACGACGTCACCGAGCGCCGGCGGCTCGAGGCCGTGCGCCGCGACTTCGTCGCCAACATCTCCCACGAGCTCAAGACCCCGGTCGGGGCGCTGGTGCTGCTCGCCGAGACGCTCGCCGACGAGGACGACGCCGAGGTCACCGCCCGCCTCGCCGGGCGCATGTTCACCGAGGCCCAACGGGTGGGCCGCACCATCGACGACCTGCTCGAGCTGAGCCGCATCGAGGCCGAGGAGGTCCGCCAGCGCGAGGCGGTGCCCGTCTCCGGCGTGCTCGCCGCCGCCGTCGACCGCATCGCCCCCGCCGCCGACCAGCGCAGCATCGAGGTGCAGCTCGACGAGCCCGGCGCCGACGCCACCATCATCGGCGATCGGCGCCAGCTGGCCTCGGCGGTGTTCAACCTGCTCGAGAACGCGGTGAAGTACTCCGACGACGGCTCGGTGGTGCACCTGCGGTCGTGGAGCGACGCTGCGTGGGTCGACATCGAGGTCGAGGACCACGGGGTCGGCATCCCCCCGCGCGACCTCGAGCGCATCTTCGAGCGCTTCTACCGCGTCGACCAGGCCCGCAGCCGCCAGACGGGCGGCACCGGCCTCGGTCTGGCCATCGTCCGCCACGTGGTCAACAACCACGCCGGCGAGGTGCTCGTCGAGTCGCGCGAAGGTGAGGGCTCCACCTTCACGCTGCGGTTCCCCGCGGGCGCCTCCCGTGTCGTCCCCACCCACTCCACCGCCGAGGCAGGTTGACCATGGACCGACCCGACACGACGATCCTCGTGGTCGAGGACGAGGAGGCCTTCGTCGAGGCCCTCACCGTCGGCCTCAAGCGCGAGGGGTTCCGGGTGCACATCGCCCGCGACGGCGCCGAGGCGCTCGCCATGTTCGACGCGGTCGACCCCGACCTGGTCCTGCTCGACGTGATGCTGCCCAAGGTGTCGGGCATCGACGTGTGCCGCGAGCTGCGGACGCGCTCGAAGGTGCCGATCATCATGGTCACCGCCAAGGCCGCCGAGATCGACACGGTGGTGGGCCTCGAGGTCGGCGCCGACGACTACGTCACCAAGCCCTATCGGCTCCGCGAGCTGGTGGCGCGCATGCGTGCCGTGCTGCGCCGCTCGCCGCTCGTCGTCGGCGGCGCCCTGCCCGCCGACGCGATCACCGTGGGCGACGTCACCATCGACCCCGAGGGCCACGAGGTGCGCATCCGGGGCGAGCTGGTGTCGCTGCCGCTCAAGGAGTTCGAGCTGCTCGCCCTGCTCATCGAGAACGCCGGTCGGGTGCTGCCCCGCGAGACGCTCATCGACCGGGTGTGGGGCATGGACTACGTCGGCGACACCAAGACCCTCGACGTGCACATCAAGCGCTTGCGGTCCAAGGTCGAGGACGACCCGTCGAACCCCACGCGCATCGTCACCATCCGGGGCCTCGGCTACAAGTACGAGCTGCCCCGCGCCTGAGCGGCCCGTGCGGGCTGGCCCACCGACCGCCGCCGGGGCGTCCGACCTCCCCCGTACCATGGCCAGAGGTGATGGCGACGTGAGCGACACGACGGGCTGGCAGCCCCTCTCCCAGCCCCAGCAGCGGGCTGCCGAGGCGTTCGCCCCGTCGCCGTTCGTGCGACTGGCCCGCACCCACGCGCTGCTCGTGGCCGGCGACGCGCTCATCGCGCTGGCCCTCGCCGGATCGCTGTTCTTCTCCATCGACCCGAGCGACGCCCGCTGGCGGGTCGGTCTCTACCTGGTGCTCACCATGGCGCCGTTCGCCATCGTGTCGCCGCTCATCGGCCCCGCCCTCGACCGCATGGCCGGCGGCCGGCGCTGGATGATCATCGGCTCGGGCGGCCTGCGGGCGGTCATCGCCCTGCTCATGGTGCGCGACCTCGACTCGCTGCTGCTCTTCCCCTACGCGTTCGCCATCTTGGTGCTCGGCAAGGGGTACCACGTGGCGAAGAGCGCGGTGGTGCCCACCACCGTGGCGAGCGACGAGGCCCTGGTCGAGGCCAACGCCAAGCTCTCGTTGCTGTCGGGGGTCGCCGGCGCGGTGGCCGTCGTCCCCGGCCTGCTCCTCGCCTGGCTCGGCGGGCCGCAGTGGGTCACCGGCCTCGCCGCGGTGGTGTTCGCCGCCGGCGCCATCGTGGGGCTCAAGCTGCCGGCCACGACGGTCGCGCCCGAGCCCGAGGGCGCCGAGGAGCGGGCCGAGCTGCGCAGCGCCGGCATCCTGCTCTCCGCCTCGGCCATGGGACTGTTGCGCGGCATCGTCGGGTTCCTCACCTTCCTGCTCGCGTTCGAGCTGCGGGGCGAGCAGGAGCGGCCCTTCGTCGCCGGGCTCGGCGCCGAGATCGGGTCGAGCACCCGGGAGGTGCTCGGGTTCTCGGTCACCACGGTGAACACCGGCTCGCCCACCTGGCACTTCGGGGTGGTGGCCGCGCTCGCCGCCATCGGCGGGCCGTTGGCCGCGGTGCTCACGCCGCGCATGCGACGGGCCACGTCCGAGGAGCGCATCATCGTCGGCGCGCTCGGCTTCGCCGCGGCCATGGCCGCGCTGGCGACCGGGCTCGGGGGACTGGTGGGCGCCGCCGCCATCGGCTTCGCGGTGGCCATGGCCTCGGTCGCCGCCAAGCTCGCGTTCGACTCCATCGTGCAGCGCGACGCCCCCGACGTGAACCGGGGCCGGTCGTTCGCCCGGTTCGAGACCCGCTTCCAGCTCATCTGGGTGGTCGGCGCCTTCATCCCGGTGGTGATCCCCCTGCCCGGCCAGCTCGGCTACCTGCTGCTCGGCCTCGCCGCGCTGGGCGCGGCGGTGTCCTACGAGCTGGGTCGACGGTCGTTCCAGCAGGCCGACGGCGTCGTCGTGCACCCGCGCCGGGGGCTCGTCCCGCCCCGCCTGGCCGAGATGAGCCGCAACGGCGCCAAGCGCGCCGCCGAGGCCGCCCGCCGGCGGGCCCCGATCCCCGGCTCGGCCCGGTCGACGTCGGCCGGCGAGGCCGCCGGCGCCGCCGACCCGGCCAGCGCCGACCCGTGCCGCGCCCCCGATCCGGGGGCTGCCCCCGATCGGGGCGACCCGGCCGACGCCGACCCGGCCGACGCCGACCCGTTCCGCTCTCGCGATCCGGGGGCTGCCGCCGATCG
>DATHSN010000058.1:0-3693 GCA_035464115.1 Acidimicrobiales bacterium | reverse complement strand
CGCCCGCAGGTCGTCGATCGCCTGCGGCACGTCGGCCAGGCCGACGGTGCGGTCGATCGGCGGGAACAGGTCGCCCGCCGCCGCCAGCTCGGCGAGCACGTCGAGGTGCTCCACTCCGCCGCCGGGCAACAGCGGCGGGAGCGTCTGACGGGAGACGAGCGAGAGGAGAGCGGCTCGCAGCCACCGGCCCATGCCCCCGGTCCACTTCCCGCCTTCCTCACCGCCGACCAGCACCAGTCGTCCTCGGGGCTCGAGGATCCGGCGGAGTTGGCGGATCGGCCGGTTGCCGGCGAGGTCGAGCACCACGTCCCACCGCCGGCCGGTGTGGGTGACGTCGGTTGTCGTGTAGTCGATCACCTCGTCGGCGCCGAGCGAGCGGACCAGGGCGAGCTTGCCGGTGCTGGCCACGCCGGTGACGTGGGCCCCGAACGCCTTGCCCAGCTGGACTGCGGCGGAGCCCACACCGCCGCTGGCGCCGAGCACGAGCACCCGGTCGCCGGGCCGCACGTCGGCGACGTCCCGCAGCGCTCGCAGGGCGGCGATGGCGGAGGTGGCGAGTCCGCCGGCCTGCACGACGTCGAGGTTCGACGGGGTGCGCACGAGGCGGTCCTCGCTGGTGACGGCGTGCTCGGCGAAGGTGCCGTCGGCGGTGCCGAACGCCCGGTCGCCGACCGCCACCCGGGTCACCCCGGCGCCGACGGCGACGACGTGGCCGGCCCGGTCGTGGCCGAGCACCGGGTTCTTCGGTCGGCGGATCCCGTAGCCGGCGAGGCGCACCGGATAGGGAAGCCCGGTCATGAGGTGCCACACGCCCTGGTCGAGGCCGGCGGCCTCCACCCGGACGAGGACCTCGCCGTCGCTCATGGTGGGCTCGTCGATGGTGGTGAGCTCGAGGACGTCGGTGGTGCCGTACTCGGTGCGGATGATGGCCTTCATCGGATCGCCTCCTGGGCGTCGGTGTCGACTCCCTTGACCAGGAGCCAGAGGAGCGTGGCGCCCTCGGCGATGACCGCCGGGAACAGCACGAGGGGTGACCAGGCGGCGTCGTAGCCGTCGATGAGCACGAACATGGCGGTGTCGACCAGGTAGGCCGAGGCGGCGGTGAACAGCAGTGGCACCAGCCAGCGGGGCAGCAGCCGGGAGTGGCCGATGAGCCAGCCCAGCACCGCCAGGTGGGCGGCGAACAGGACGAGCCCGATCAGATACCCGAAGCGGTGGGCGGTGAGGTGCTGCATCACCTGGGCCGCGCTCTGGTCAGCGGTGAACCCACCGAGGAGGGTGTCGCCGGTGACGAGCTGGATCACCATCGCCACGTGGATGAGGTTGGCGGCGAGCACCGCCGCCTGGGCCAGGCGGAAGCCGGCGGCGATCGCCGATCCGGGGCGGCTCACCCGGACGAACAGCCGGTAGAGCACGACGGCCAGGGCCACATCGGCCACGATCATCACCAGATCGGCGAAGAACGAGCTGCGGTAGAGCCAGATGTCGCCCCGGAAGTTCGCCAACGTGGCGGCGGGGTCCTCCCAGTCGATCAGACGGGTGCGGACGCCGATCTCGGCGTAGAGGCCGGCGACGAAGATCGTGAGGTAGAGGGCCCCGGCCATGCGGGCGAGCCGCGTCGGCGACCAGGGGGTCGGGGCGGGGGCCGGAGCCGGGCGGTCGTGCCGCTCGGCCGCCACCGGGGTTCGGGATGCGGTGTGCGTGGTCATGGGCCCACCGTCTTCCCGTCCGGTCGAGCACCGGTCGAGTCCCGGTCGAGCCGGGTCGAGGCGGGGCGGGTGCCACACTGGCCCGACGGAAGGGGGTCGGTCAGTGGTCGAGGTGCGGCTGTTCGGCGGGGTCAGCGCCGTGGTCGACGGGGATCCCATCGACGTCGGACCGGCCAAGGCCCGGGCGCTGCTCGCCGTGCTGGCCCTCTCGCCCGGCGCGGCCGTGCCGGTGTCGCGGTTGGTCGAGGTGCTGTGGGGCGACGACCCACCCCGCACCGCGGAGAAGACCGTGCAGACCTACGCCACCGCCGTCCGCAAGGCGCTCGGTCCCAGCTCGCTGACCCGGGTCGGCTCGGCCTACCGGCTGGAGGTCGCGCCCGGCGCGGTCGACGTCGTGCGCTTCGAGCGACTCCTGTCTGGCGGCGATATCGGTGCCGCGTTGGAGCAGTGGACGGCGATGCCGCTGGCCGGCCTCGACGCGCCCGGCCTCGGCCCGGTCGTCGACGCGCTGGTGGAGCGACGCCTCGTCGCCGTGGAGGCCGACCTCGAGCGGCGGGTCGACGACGATCCCGCCGCCGCCGTCCCCGCCCTCACCGAGCTCACCGCGACGCACCCGTTCCGGGAGGGACTGTGGGCGCTGCTCATGACCGCCCTCTACCGGGTCGGTCGCCAGGCCGACGCCCTGGCTGCGTATCGCACCGCCCGTCGCCACCTGGTCGACGAGCTGGGGGTCGAGCCGGGGCCTCGGCTGCGGGAGCTGGAGGCGGCGATCCTCGCCCAGGACGCGGCGTTGGCGGCCGAGCGGACAGGGCCGGGTCGCGGGGCTGGAGTGGGGTCGGCGGCCGGCCCGGCCGGGGTGGGCCACCTCCCCCGGAGGGACGTGCCGCTGGTGGCACGGGAGGCGGCGCTCGACCAGGTGGCCGAAGCGCTCGACCGGTGCCCACTGTTGACGCTGGTCGGACCGGGAGGGATCGGCAAGACGAGCCTGGCGGTGGCCGCCGCCCAGCGGTTCGCCCCCTCGGTCGAGGGCGAGGCCTGGCTGGTGGAGCTCGACCAGATCGCCACGTCGGCCGAGGTCCCGCGCGCCGTCGCCGCCGTGGTGCGGGTGCCGGAGGGGCCCGGACAGACGGTCACCCAGGCGCTGATCACCGGACTGGCCGACCGGCGGGCGCTGGTGGTGCTCGACAACTGCGAGCACGTGATCGACGGCGCCGCCGAGCTGGCCCGGGCGGTGTCCGCCGCCTGCCCCGGGGTCACGGTGCTGGCCACGTCGCGGGAGCGGTTGGGCATCGTCGGCGAGCAGGTGGTGTCCGTCGCCCCGCTGCCGGTCGCGGGTGCCGCCGAGCTGTTCGCCGAGCGGGCCCGGGCGATCGATCCGTCGTTCGAGCTGGAGGGGTGCCGGTCCGAGGTGGAGCAGATCTGCGAACGGGTCGACGGTCTGCCGCTCGCCGTGGAGCTGGCGGCGGCTCGCATCGCCACGCTCGCCCCCGCTGATCTGCTGGCCCGCCTCGACGATCGGCTCCGACTGCTCGGCGGGACCCGACCCGCCGGAGGGGATCGACACCGGAGCCTGCGGGCGACGATCGAGTGGTCCCACGACCTGCTGGCGCCCGACGAGCAGGTCGTGTTGCGCCGGCTGTCGGTGTTCGCCGGCCGGTTCGACCTGGCCGCGGCCGAGGCGGTGGTGGCCGACCCCGACGGTCCGCTCGACGAGGTGGCGGTCGACGAAGCCCTCGCCGGGCTGGTCGATCGGTCGATGGTGGTCGCCGAGTCCGGTCCGTCGGGACGGCGGTTCCGCCTGTTGGCCGCCATGCGCCAGCTGGCCGCGGAGCACCTGGGTGAGTCCGGGGAAGCTGCGGGTGTCGCTGACTGCCACACCGACTGGGTGCTGGCCTCGGTGCGCGACATCGGCCGCCGGCTCGAGGGCTGGGACGAGATCGTCGCCGTCGACGAGCTGTCGGAGCGGTGGCCCGACCTGCGGGCC
>DATHSN010000057.1:0-10684 GCA_035464115.1 Acidimicrobiales bacterium | reverse complement strand
GACGGCCATGGGCACCCTGACCGGCGTGGGCATGGGCTGGGCCTCCACATCAGCCGCCGTCTCGCCCGGTCCCAGGGCGGGGACCTCTCGGTCGGCGCTCGTCCCGGTGGTGGAGCGATCTTCCTGCTCGAGCTCGAGGGGTCGACGGCGCCACCAGGGAGCGCCCCGGTGGCACCTGTCGTGCGCCCGTCCCCACGTGAGTGGCCCGTTCGTGTCTGACCCGTCGGGAGGTCGGGCGACGAGATGACGTCGCGGGTGCTGATCGTCGACGACCACGAGCTGTTGGCCGACAGCCTCGCGGCGTCGCTGGCGGTGCTCGGCTTCGAGGTCACCCGGCCGGAGTCCCTCGACGACCGCACCGTGATCGACCTCGTCGACTCCTTCGAGCCCGACGTCGTGCTGCTCGACCTGCGACTCGGCGAGGCACACAGCGCGCTGGGGCTGGTGGCGCCGATCCGGGACCGGGGCGCCGGCGTCGTGGTGGTGACCGCCGAGACCAGCACGGTCGCGATCGCCGAGTGCATCGAGGCCGGCGCCATCGGGGTCGTGAGCAAGTCGGAGCCGTTCGATCGGCTGGTCCACGCCGTGCGCTGTGCGGAGTCCGTCCGCTCGAACCTGACCTCGGTCGAGCGCGACGAGCTCCTCGCGGTCCTGCGCGCCCACCGGTCGGCCGACCGGCTCCGACGCGCCCCGTTCGAGCGGCTGACCGCCCGCGAGCAGGAGGTGCTGGCCGGACTGGCGCAGGGGCTCAGCGCCGACGAGCTGGCGGCGCTCCACTTCGTGTCCATCACCACGGTGCGGAGCCAGATCCGCTCGGTGCTCTCCAAGCTCGGGGTGTCGTCACAGCTGTCGGCGGTGGCGCTCGCGCACGCGTCCGGCTGGCTCGACCGGCGTGGTTGATCCGCGTGATTCATCAATGTTGGCGATGAGCCGGACGGGTGGCCGGTGTCACGGTGACCCCCGGAGCGACGCATCGATCCACCGGGTGCACCTGGTCGCCTTGCCCGGCGGTGAGCGAATGGCGAAACCGGCCTCCTTCGACATCCAACGATGAGCAGGGGGACACCCATGTCGAAGCGCACCATGATGATGGGCCTGGCCGTGATCGCGGTCGCCGGGCTGGTGGGAACGGGCACCTTCGCCGCCTGGTCCGACTTCGGGACGATCGAGGGCAACGAGACGGCGGCTGGCCAGCTGGCGCTCGAGCTCGACAGCACCGGAGCGATCAACAACGTCGGAGGTCAGGCGATCGCCCCGGGCGAGTTCCGGACGATCGACTTCTTCGTCGCCAGCGCGGACCTCGAGGGCGTGCCGTCCGCCGCCCTCAGCATGACCGTCGAGAACCTGGTCGATGCCGAGAACGGCTGCTCGAGCAACAGTGAGGAGCTCGAGGATCCCGACTGCTCCACGGTCGACGACGGTGAGTTCTCCGAGTACGGCTACGTGCGGATCCGCTACACCGATCCGGCGCCCACGAGCGACATCAGCTTCGGTGGCAACAGCTGCTCATCGGCACTCGGTGGCTACGTGAACTCGATCGGCTACAGCCCTGCCAACAACAACGATCCGACGGTGTACCCGCGGCTCGACTCGCTGACGGCCACGCAGGCGCTCGTCGACCTCAATGGCGACGAGGGCATCTGCATCCGCATCGACCTCGGCCTCGATGTCGATGCCCCCAACGCCGTCCAGGGTGACTCCAGCACCTTCGATCTGCGGTTCGACCTCGAGCAGATCCTGTAGGGCCCGGGCTGCGTCCCATCCGGGACGCGCGCCATCGGGGGGCCGGCCGACCACGTCGGTCGGCCCCCTGGGTCGCTTCGGTCCGAACGGCCTGGACGACCCGGTACCGACCGCCGGAGCCACGAGCAGGGAGTCGACCGACATGCAACGCACGGTGGTGGCGACAGCCGCTCGAGCGATCGCTGGCGCAGCGCTCGCCGCCGCGGTCGCCGTGCCGGTGATCGCGCTGGTGGTGCCCCGGCTCACCGGTGGCGCGGCGCTGACAGTGGTGTCGGGCTCGATGGAGCCGACGATCCCCACCGGGTCGCTGGTGTTCGTCCGCCCCGTCGACCCGAGCGACGTGGGGCCGGGCGACGTCATCACCATCCAGCCCGACGGCCGGCGGGCCCGGTACGTCACCCATCGGGTCGTCGAGGTGCTCGACACCCGGCCGGTGTCGTTCATCACCAAGGGCGACGCGAACGAGGGAGTCGACACCGAGCCCGTGCCGGCCGACGCGGTCCGCGGTGAGGTCTGGTTCCACCTCGCCGGCGCCGGGCACTACCGCGACTGGATCGCGTCGCCCCATGGCTTGGGCGTGATCGCTGTGACGATGGTCGGTCTGTGGGCCGTGCCCGCGGTCGCCCGGATGGTGGCGGTGCGCCGCCAGCGACCGGAGGCCTCGATGGGCAGCCACACCGCGGGGGTGCCGTCGTCCGACGACGGTCGAGCCGTGCGGCGCGAGGTGATCCTGTTCACCGTGCGGGCCTGCGCCGCTGACCGCCACGAGATCGCCCGCTTGGTCCAGCTGATGGGCGGCGAGGTGATCGACGTGAACCACGAGGCGCTGACCGCCTCGATGTGTGGTTCGCCCGCAGAGCTCGACGACCTCGAGCGTCTCGTCGACCCCTGGGACCCCATCGCCGTCGTCCGCAGCGGACCGGTCGCCGTCGCCAAGCTCGACCCGTCGATCCCGCGGGTCGACCGCACGGGCCTCGCCGCTCCGGGTCGGGTCGACGATGCCGACCCGGACCCCGTGTCGGACCATGTCTGACCGGCTCCTCGTGCCGCGGGTCCGGCTGCGGCGGACCCGAGCGACCGGCACGACGCGAGCGGGCGTCCTGGCGGCCGGCATCATCGCCCTGGCGCTCGGCGTGGCGGTCGGGTCGACAGGGCGCCCGGCCACCCACGCGCTCCACTCCGACGTCGTCGTGGTGCGGGGAAACGCCGTCGTCGCCGGTGTGTGGGCTCCCGACGACGACTCAGCTCTCGACGAGGACGGGGCCGAGGTCGCCGAGGAGCTGCCCGACGAGTCTCTGGACGCCCCGGTCGGCGAACGGTCGGTCGACGCGCCCGGAGATGGGGTCGGGGCGGGGGAACCAGCGACGACCAGCGAGGCACCGGGTGGGGACGGTGCCGTCACCGGCCCGGACGCGTCCGCTGTCCCGGCCGAGGCAGGCGCGGGCGAGCCCTCCGGTGATCACCCGGTCGCGGTCGACGAGCCACCCGCGCCGCCCCCGGCGGAACCTCCGGCCGACGAGCCGGCCGAGGCCACCGAGGTGTCGGACGAGGGCGACGGTGCGAGCCCGGCCGATCGTCCCGACCCATGCGCGGTGACGCACGATCGAGACGAGCTCGAGGAGTGCCAGGACGAGCCCGACCCGGTTCCTCCCGAGTCCGACCAGCAGTAGCGCTGCAGGGCCCTGCGGGGCGCGGCGTGCAGCGCCTCAGGCGCCGAGGGGTTCGCTCGTGCCGAAGCGGTCGTGGGCGGTGGCGGTGCAGATCGCGCAGGCGCGGACGTGGTCGATGGCGCGCTCGGGGTCGGCCTCGGGATCGTCGAGGAGCCCCGCGGCGGTGTCGCAGCGGCCCTGGGCCGCCACCTCGGTGAGCAGCGCATCGCGCAGCCGGCGGCGGGCCCGGTGCAGCATCACCTTGGCCGCGTTGGGCGTGAGGCCGAGGGCGGCGCCGATCTCGGTGGGTCCGAAGCCGAACCACATCACCATCGACAAGGCGGTGGCGTCGCGGGGCGACAGCCCGGCCACGCCGTCGCGCACCATGGCGACGAGCTCGCGCACCTCGGCCTGCTCGTCGGGGCCGACCTCGACGGCGACGGGGATCACGCCGTCGTCGCCGGTCTCGTCGAGCGACTCGATGGTGGCTCGCGCCCGGCGCCGGCGGACGTCGGACGAGGCGTTGCGGGCGATCTGCAGCAACCACGGACGGAACCGGTCGGGGGTGCGCAGCGTGTGGATCCGCTCGAACGCCCGGGTGAAGGTCTCCTGGACGGCGTCGTCGTGGGTGTCGGGGTCGCGCAGGTGGCCGCGCACCGTGGTGCGGACGGCGCGCCCGTGGCGCCGCATCAGCTCTTCGAACGCTCGGGCATCGCCCTCTCGGGCGGCGCCCACGAGCGTCGCGTCGTCGTGTCCCCGCACCGCCGGCGAGCGTAGGCCTTTCACCCCGGCGATGTCGGCACCTGCGCCCGACGGGTCCGAGGGCGGCCGCAGGTCGGACCTACACTCGCCCCGACCGTGCCCCTACCGGAGATGCACCGGACATGAGCGTCGAGGACGAGCTGGTCGAGCAGGCCCTGCCCGGCTACGAGGTGGGGCGCGAGATCGGGCGGGGCGGGTGGGGTGTGGTGCGTCAGGGCGAGCACCGCACCCTGCGGCGGGCGGTGGCGGTCAAGCAGCTGCCGCGGGCGTTCGGCGCCGACCCCGAGGTGCGCCAGCGGTTCCTCGCCGAGGCCCGCGTGGTGGCGTCGCTCGAGCACCCCCACATCGTCCCCGTCTACGACTTCGTCGAGCGCGACGGGGTCTGCCTCATCGTCATGGAGCTCTTGACCGGCGGCACGCTCTGGGAGCGCGTCGAGGCGGGCCCGGTGCCGGTGGGCGACGCCTGCGCCATCGCCCTGGCGGTGCTCGCCGCGCTCGACCACGCCCACAGCCGGGGTGTCCTGCACCGCGACATCAAGCCCGACAACGTGCTGTTCAACGACGCCGGGGTCCCGAAGCTGGTCGACTTCGGCATCGCCAAGGTGCTCGGCGAGGCCAGCGAGCACCGCACCGCCACCGGGGTCATCATGGGGACCCCCGCCTACATGGCGCCCGAGCAGGGCACCGGCCGGCCGGTCGGGCCCGCCACCGACGTCTACGCCATCGGCGTGGTCCTCTACGAGCTGCTCGGCGGGCGCCTCCCGTTCGAGTCCACCGGCGACTCGATGTCGCAGCTGTACCGCCACGTCAACGAGCCGCCTCCGCCGCTCGCCGAGGTGGCACCGTCGGTGCCCCGGCCCATCGCCGACGTGGTGATGGTCGCGCTGGCCAAGGACGCCGCCGACCGCCACCCCGGCGCGGCCGCGTTCGCCACCGCGCTGGCCGCCGCCGCGGCCGAGGCGCTCGGGCCGGGCTGGCTGGCCGACTCCGATGTCCCGGTGATGGGCGTCGCCCGCCTGGCGCCGTCGGCGACGCCCCCCGAGCGGCCGTCGACGCCGACCGTCATCGTGGCCCCGCCGCCGCCCGGACCGACACCGGCGCCCGGCCCAGCTCCCGCGCCTGCCGTGACGGTCCCCCCGGCCGCTGCGGGACCGCCGAGCGCCCCGGCCCCCCCGGCCGCTGCGGGACCGCCGAGCGCAGCGCCCGCTGCCGGGTCGGCGATCGCCCCGGGCCCGACCGGACCGCCGAGCGCCCCGTCGACCCGGTCCCGGATCCCGCTCCTCGTCGGCGGTGCCGTCGCGGCGGTGGCCGCCGTCGTGGCCCTGGTGCTGGTGCTCGGCGGGGGTGACGACGACACCGCCCAGGTGGAGGCCGACCCGACCGAGGTCCCCCAGTCCGCCATCTCCCGGTTCCGCACGGCGTGTCGCGACGACGGGGTGAGCGACGAGCTGTGCACCTGTGCCCTCGACGCCTCGCTCGCCGAGCTCACCGTCGCCGAGTTCATGGCCAACGACGAGCTGCTGCGCACGGGTGCCGGGACGCTCACCGATGCCGTGGCCGCCCGCTTCGACCGCTGCCTGGGGTGACAGGGCCGCCCGCGGGCTGACCCCGGTCGACCGGCGGTCGGGCTACCAGCCCTCGACGCGCAGGTGGCGGTCGCGGATCTGCGACGCGAGGTGCTGGGGCAGGTCGGTGGGCAGCCACGTGGTGCCGTCGAACGCCATCACCTCGGGGTCGTCCTGGTGGGCCTTGGCGATGCCGGGTGCCAGCAGCGCGGCGAGGAGCGCCCGCTCGTCGTCGTCGAGCTCGCCGGCGAACGCGGCCAGCTTGTCGAGCAGGCTGCTGGCGGGATCTCGACCGGTCATGTCGCTCATGACGCACCGACCGGGCTGGGGTTACTCCTGCTCATCGGACCGTCGCTCCGAGGGTGTTCGTGGCGTGACCGGCGGGGCGGGTCGATCGTCGAGCCGGATGGCCAGGCTCGCTCGGGTCGTGTCCCGCTGCGTGGCCGCGAGTGTACGTCGGCCTGCCGGTCGGGGAGCCTCGCGCACGTTCGCCGCGGTGGCCCACAGCGCGGTCTTGAGCTGGAAGGGGCGCAGCTCGGGGTGCTTGGAGCGGATCAGCGCGACGATGCCCGCGATGTGGGGCGCGGCGTAGGAGTTGCCGGTGGCGGTGATGCGCCCGCCGGCGCGCCACGACACCTCGACGTTCACCCCGGGGGCGAGGAACTCGGTGGGCGGATCGGGGTTGTGGTGGAAGCGGAACGGGTCGGTCGACAGGCTCGACGCCACGCTCACCACCGAGGCGTAGAGGCTCGGGAAGCTGGTCCGGGGCAGGTTGTTGGCGGCGGTGACGACCACCGAGCCCTGGAAGTAGGCCCGGTCGCAGATCTCGTGGAACGGGTGGGCCCACTCGCGGCGGGTGGTGCCGAGCGACAGGTTGATCACGTCGAACCCCTGCTGCACCGCCCAGGTGAGCCCGCCCAGGAAGGCGACGGCCTTGCCGGTGAGACCGGGGCCGAGCACCTTGACGCTGGTGATCGACGCCTCGGGGGCGATGCGGTGGATGATGCCGGCGCACGCGGTGCCGTGGCCGACGTCGTCGTCGTGGGCGCCCCGGCGCTCGGACACGGTGCCGTCGGGCTCGACGACCATCTCGACGCCGCCGTCGCGGTCGACGCAGTCGTCGAGGTCGGGGTGGTCGGCCTCGATGCCGCTGTCGACGATGGCGACGCGCACGCCCCGTCCGGTGGCGCCGCCCCACGCCCACGACGGCGACAGGTCGTCGAGCGACGTCGCCCCGGGGAGGCGGAGCACCTCGGAGGTGCGGGCGTAGGCCGGGAGGCGGGGGCTACCCACGATCGAGCAGCGCCTGCACGAGGCCGGCGACGTGGACGTAGCGGGCGGGGTCGGCCGCGGCGAGGCGCTCGAGGCCGCCCCCCAGCTCGGTGGGGGTGGGGACCGCCGCACCGACGTGGCTGGCGTCGAGGGCGGCGGCGGCCACCCCGGCCAGCAGCGTGGCGTCCTCGACGGCGTCGAAGTCGAAGGTGCCGCCGTCGAGCGGGGCCAGCAGCTCGAGCACGCCGACGATGCCGTCCTCGCCGGCGCAGGGGACGGCCAGCACCGCCCCGGGGGCCCAGCCCAGGTCGGCGCCGACGTCGTCGGCGAGGCGCTCGTCGGTCGAGGTGGGGCGCAGGGCGATGGGCTGGCCGGTCGCGGCGACGAACCCCACCACCCCACGACCGGCGGCGATGCGGTGGCCGATCGCCCGGGCGGTGTCGTCGCCGTCGGCGGCGACGACCACGAGCTCGTCGCCGTCGAGGTGCAGCAGGAGGCCCCGCCCGGCGCGGGCGGCGTCGCGGGCGGCGCGCAGCACCGAGGTGAGGACCGGGTCGATCAACGGTTGGGGCACGACGCCTCCTCGGGTCGGCGGCTGGGCGGTGCGCCCGGGGTGGGGACGGTCATCGCGGCAGCCCCACCGGTCCGAGGGTGGCGCGCGGGCCGGTGGCCGGTGCGGTGGGCGGACCGAGGGTGGAGCGATCGGGACCCCCGTTGGCGGCGCCCGGCCCGAGGGTGGCGCGCAGCCGGGTGCCGGTGCCGGCGGCCGGACCCATCGTTCCCCGCCCCGACAGGCGCGCCGCCACCGCGGGGTGGACCGCGGCGACGGCGGCGAGCGCGTCGGGATCGAGGGTGAGCAGCCGCAGCGGTTCGACGGCCTCGAGCGCGTCGCCGCGGACGTCGCCGAGCGCGGCGGCGACCCCGAACGCATCGCCGGCGCCCAGCTCGGTGTCGGCGCGCTCGCTGCCGTCGGCGGCCACGCTGAGCACCCTGGCCCGGCCGGCCCGTACGAGCCACAGCCGCCCCGGCTCCTCGCTGACGCGCTCGCCGGCGGCGAGCGTGGTGGACCGCAGCCGACCGGCGACGTCGGCGAGGGCATCGCCGTCGAGGTCGGCGAAGAACGGCACCCGGGCCAGGGCGCGGGGCACGTCGAGCGGTGCCTCGGCGGTGACCATCCCGCCGGTCTGCTCGGCCCACAGGTGGGCGTAGACGCCGCCGTGCGCCACCAGCTCGTCGTGTGTGCCCGACTCGGCGAGGCCCCCGTCGACCAGCACGAAGATGCGGTCGTAGCCGACGACCGAGGCGAGGCGGTGGGTGACCGACACGATGGTGCGCCCGGCCCCGACCTCGTCGAGCGTCGCCGCGATCTGGCGCTCGGTGCGGGGATCGAGGGCCGAGGTGGCCTCGTCGAGCACGAGCACCGACGGGTCGCGCAGCACGGCCCGAGCGATGGCCAGCCGCTGGCGCTGGCCGCCCGAGAGCCGGCCGCCGCGCTCGCCGACGAGGGCGTCGTAGCCGCCGGGCATGGCCTCGATGTCGTCGTGGATCGCGGCCTGGCGGGCCGCCTCGACCACCTCGGCGTCGGTGGCCTCGGGTCGGGCCATGCGGATGTTCTCGCGGATCGTCGTGTCGAACAGGAACGTGTCCTGGAACACCACGCCGAGGTTGGCCCGCAACGACGCGAGCGACGCCGACCGCAGGTCGGTGCCGTCCCACGTGATCGACCCCGAGCTCGGGTCGTAGAAGCGCTTGATGAGCTTGAGGACCGAGCTCTTGCCCGCCCCCGACGGCCCGACGAACGCCACCTTGGACCCGGCGGGGATGACGCAGCTGATGCCCTGCAGCGTCGGCGCGCCGCCGGGGACGTAGGAGAAGTCGACGTCGCGCAGCTCGATGGCCTGGCGCAGCGGGGGGAGGGCGGGCGCGCCCTCGGCGTCGGGGACGTCGGACTCGGCGTCGAGGATCTCGTTGACCCGGGCCAGCGCACCGGTGGACGACTGGAGCTGCTGACCCACCCCGGTGAGCGCCCCGACGGGTCCGAGCACCTCGCCCATCACCCCCATGAACGCCACCAGCCCACCGATGGTGAACCGGCCCTCGAGGATGAACCAGGCGCCGATGCCGAGCACGATCAGGCGCAGCGCGGTGACCACCGCGTTGACCGACAGCTCGAACACCCCACCGAACAGCGACAAGCGGAGCTGGGCGGCGACGAGGCGGTCCGACGACCGGCCGAAGCGGGCGATCTCGCGGGCCTGGAGCCCGAACGCGGCGACGACGGGCTGGGCCGCGTAGTTCTCCGCCGACACGCCGAGCAGGTCGCCGGTGCGCTCCTGGGCGGCCATCGAGCGGGTGAGCGCCCCGTCGGCCATCCGCAGGTAGATGAACGCCACGATCGGGATGCCGCCGAGCACGATGACGCCGAGCAGGGGCTCGAGCGACACCAGCACCACCGCCGACACCACCAGGCTCAGCGTCTGGAACGTGCCGTCGCGCAGCGTGGCGGTGAACCCGGCCTCGACCTGGCCGACGTCGGTGAAGAAGCGCGACAGCACGTCGCCCTGCTCGCGTCCGTGGAACCACCCCGGCGACAGGTTCTGGAGCCGGGTGAACATGCGCATCCGCAGCGACGCCACCACCGCGGTCGACACGTAGGCCGACAGGTACGAGCGCCGCAGCGACGCCACGAGCGACACCGACAGGGCGATCCCCAGCACGCCGAGCAGCTGGAGGACCTCGCTCCACTCGCCGCTCGGGATGGCGGTGTCGACCAGCTCGCGGAACACGAACGGGAAGACCGCGGTGAACACCATGGCGAACAGCAGGTAGACGGCGATCTCGATCTGGCGCTTCCAGTGGGGCCGCAGCTCGCGCAGCGCCAGGCGGACGAACAGCGCCGGCTGGGCCTTGACGGTGCCCCGCGCCAGGGCCTCGCGCCAGCGTTGCTCGAGCCGGGCGACGCCGTCGTCGTAGACCTCGCGGGCGGCGGCGTCGAGCGCGCCGGGTCGAGCGGTGGCGAGGAACCGCAGGAGGGCGGCGTCGCCGTGGGCGCGGCGCAGGTGGTCGACGAACGACCGCCACATGTGGGGGGCGAGCTCGTCGTCGGCCTGGCCCAGCGGGGGCAGGGGCATGGTGGCCAGCTGCTCGTCGGGGCTGGGGCCGCCGGCGAGCGACAGGCCGTAGCCGTCGAGGATCGGGGCGAGGTCGGCGCCCGCGGGCAGCGCCGCGCCGAAGTAGCGGGCCAGGTAGCGCTCAGGGGGTTCGGGGGCGCGCTCGGGGCTGATCGGGACCCACACCTGGCTGCGCTCGGGCTCGATGACCGCGCCCGAGGTGACCAGCTGGCCCGGCTGGTCGGGGTCGGGGAACGGGTCGACGAGCAGGACGGTGACCGGCACGCCCCACGGCTCGGATCCCAACCCGGCCAGGCGCGAGCGGGCCCGGGCCAGGCGCTCGAGCGCGGGGCGGGCGAGGGGCTCGGCGGTGCTGCCGGGCCGGTAGCGGACCCGGACCCCGTCGCCGTCGATCTCGACCAGCTCGCCCGGCGCCGACGCGGATGCGGCCGGCGGGGGCTCCGACGGCGGTGGTCCGGGCGGAGGCGTGGGTGGTCCGGGCGGAGGCGGGGGCGGTTCCGCCGGAGGCGGCGGGGTGACGGGCGGGGGCTCGGCCGGCGGCGGTGCGGCCGGCGGCGGTGCG
>DATHSN010000056.1:0-13527 GCA_035464115.1 Acidimicrobiales bacterium | reverse complement strand
CGCCGTGGCCGATCTCGCGGCGCTTGGGCCCACGCATGAAGCCGGGCTCGCCGGGGGAGAAGGGCGGGAAGTGGTAGTGGTGCAGGTAGCGCTTGCGGGTGACCGGGTCGATGCCGTCGATCATCTGATCCATGCGCTTGGTGCCGAGCGTCGTGACGTTGAGCACCTGGGTCTCGCCCCGCTGGAACAGGCCCGAGCCGTGGGCGGTGGGCAGCAGGGCCACCTGGCAGCTCACGGGGCGGATGTCGGCCGGGGCCCGGCCGTCGATGCGCACGCCCTCGTTGACCACGCGGGCGCGGATCGCCTGCTTGTTGACGGCCTTGATGGCTGCGCTCACCTCGCGCTCGCGCCCGGCGAACTCGTCGGCGAGGGCCGCCTTGATGTCGGCGGTGGCGGCGTCGGTGGCGGCGTTGCGCTCGGTCTTGTCGGCGATGGTGGACGCCGCCGCGAGGGCGTCGCCCCCGACCTCGCGCACACGGGCGATGACGTCGTCGTCGTAGTCGCGGCCCGGCGTGAACGGCAGCGGGTCGCGCACGCCGGCGGCGGCGACGAGCTCGCGCTGCAGGGCGATGGACTCACGGATCCAGGTCTTGGAGGCCTCGAGGCCCTCGGCGATGGCCTCCTCGGTGACCTTCGGCGCGCCCTGCTCGTAGTGCTTCCACGAGTCCTCGGTGCCGCCGGCCTCGACCATCATCACCGCGATGTCGCTGCCGTCGTGGGTCTCGCGACCGGCCACCACCAGCTCGAAGGTGGACTCGTCGCCCTCCTGGTAGGTGGGGTGCGGCAGCCAGGTGCCGTCGGCGGTGTAGGCGAGGCGCACCGCGCCGATCGGGCCCTCGAACGGGATGCCCGAGATCATGAGGGCGGCGCTGGCGCCGTTGATGGCCAGCACGTCGTGGGGGTTGTGCATGTCGGCGCCGAGCACGGTGCCGATGATCTGGGTCTCGTTGCGGTAGCCCTCGGCGAACGAGGGGCGCAGCGGACGGTCGATGAGCCGGCAGGTGAGGATGGCCTCGTCGGAGGGGCGACCCTCCTTGCGGAACACCGAGCCGGGGATGATGCCGGCGGCGTAGCGCTTCTCTTCGATGTCGACCGTGAGCGGGAAGAAGTCGATGCCCTCGCGGGTGGACTTCTCGGCGTTGGCGGTCATCAGGATCTTCGTGCGGCCGATGGTGGCCACGACCGCGCCCTGGCTCTGGGGAGCGAGCAGGCCGGTCTCGAAGGTCATGGTCTTGTCGGTCCCGGTGATGGGACCGCTGACGGTGATGGGTTCAGCCATCGTGTCTCCTCTCGGGGGATCGTTCCCCCGGTGGGGACGGCGGGCCAGTTCCCAGATGGGAAGCACTCGGGGCTCCGAGGGCTCCTCGCCTGGCAGCTGATCCCGCCGTCGCGGTGGGTGGTTGGTGGGTCCGGACGTGCCACGGGCGGCCCCTGGGGGGCCGCCCGTCGGCAGTCGGCTCAGCGGCGGAGGCCGAGCTTGGCGATGATCGCCCGGTAGCGCTCGACGTCGTTCTTGCGGACGTAGTCGAGCAGTCGCCGGCGGCGACCGACCAGCATCAGCAGCCCGCGACGGCTGTGATGGTCCTTCTTGTGCACCTTGAGGTGCTCGGTCAGGTGGTTGATGCGCTCGGTGAGGAGCGCGATCTGCACCTCGGGCGAGCCCGTGTCGGTGTCGTGGAGGCGGTGCTCCGTGATCGTCGCGTCCTTCGGGGGCATCTGGTGCAGGTCGGCCATGGGTGAGGGGTTCCTCTCGATGAGGCTGGGGACGGGGGCCCGGCTCCGGGGACCGCGAGGCGAGAACCGGAGCGGTGCGCGCGACGCGGAGATCCGCGTGGGCGACCACGAGAGGCTACCAGGGATGCGGGGCGCTCCCCCGCCGGGCTCCCGTGACGCGCCGCCGGGCGGCACGGCGGGCCCGGAGGAGCGCCTCGCCCCAGCGATAGGATCGGCGTCGACAGAGGCACGTCGACCCCGGGCGCGCCTCGCCAGGGAGGGCTCATGGCGGTGCGCGTGGCGTGCTTCGGCTCGCTGAACCACGACATCACCGTGTGGGTGCCACGCCCACCTGCACCCGACGAGACCCTGCGCGCCCACCGCATGGCCGAGTTCGTCGGCGGCAAGGGCGCCAACCAAGCCGTGGCCGCCGCGCGCCTGGGCGCCGAGGTCACCATGATCGGGCGGATCGGGACCGACGCCGCGGCCGCCAAGGTGCTCGGCGCGCTCACCGATGACGGCGTCGACGTGACCCGCGTCATCGCCACCGAGGGGCCGACCGGGACGGCCATCCCGATCGTCACCGACGACGGTCAGGTCGCGATCATCATCGTGGCGGGGGCCAACGGCGCCATCGGTCCCGCCGATGCCGACGCGGCGGCCGACGTGATCGCCGCGTCCGACGTGCTGCTGCTCCAGGGCGAGGTCAACGCCCTCGCCTCGGCCCGCGCCGCGGCGATCGCCCACGACGCCGGACGGCTCGTGGTGTTCAACCCCGCACCCGTCCCCGACGGGTGGCACCGCGTGCTCGAGCACACCTCGATCGTCGTCGCCAACGCCCAAGAGGCGCTCGAGCTGGGCCTCGAGCCACCTCCCGAGGGCGTCGAGCTGGTGGTCACCCTCGGAGCCAACGGCGCCCAGGTCGGCCCCGATCGGGTCTCGGCCCGGCCGGCCGAGGTCGTCGACCCGACCGGCGCCGGTGACGCCTTCGTCGCGGCGTTCGCGGTCGCCCGCGCCGAGGGTCGGCGCACCCTCGATGCCGTGCGGTTCGCGGTGGCCGCCGGCGCCTGCGCGGTCGAGGTCGCCGGCGCCCAGCCGTCCATGCCCCACCGCGCCGCTGTCGAGGCCCGCGTCGCTCGATGAGGCACATGGGTGGGCGCGCCCGTGTGATCCTGATGGGCGACGCCCACCACCAGCCCGGGCTCGCGACCGCCTCGTCAGGGCGGCGAGCGCCCCGGCGGAGAGGGAGCCCGCCGTGTTGACCACGCCCCGCTTGACCCACATCGCCTTGCCGAGCTCCGACATCGAGGCCGCGGTCGACTGGTACACGAGGTTCACCCCGCTCGTGGTCCTCGACCGCCGCGAGGACGCCGACGGCAAGAGCGCCTGGCTGAGCCACGAGGGCCAGGTCGAGAACCCCTTCGTGCTGGTCCTGGTGATGTTCTTCGCCGACGAAGGGCTGAAGCGGCCCCAGCTCGCACCTTTCGCCCACCTCGGCATCGAGGTGCCGCACCGGGCCGACGTCGACCGCCTGGCCGACGCAGCGCGGACCGAAGGCTGTCTCGCCTGGGAGCCACAGGAGCTCCCACCCCCAGTGGGCTACGTCTGTGCCCTGTCCGATCCTGATGGCAACATCATCGAGTTCTCCCACGACCAGGGCGTCTACGCCAAGGTCCAGGAGGTGTGGGGACGCGGTCGTTCCCCGGCACCGCCGGCGACGTGACGTCGCTCCCCCCGTCCCACGACCGATACTTCGGTGGCCGACCCAGCATCGCCGCCGACGACTCGGCCAGCACCCGCCCGCGCCCCCACCGGAGGTTCCGCCTTGTTCACCGGACTCGTCGAGGAGATGGGCCAGTTCGTGGAGCGCCGCGGCGAGCGCTTCCGCTTCGCTGCCCCCACCGGGCTCGATGACACCACCATCGGCGACTCGATCGCCACCAACGGCTGCTGTCTCACGGTGGTCGAGCGCGGCGACGACTGGTGGGAGGCCGACGTCAGCGACGAGACCGTCCGCCGCACCGCCCTGTCGTCGCTCCAGCCGGGCGACCCGGTGAACCTCGAGCGCGCCGCACGGGTCGACAGCCGCCTCGGCGGGCACCTGGTCCAGGGCCACGTCGACGGTGTCGGCGAGCTGGTGGCGCCGCCGCCCGACCTGCGGGTGCGGGTCCCCGCCGAGCTGCTGCGCTACTGCGTCGAGAAGGGCTCGATCACCATCGACGGGGTGAGCCTCACCATCGTCGACGTGCTCGACGACGGCGTCACCGTCGCCGTGATCCCCCACACCGCGGCGGTCACCACCCTGGGCCAACGGCCCCCGGGGAGCCCGGTGAACCTCGAGGTCGACGTGATGGCCAAGTACGTCGAGCGCCTGCTCGCGCCCCACCGTCGGGGCGCGGACGGATGACCACGACCCCGACGGTGTCCGAGGGCATCACCGTCGACGGGGTCTCCAAGCGGTTCCGACGGCGCGGTCAGGTGGTCCACGCCCTCGATGGCGTGTCGCTCGACGTCGCGCCGGGTGAGTTCGTCAGCCTCATCGGACCGAGCGGGTGCGGGAAGTCGACCCTCCTGCGGATCATCGGCGGCCTCATCGACCACGACGACGGCGTCGTGCGGATCGGGCACCGCAGCCCCGAGCAGGCCCGCCGCCAGAAGCGGTTCGGCTTCGTGCCCCAGACCCCCGCCCTGCTGCCGTGGCGCACCGTGCACGACAACGTGGCGCTGCTCGGCGAGGTGAACCGCCGCGCGGGCAGCGTCTACGGCGGTGACGCGGCCGGCCCCGCCGAGCTGATCGCCCAGGTGGGACTCGCGGGGTTCGAGCGCGCCCACCCTGCCGAGCTGTCGGGCGGCATGCAGCAGCGGGTGGCGCTCGTCCGGGCCTTCGCGCTGGGCGCCCCCATCCTCTTGATGGACGAGCCCCTCGCCGCGCTCGACGAGATCACCCGCGCCGACATGCGCTACCAGCTGCTCGACATCTGGACCCGCTCGGGCCACACGGTGGTGTTCGTCACCCACTCCATCGACGAGGCGGTGATCCTGTCGGATCGCGTCGTGGTGCTCGGCGCCCGTCCGGGGCGGATCGCCGCCACCGAGCGCATCGAGCTCTCGCGGCCGCGCACCCCCGACATGGAGGACACCGAGGCCTTCCACCGCCACGTGCGCTCGATCCGGGCCGCGCTGCGCGCCGGATGGTCGTGATGCCCGACATCCACCGCGACGCCGTCGACATGCGTCTGGGCCTCGACGACGTCGGACCGAGCGACGCCGGCCCCCGCTGGCCGGCGACCGATGACACCGCGGTCGACGCCGACGGACGACTCCGCCGGGTGCTGCGGGCCGTGGCCCCGCCCGTGGTGGCGTTCGCCGTGCTGTTCGGCGGCTGGGAGTGGTTCGTGCGGGCCCGCGACATCAAGGCCCTCATCCTGCCGGCGCCCTCCGACATCGCCGCCGAGCTGTGGAGCAACCCCGGACGCTGGTGGGACGACGCGCTCGTCACCGGCTGGGAGGCGCTGCTCGGCTTCCTCCTCGCGTTCGTGGTGGCCATCGTGCTGGCCGTGCTCATCTCGCACTCCCGGACGGCCGAGCGGGCGCTGCTGCCGGTGGTCACGATGGTCCAGGTCACCCCCGTGATCGCGCTGGCGGTGCCGCTCGTGATCTGGCTGGGCTTCGGCCCGGCCCCGAAGATCCTCATGGCGGCGCTCATCACGTTCGTGCCGCTGGTGGTGAACGCGGCCACGGGCTTTCGAGCCGTCGATCCCGCCACGCTCGAGGTGCTGCGCTCCGTGCACGCCAGTCGGCGGGAGATCTTCTGGAAGCTGCGGGTCCCCCACAGCCTGCCGTACCTGTTCTCGGCCACGCGGGTGTGCGTCGGGCTCGCCCTGATCGGGGCGCTGGTGGCCGAGTGGTCCGGCTCCTCGCAGGGCCTCGGCTACCGCATGATCCGCGCCCAGAACCAGCTCGCCATCACGCAGGTCTGGGCGGCGGTCGCGGTGCTGATGATCATGGGCGTGGTCGTCACCGCCCTGGTCACCCTCGTCGAACGTCGGGTGCTGCGCTGGCACGCTGGTAGCACCTGACGCGCCCTCACCCCCTCGGAGCACCGATGCGCACCACCCGTCACCGACCCCGGCCCGCGTGGGTCGTCGTGGTCATCGCCGCGATCGCCCTCGTCGCCGGCGCCTGCGGCGACGACACCGCGGTCGACGACACCGCGGCGACCAGCGACGGGGCGGCGAGCACGCTCGCCGCGGTCGACGCCGAGCGCTGCGCCGCCAACCAGGCGGCCGGTGAGATCTTGTTCCTCACCAGCTTCGACTTCGCCGCCGCCGCATCGATCATCGACGTGGTCGTCGCCGAGGACCAGGGCTGGTTCGACGACCTGTGCCTCGACGTGACCCTCCAGGCCGGCTTCTCCACCGCCAACGTGGCGGCCGTGGCCGCCAACCAGGCGCAGATGACGTCGTTCGGCTCGTTCTCGGAGGTGGCGGTCGCCAACGCCGCCGAGGCCGAGCTGGTGGCGGTGGGCGTCTATGGCAACACGTCCGTGGAGGCGCTGCTGGTGGAGGCCGACTCCGACATCACCGAGCTGGCCCAGGTGACCGACGCCCCGATGGGCATCAAGGGCGCCATCCCGTTCTCGGTGCGGGCGATGCTCGCCCAGGCCGGCGTCGACGAGGACGAGATCACCCAGATCGAGGTCGACTTCAACCCGGTGACGCTCTTCGAGACCGAGATCGAGTCGCTCCCGGTCTACAAGTCGAACGAGCCCGGCCAGCTCGACGCCCAGGGCTACGAGTACCGGGTGTTCGACCCGGCCGACTTCGACATCCCGGCCAGCTTCGGGGTGTTCGTCACCAGCCAGGGCTTCGCCGAGGACCACCCCACCGCGGTGGCCGACTTCCTCCGGGCGTCGCTGCGGGGCTTCGCATGGGCCGCCGACAACCCCGCCGAGGCGGTGGACATCACCCTCGGGCTGTCCGATCCCGACTTCTTCTTCGCCCCTGAAGGGGAGACGTTCCGCTGGGAGACCGAGCGCGACCTGGTGCTGTCGTCGACACCCGAGGGTGCCCCCGTCGGCGGCCTGGTCGCCGACCAGCTGGCCGCTGAGGTCGCCTTCCTCGAACGCCTCGGGGTGATCGAGCCCGGCCGCGTCGACGTGGCGGCGTCGTTCGACGCCTCGTTCATCGAGGAGATCCACGACGGCGACCAGCTGATCTGGCCCCTCGACGGCTGATGTGCCCGGCGCGTGGCGGCGGTGGGAGGATGACGCGGTGACGCGACTCCCCCGCCGCTCCACCCGGGCCCGACTCGCGCTCGGCGCGCTCGCCGCCGTGGTGCTCGCCGCCTCGCTCGCGCTCGCCTCACCAGCGGCCGCCGAGAGCCCTCCTCCCTCCCCCGACCCCACCCTGGCGCCGCTCGAGTCCGACCTCCCGCTGGGCGACATCATCCCCCGGCCGAACTCGGGGCGGGCACCCGACTCGCCCAACGACCCCGGCGGCTGGCAGCAGTACCTGGTGCTCGGGCTGATCGTGGGCGCGATGGCGCTCATCGTCGCTCTCGTGGTGAGGGAGTCGCGCCGGGCCCGTGTCCGGCGCAGCTGAGGAGCGGGCGCGCCTCCCGCGCCGACCCGTGCCCGACCCCCGCCCCACCGTCCCCCTGGCCCGCGCCATCGCCGTCGGCGCGCTCGCCGGCGCCCTCTCGGGGCTGTTCGGCGTCGGCGGCGGCATCCTGCTCGTCCCCGGCATGGTCCTGTTCCTCGGGGTCGAGCAACGCCTCGCCTCGGGCACGTCGCTCGCCGCCATCATCCCCATCGCCACCTTCGGCGTCATCGGCTACGCCCTCCAGGGCGAGATCGACCTCGTCGCCGGGGCCCTCCTCGCCGCCGGCGCCGTCGTCGGCGCCCCCCTCGGCGCCCGCCTCCTGCAACGCTGGCCCATCGGCCGCGTCCGCGTCGGCTTCGCCGCCCTGCTCGTCCTCACCGCCATCCGCCTCTTCTTCCCCCTCCCCGACCCCACCGAGCGCGGCGCCCTCACCGTCGTCATCGCCATCGAGCTCATCGCCCTCGGCCTCGGCTCGGGCGTGCTCGCCGGGCTGTTCGGCGTCGGCGGCGGCATCATCCTCGTCCCCGCCCAGCTGCTCCTGCTCGGCATCGCCCCCGCCGTCGCCAAGGGCACCTCACTGCTCGTCATCATCCCCACCGCCATCTCCGGCACGATCCAGAACCTGCGCCGCGACAACGCCGACCTGCGCCTCGCCGCCGTCCTCGGCGTGTCCGGGCTCCTCTTGTCGTTCGGCGGGTCCTACATCTCCACCGCGCTCGACCCCGACCTCGCCAACGCCCTGTTCGCCCTGCTCCTGCTCGTCTCGTCGTACCGCATGCTCCGCCAGGGCCGCCCCACCCCCCGCTGACGGGTACGAGGGGCGCCGCGGTCACGACGGCGGCGCGAACAGCTCCAGCGCGATGTTGTCGGGGTCGCGAAAGCCCAGCCCCGAGCCGTAGTCGGCGTCGACGATGCCCCCGTGGGCGATCCCCAGCTCGTCGAGCCGCTGCGCCCACCGCTCGAGCTCGGACCGGTCGGCGCAGGCGAACGCCAGGTGGTCGAGACCGACGCGGCGCTCGTCGAACGCCACGGGCGCGCCGTCGGGGAACTGGTGCAGGCCCACCAGGGTGTCGCCCAGGGACCACACCACGTGGCGGAACGGGCCGGTGTCCTCATCGAGGACGGGGTCGGACCCGAACAGCCGGGTGTACCACGGGATGCTGCGGTCGAGGTCCGTGACCGTGAGCGCCACGTGCGTGATGGTCGGGAACTCCACGATGTGTCCTCCCTGTGCGTCGTGTCGACGGGCGGGCGACCGCACGGGTCGGCACCGGTCACGGCCCCCCGGCCCTGCATCGTCGGGGTCGTTTCCCGGATCGCCGGCCCGTCATGCCGACGCACCCCTCGTGCGGCGTCGAGGCGACCGTCGACCGGGCACCCCCGACGGGACCGGCCCCGACGTCGTGCCTATGCGTCGGTGAGGCCGAGGGCCCGCCGGGCGTTGGCGATGTCGTGGGTGAGCTGGGCCACCAGCGCCTCGACCGACTCGAAGCGCATCTCGCTGCGCAACAGCTCGGCGAAGCGCACCCGGGCGGGTTCGTCGTAGAGATCGCCCTGGAAGTCGAGCAGGTGCGCCTCGAGCAACGACGCCTCGGCGTGCTCGTAGAACGTGGGCCGCCGGCCCAGGTTGATGGCGGCCGGGTGCTCGGTGCCGTCGGGACGCAGGTACCAGCCGGCGTAGACCGCGTCGGCCGGGATCGCCATCGCCCGCGACACCGGGACGTTGGCGGTGGGGAACCCGAGCAAGCGACCCCGCTGGTCGCCGCGCACCACCGTGCCCCGCAGCTCGAAGGGGCGACCGAGCATGCCCGACGCAGCGGCGACGTCGCCCCCGGCGAGGGCCCGGCGGATGGCGGTGGACGAGACCGGCTCGGCGACACCGGTGGGGTTGGGCAAGAGCCCCAGTCCCTCGACGGTGAACCCGTGGTGCCGGCCCAGCTCGCGCAACAGCGCCACGTTGCCGCGCCGACGGTGACCGAAGTGGAAGTCCTCGCCCACGACCACGGCCCGGGTGCGGAGCCGCTCGACGAGCACCTCGTGGGCGAAGTCCTCGGCCGACTCGTGCGAGCGGCGCTCGTCGAAGGTGACCACCAGGGTGCAGTCGACACCGGTGGCGGCGAGCAGCTCGAGCTTCTGGTCGAGGGTGGTGAGCAGCAGCGGCGCGGACTCGGGCCGCAGGATCGTGGCCGGATGGCGGTCGAAGGTGACCACCGCGGTGGCCACGCCGTGGCGCTGGGCCTCGGCCTGGGTGGCCCGGATCACCGCCTGGTGGCCGAGGTGGACCCCGTCGTAGACACCGATGGTGGCCGCGCAACCCTCGATGGCCGGCGTCGGGCGCTCGTCGTCACGGATGACCTCCACGACGGGCGACGCTACCCGTCGTCGTCGGCGGTGGTCGACACGACGACCGCGGGCTTCACCCGATCTCCCGAGGTCGGCTCGTAGACCGCGAGCAGCGTCCCGTCGGGGGCCAGGACCGCCCATGGCGACGGTCCCGTCACCCCGAGGTCGGCGGCGGCGAGCACCCGACCGGTGCGCACGAGGGCGGCGGTGGCGTCGTCGACGGTGACCGCCGCCAGGTCGCGCAGCGCCGCCGCCGGAGGCAGCACCACGGGCGCCTCGACCGGGGTGGCCTCGTCGAGGGTGAACGACCCGATGGCCGTGCGCCGCAGCCCCCGCAGGTGGGCGCCCCCACCCAGGGCGTGGCCCAGGTCGGCGGCCAGCGATCGCACGTAGGTGCCCGACGAGCACTCGACCTCGGCGCGCAGCACCAACGGATCGTCGGTGGCCGCCAGGTCGAAGCGGTGCACGGTGACGGGGCGGGCCTCGCGCTCCACCTCGATGCCCTCGCGGGCCAGCTCGTGGAGCCGGCGGCCCCCGACCTTGAGGGCCGACACCATGGGCGGCACCTGGAGGATGTCGCCGGTGAGCCCGGTGGCGGCGGCGCGGGCGGCGGCGAGGGTGACGCCCGCCATGTCGTGGGTGGCCACGACCTCGCCGGCCGCGTCGAGGGTGGAGGTCTCCACGCCCAGGACGATCTCGCCCTCGTAGCGCTTGCGCAGCGGGGTCACGAAGCGCAGCAACCGGGTGACCCGGCCCACCCCCACCACGAGCACACCGGTGGCGTCGGGATCGAGGGTGCCGGCGTGGCCCACCCGGCGAGTGCCGAGCACCCCGCGCAGCTTGGCCACGACGTCGTGCGACGTCCACCCCGCGGGCTTGTCGATGACGCAGATCCCGTCGGGCCCGCCGGCCCGACGGCGGCTCACCAGACCTCCGACCCGGACTCGTCGTCGGGTTCGTCGTCGGGTTCGTCGGCGGTGGGCTCCGGTGCATCGGCGGGCCCATCGGTGAGACGGTCGGCCGCCGGGGCGCCTCCCAACAGGATCGCCCCGTCGGTGCCGTCGCGGTAGGGCGACGGGGCGTCGGGATCGGCGTCGGGCGCGTCGGGGTCGGCGACCGGCAGCTGGCGCAGCAGGTCGTCGATCTGGGCCGCCGACCGGGTGACCGGATCGGGGACGAACGTGAGCTCGGGGGTGCGCTTGGTGCGGGCCTGGCGCCCGATGGCGGCCTGCAGCCGGACGCGGTGGTCGGCGAGCGCGGCCAGCATCTGGGCGTCGCCCTCGGGACCCGACGGCGAGGCCACCAGCACGGTGGCGAACCGGACCTCCTGGTCGACGTCGACGTCGATGACCGTGACCAGCTCGAGGCGCTCGTCGTCGATGCGCTCGAGCTCCTCGGCCACGATCTCGTGGAACAGCCGGCTGAGGCGAGCGGTGCGCGGGTAGCGGTGCGACCCCCCGCCGCGACGGCGGGTCATCGGTCGAGCTCCAGCCAGTGTCGATCGACGTTCAGGACCTGCAGATCGGGGGTGGACCAGATCCATCGTTCCACTTCGTCGATCACCTCCTCGGCATGGGTGGCGGTGTTGGCCACGACGGCGATCCCGATCTCGGCGCGCTGCCACTGGTCGTGGTGGTCGACCTCGGCGACGGCGACGCCGAAGCGACGCCGGGCCCCGTCCACGAGGGGACGGAGCACGGCGCGCTTCGACTTCAGCGACCGGGCCTCGGGGAGATGGAGATCGACCCGCAGGGCGAGCACGTACACCGGTGGCCCACGCTAGGTGCGCGGGATCTCCCGCTCCTCGAACGTCTCGATGATGTCGCCCTCCTTGAGGTCCTGGAAGTCGGACAGGCCGATGCCGCACTCGTAGCCCTGGGCTACCTCGCGGGCGTCGTCCTTGAACCGCTTCAGCGAGCTGATCTCGCCCTTCCAGATGATGGTGCCCTCGCGCAGGAACCGGACCTTGGACCCGCGGGTGATGACGCCGTTGGTGACGTAGCAGCCGGCGATGGCGCCGATGCGCGGCACCCGGAAGATCTCGCGCACCTCGGCGTCGCCGGTGACGACCTCTTCGAACTCGGGGGCGAGCATGCCGACCATGGCGGCCTCGATGTCCTCGAGCGCCTTGTAGATGATCTCGTAGGTGCGGATCTCGACGTGCTCGGCCTCGGCGAGGTCGCGGGCCTTGCGGTCGGGACGCACGTTGAAGCCGATGATGGTGGCGTTGGAGGCCGATGCCAGCTGGATGTCGTTCTCGGTGATGCCGCCGACACCGCGGAGCACGAACGACAGCTTGACCTCGTCGCGCTCGAGCTTGCGGAGGCTCTCGGTGAGCGCCTCGAGCGAGCCGTTCACGTCGGCCTTGATCACCAGGTTCAACGTGGCGGTCTCCCCCGCCTGGATGGCGGTGAAGATGTCCTCGAGCTTGGCGCCGCTCGACATGGCGTGGGCGTCGCGGCCGATGGAGGCCACCCGCTGCCAGTGCTCGCGGGTCTCGGCGACCTTGGAGGCCTTCTTCTCGTCGGGGGCGACCACGAAGTCGTCGCCGGCGTTGGCGACGTCGGACAGGCCGAGGACCTGCACCGGCGTGGACGGACCCGCCTCGCGGACCTGGGCGCCGGTGTCGTCGATGAGGGCGCGGACGCGGCCCCAGGCGGCACCGGCGACGAGCGGCTCGCCCACCCGCAAGGTGCCACGCTGGACCAGGATCGTGGCCACGGGGCCGCGACCGACGTCGAGGTGCGACTCGAGCACCACGCCACGGGCGCGACCCTCGGGCGTGGCGGTGAGCTCCTCGAGCTCGGCCACGACCAGCAGGTTCTCGAGCAGATCGTCGATGCCCAGGCGCTGCAGCGCCGAGATCTCGATGACGACCGTGTCGCCACCCCACTGCTCGGGCACCAGCCCGTGCTCGGACAGCTGCTGCATCACCCGGTTGGGATCGGCGTTGTCGCGGTCGATCTTGTTGAGCGCCACCACGATGGGCACCTCGGCCGCCTTGGCGTGGTTGAGCGCCTCGATGGTCTGGGGCATGACGCCGTCGTCGGCGGCGACGACCAGCACGACGATGTCGGTGGCCTCCGCGCCACGGGCCCGCATGGCGGTGAACGCCTCGTGGCCCGGGGTGTCGATGAAGGTGAGGCTGCGGCCGTCGGGTGTGTGCACCCGGTAGGCACCGATGTGCTGGGTGATGCCGCCCGCCTCGCCCTCGACGACGTTGGCGTCGCGGATGCGGTCGAGCAGCAGCGTCTTGCCATGGTCGACGTGGCCCATCACGGTGATGACCGGCGGCCGCCACGGGGCGTCCTCGTCGTCGTCGTCGTCGTAGAGCTCCTCGACGCCGAGCACCTTCTGCAGCTCGACCTCTTGCTCCTCGCCGGGATCGACCAGGCGGATGGTGGCGCCGACGTCGGCCGCGAACAGCTCGAGCATGTCGTCGGACAGCGACTGGGTGGCGGTGACCATCTCGCCCTGCTGCATGAGGAAGCGCACCACGTCGGCCGCGGTGCGGTTCAGCTTGGGACCGAGGTCCTGGGGCGTGGAGGCGCGCTCGACGACCACCGTGCCCTCGGGGACAGCGGTGTCCTCGGGGGTGTAGGTGGGGACGTCCATCGGCTGCAGCTCCTCGCGGGAGCGGCGACGACGACCCTTGCGGCGCGGTGGGCGCCGACCGGCGCCGGGACCGCCGCCCCGGCCGGGAGGGCCACCACCGGGACGCCCGGGCGGGCCACCGGGCCCACCGCCGGCGCCGGGCACCGAGATGCGGGGGCCACCGCCACCGCCGCCGCCGGGACGCTGACCGCCACCGGGACGGGCGCCGCCGGGACCACCGGGGCCGCCGGGACCACGCCGCGGCGGGCCCGCG
>DATHSN010000055.1:0-8220 GCA_035464115.1 Acidimicrobiales bacterium | reverse complement strand
AAGGTCGAGGCCGGCATCCCCGAAGACGACCCCCGCAACCCCGCCACCATCGCCGACAACGTCGGCGACAACGTCGGCGACGTCGCCGGCATGGGCGCCGACCTCTTCGAGTCCTACGCCGGCTCGATCATCGCCCCCATCGCCCTCGCGGCGTTCATCCCGCTGATCCTCCCCGGTGACAGCCCGGAGTTCTTCCTCTTCCCGCTCGCCATCGCCGCGGTCGGGATGGTGGCGTCGATCATCGGCGCCTTCACCGTCAAGGCGAGCGACAGCGCCAGCGTGAAGGACCTGTCGCGGGCGTTGCACCGGGGCACCAACGTGGCCGCGGCCATCACGGTGGTGGCCGTGGTGGTCCTCTCCTACGTGATGTTCGCCGACAGCGCCATCGGCGGCGGGCTCGAGGTCGACGCCTGGTGGGGCCTCTCGGTGGCGGTCATCGGCGGACTCGTCGTGGGCTACGCCATCGGCAAGGTGGCCGAGATCTGGACCAGCGACCACGTCGGCCCGGTGAAGAAGATCGCCGCGCAGGCCGAGACCGGCCCCGCCACCGTCGTCCTGGGCGGCGTGTCGGCGGGGATGATGTCGGTGGCGGCATCGGTGATCCTCATCGGCGCCGGCATCGGCGTCGCCTACTGGGGCGGCGAGCAGACCTTCGAGGGCCTGGGCGTCTACGGCATCGCGGTGGCCGCCATCGGCATGCTGGCCACCACCGGTGTGGTCGTGTCGGTCGACGCCTACGGCCCCATCGCCGACAACGCCGGCGGCATCGCCGAGATGGCCCACCTCGACCCGTCGGTCCGCGAGGTCACCGACGCCCTCGACTCGCTCGGCAACACCACCGCCGCGGTGGCCAAGGGCTTCGCCGTCGGCTCGGCCGCCCTCACCGCCCTCGCCCTGTTCAAGAGCTTCGAGGCCAGCCTGGCGGTCGAGGGCCACCTCCTGAACCTCGACATCGGCCAGGTCGAGGTGTTCATCGGCCTCCTCTTCGGGGTGATGCTGCCGTTCCTGTTCGCCTCGCTCACCATCGACGCGGTGGGACGCGCCGCCAACAAGATGATCGAGGAGGTCCGCCGCCAGTTCCGCGAGATCCCTGGCCTGCGCGAGGGCGTGCCCGGCGTCGTGCCCGAGTACGCGCGGTGCGTCGACATCTCCACCTCGGCCGCGCTGCGCGAGATGCTCCTGCCGGGCGCGCTGGCGGTGGCGGTGCCCCTCGGCATCGGCTTCGTCGACGTCGACGCGTTGGGGGGCTTCCTCGGCGGGGCGCTCGCATCGGGCTTCGCCCTGGCCATCTTCATGGCCAACTCGGGCGGCGCCTGGGACAACGCCAAGAAGTACATCGAGGCCGGCCACCACGGCGGCAAGGGCTCCGAGCCGCACAAGGCCGCCGTCGTCGGCGACACCGTCGGCGACCCCTTCAAGGACACCTCCGGGCCCTCGATGAACATCCTCATCAAGGTGATGACCATCGTCTCGTTGATCTTCGCGTCGGCGTTCGTCTAGCCGACTCGACATCGATCCGGGGTCGCCGAGCGCGTTCGTCGGCCCCGCGGGCCGGCACGGCACGTGGCGTCTATGCTCTCGCCTGCGTTGAGCGACGGATCGGGCGGGTCCGGGTCATCTCCTCGCGATGGGACCGGCCGATCGGGGGCGTGGGTTTGCTGCACCTGCTCGACAGGAGCTTGGAGAAGTACCTGAGGGCCGCCGTCCCGCTCGATCCGCGCGAGGTCGACGTCGCGTTCGAGGCGCCCGACACCGAGTGGAGCGCCAAGATCACCCGCCCCACGGTGAACCTGTTCCTCTACGACGTCCGCCGGTCGTCGACGCACGCCCGGGCCGGGTTCGAGGTCACCGAGGTCGACGGCACGTTGCTGCGACGCCAGGTCGCGCCCCGGGTCGAGTTCCGCTACCTCGTCACCGCCTGGACCGCCGACCACCGCGACGAGCACCAGCTGCTCGGCGCCCTCCTCGTGTCGCTCCTCGCGTCGCGCGAGCTCCCCCGTGAGCACCTCGAGGGCTCGCTCGCCGCGGGCACCGACCTGCCCATCCTCGAGATGGCGAGCTCGTCGGGACGCGACCAGGTCGACCTCTGGAAGGCGCTCGACGGCCAGCTCAAGCCCGGTCTCGAGCTGATCGCCACGGTCCCCGTCGACGTGCGCGCCCCCGTCGAGCTCCCCGCCCCGCCCGACGAGGTGGGCGTGTCGGTCGGCGACCGCGAGCGCCCGAGCCGTCGCAGCGAGCGCACGCGCCCCGCCGCCGGTTCCGACGGATCCTGACGTGCGCGTCGAGCTGCTCACCCCCCTCGTCCAGATCACGCCCGGCCAGCCGGCGTGGATCGACCTCGAGATCACCAACACCGGCCAGCTCATCGACGGTGTGGTGGCCGGGGTGCTGGGACTCGACCCGGCGTGGGTGCGACGCGAGCCCGACCAGCTCCCCCTCTTCCCCGACGCCACCGGCCGCATCCGCCTCGAGCTCACCCTGCCCCGCACCTACCCGGCGGGCCAGGGGCTGCTGAAGGTCGAGCTGCGCTCCACCATCGACGCCACGTGGCACCACACGCTCGACGTGCTCGTCGAGGTGGCACCGGTGCACGACACCGTCGTCGCGCTCAGCCCCAACACCGTGGTCGGGGGCAAGCAGGGCGACTTCGACGTCACCGTCACCAACCGCGGCAACCGCGACCTCGAGATCGCGTTGCTCGCCACCGACCCCGAGCGGGTCCTGCGCTTCGAGGTCTTCCCCACCCACGTCTTCGTGCCCCCGGGGCAGACGGCGGTGGCGCACCTCACCGCCATGGCGCGCCGGCCCTGGTTCGGCTCCCCCGTGCCCCGCGCCCTCACCGTCACCGCCGAGGGGGGCGACGAGGCCGTCGCCGGCGCGGGCACCTTCACCCAGAAGCCCTACGTCGCCCGCGGCGTGCTCACCATCCTCACGCTCCTCGCGATCATCGGCTTGTGGGCCACGGTGTTCACCGTCGGGGTCAGCGCCGTCCTCGGCAGCGAGGAGCTGAAGAAGGAGGTGCCGGGTGGGTTGGGCGGGTTGCTCGACGGGACGGGCACGGGCTCGTTCGACCCGGCGGCGGTCGCCGGATCGATCACCGGCACCGTCACCGCCTCCACCAACGGCCAACCGCTCGAGCGCATCACCGTCGAGGCGTTCCGCGTCCAGGGTGGGGTGCCCACCGTGATCTCGTCGGCGGCCACCGCCGAGGACGGCTCGTTCGAGCTGGCCAACCTGCTGCCCGCCGGCTACCTGTTGAGCTTCTCGGCCCCCGGCTTCGAGACCCGCTGGTTCCCGAACGCCGGTGGCTTCAACACCGCGGAGTCGGTTCGCGTCCGGCCCACCCAGGAGACGGCCGAGGTCGACCAGCAGCTCGCCGGGCTCCCCGGCTCGCTCTCCGGGCAGGTCGCGGCGGCATCGGGAGCCCCGATCGACGCGCTGGTGGAGATCCGCGAGGTCGTCGACGACGTGCGCTCCGCGGAGGTCGTCCGGGTGGTGGCATCGGGCGGGGCCTTCCGCGCCGACGCCCTCCCCACGCCCGCGAGCTACGAGCTCACGTTCCTCGCCCCCGAGTTCCAGGACCAGGTGGTCCTCGCCGACCTCGACGGCGGGGAGCAGGCGGTGCTCAACACCGTCCGGATGGACGCCGCGGGCGCCAGCTTCTCGGGCACGGTCTCCGACGCCAACGGCCCGCTCGGCGGCGTCACCATCACCGCGGTGAGCGGCACCGAGGAGTTCACCACCGTCACCCCCACCTCGGGCGCGGTGGGCACCTACGAGCTGGTCGGCCTGCCGTCGCCCGCCACCTTCCTCGTCACCTACTCCCTCGACGGCTTCGCGTCGCAGACGATCGCCATCGACCTCGGGCCCGGCGAGCAGCGCACCGGCGTGAACCTCGAGCTCATCGGCGGGTCGGGCACGGTGTCGGGGCTGGTCACCGACGGCGACGGCACCCCCCTCGGCGGGGTCGAGGTGTCGGTCACCGGCGGCGAGGTGGCGGCCAGCACCACCACCCTCACCGCCGGCGACGTGGGGGCCTACGTGGTCTCGGGCCTGCCGACCCCTGGCATCTACATCCTCACCTTCTCCCTCGAGGGCTACGAGCGGGTCACCATCGCCGTCGACTTCGTCGGCGCCGGCTCCCAGACCGGCATCGACGCCGTGCTCCAGCAGCAGCTCGGGGCCATCGAGGGCACGGTCACGGTCGACGGCGCGCCCACCGCCGGGGTCGCGGTGTCGGTCACCGACGGCGAGGTCGTGCGCGAGACGATCACGGCCGACAGCCCCACCGGCCGCTTCCGGTTCAACGGTCTCCCGGCGGGCAGCTACGCGGTCACCTTCACCACCGCCGACGGGCGCAGCCGCACGGCCCTCGTGCAGCTCGCGGCGGGGGACACGAGCGTCGTCGACGAGGCGTTCACCGCCGGATCGGGCTGACGGTGCGGCTCTCCGTCCCCGTCAACCGCCTCGAGGTCGTTCCCGGTCAGCCGGTGAGCCTGGCGTTCGAGGTGGTCAACACCGACGACGTGATCATCGGCGTCGACGTCCGCGTCCTCGGCCTCGACCCCGACTGGGTCGACGTCCAGCCGGCGTCGCTGTCGCTGTTCCCGGCGTCGGCGGCCATGGTCACGCTCGTCGTCACCGTCCCGCTCGACTTCCCCGCCGGTGAGCGGCGCGTGGCCCTGCAGGCCACCTCCCAGGCCGACCCCTCGCGCTTCGCCATCACCGAGATCGAGCTGGTGGCACCCGTGCAGGAGCGGGTCCGGCTGGCCGTCGAGCCCGAGAGCCAGACCGTGGGCGGCAAGGCCACCTACGCGGTGGTCGTCGAGAACACGGGCAACGCGCCCCTGCGGCTCGGCTTCGAGGCCATCGACCCCGAGCTGAAGGTCACCACCGAGTTCAGCCCACCCCACCTCGAGGTCCCCCCCGGCGAGCGCGCCGACACCCGGGCGGTGGTCCGCGGGCCCCGACCGTGGTTCGGCACGGCGGCGGCGCGGGTCGTCACCTTCCGGGCCCTGGGCACCACCGAGCCACTCGAGGCCCTCGGTGTGATGATCCAGCGGCCCCGGCTCTCGCGGGGCAGCCTGTCGCTGATCGGCCTCGCGCTCGCGGTGACGGTGTTCGCCGTGGTGCTCACGTCCAGCCTGCGCGACGTGGTCGACGTGGCCCGCGTCGACGAGCGCCTGTTGCTGCAGGCCATCGACGGCGACCGCGACCGCGCCGGGGTCCCCGCCAACCCGGCCACCATCATCGGCACCGTCACGTCGCTCTCGTCGGGGGAGCCCGTCCCGGGCGTCACGGTGCAGCTCTACGACGCCGGCGACCCCAACGTGGCGCTCACCACCGCCGCCACCGGCGACGACGGCTCCTACCGCTTCCCCACGCTCGCCGAGGGCGACTACAAGCTGCGGTTCCTCGGCGCCGGGTTCACCGAGGTGTGGTTCCGCGCCGCGTCCACCTTCGAGGACGCCACCACCGTCTCCGCCGCCGAGGGGGCCACCGTCGGCGGGGTCGACGTCTCCCTCGGCGGCCGCCCGGGGTCGGTGAGCGGCACCGTGCTGGGCATCGACCCGTCGGGTGCCACGGTCACCCTCGTGGTGCCCGCCCTCGAGCTGGGATCCGACAGCGACGCCGTGGTCACCAGCGCCATCGTCGACCCCACCGGGGCGTTCCAGCTCACCGGGGTGCCGACCCCTCGCGCCTACCAGCTGGTGGTCTCCAAACCGGGCTTCGCCACCGAGCGGCGCGACGTCGTGCTCGCCGCGGCCGAGGAGCGCGCCGGCATCGAGATCGTCCTGCGCCAGGGCGACGGGTCGATCGCGGGCCGCGTGCTCGACGCCAACGGGCCCCTCGGCGGGGTCACCATCACCGCCACCGACGGGGTCTCCTCGTCGTCGACCATCAGCCTCACCACGGGCGACGAGGTGGGGGCGTTCACGGTGCGCGACCTCGCCACCCCCGCCACCTACACCCTCACCTTCGCCGCCGAGGGCTACGTCACCCAGACCCTCACCGTGAACCTCGGTCTGGCCGAGAACCGCGAGAGCGTCGTGGTGGTGCTCGCCGGCGGCACGGGGTTCATCCAGGGCGAGGTGAGCATCGTCGACGACGGGCCCGCGGGCGGCGTCACCGTCACCGCCTCCGACGGCGAGTTCACCCGCTCCACGGTCACGCTGTCGCAGGGGTCGGTGGGCTCGTACCTGCTCCGGGGGCTCCCCACGCCCGGCACCTACACCGTGACGTTCTCACGGCCCGGCCTGGCCAGCCTCACCACGTCGGTGGTGCTCGACCCCACGGCGGGCACCGGGGCCCGTGGCGTCGACGCCACGCTCTCTCGCGCCACGGGCAACATCGCCGGCACGGTCCAGGGGCTCGACACCAACGGGGTGGCCCAGCCGGTGGGCGGCGCCCAGGTGGTGCTCACCGACGGCGCCCTCACCCGCACGACCGTCAGCGCCAACACCCCTCCGGGCGCGTTCCGCTTCGACGACCTGCCCCCGGGGGCGTACACGCTGACGTTCACCCGAGACGGCTCCACCCCTCGCACCGTCCTCGCCACCGTCACCGCCGGCACCGACACCGCGGTCGACGTCGTGCTCGAGCGGCGGGCATCGATCACCGGTCGGGTCCTGCAGGTGATCCCGCCACCCGAGGACGCCCCTCCGGACACGCCCCCCGAGCTGGTGCCCCTGGCCGGCGCCGGCGTGCGCATCTACCGGCTGGTCGACTTCCCGGGCGCGGTGCTGGTGGAGACGACCACCGGGGCCGACGGCACCTACGAGTTCCCCAGCCTCAACGCTCCGGAGACCTACATCATCGAGGTGTCGGTCCCGCCCGGGTCTCCCGGCCTCGCGTCACGCAACGTGGTCATCGCCGCCGGACAGCAGCTGACCGGCATCGACATCGAGGTCGACCTGCAATGAGGCCCGGAACGACTCGACCTGCGACGACGTCCACAACCCTGCCGCTGACCACCCTGCGCGCGCACGGGTCGAGTACGCTGCCACGCACGTCGGTGCGGCGAGGTTCGGCGCCCGACTCCCAGACTGAGGTGCGGGGGCATGTGGGTCGACGCTGAGCCGTCACGCATCGTCGTGGTGCCGGGAGAGCCGGCGGCGCTGACGCTGCGCATCGCCAACGATCGCGACCACCCGGTCACCTATTCGGCGCGCCTGCTCGGTCTCGATCCCAGCGGGTCGGTGCCCCTCGCCCCCATCGGCCCGGTGCCGGCGCGCGACATCGTCGAGGTCGAGATCCCCATCGGGGTCCCGAAGGGCTTCCCGGTGGGCGAGCGCCTGGCGGGCATCGAGATCGCCGAGATCGGTGTCGACGACCCGCCCCGCCTCGTCGACCTCCACGTGGCCGTCGACCAGCTCGACCACGTGCGCCTGGCGCTGTCGCCCCGCTCGGTGAAGGGGCGCTCCCGCGCCCGCTTCAAGGTGCTGCTCGAGAACCGGGGGCCCGATCCCGTCGAGCTCGAGCTGGCCGGCGAGGGCGACGGGCTGCGCTTCGCGTTCGCCCCCACCCGCATCCGCCTCTCCCCCGGCGAGCGGACCCGCACCAAGGCCAAGGTGCGGCGCACCGAGCGGCGCTTCCGCGGCGACGAGCGCCGGCTCATGACCATCGAGGCCCGGGGCCGGTCGGTGCCGCTGCGGGCCACCGGGGCGTTCACCCAGACCGCCACCATGCCCCGCAACCTCATCCGGGTGCTCGCCATCTTCACCGCCCTCGCGGTGTGGGCCGCCGCGGTCCTCGGCTCGGTCGCGCTCTTCGGTCCCGACGACGAGCAGGTCGCCATCCAGGACGCCGCGGTCACCGACGGCGCCGAGGGCGGGGCCGGCGACGGTTCGGGGGGTGACGGTGCGGGCGGCGGCGACGGGGCTGGAGTTGGCGCCGAGGGCGGCGGTGCCGGGCCCGGCGAGGGCGCCCTCGGACCCGACGTCGACACCGGACAGGTGTTCAGCGGCCAGGTCAGCGGGCCCGACGACCCGTCGGGTGTGGAGGTGCGGGTGCGGCGCATCAGCCTGGTCGACGAGAGCGACCAGCAGCTGGCGCTCGGCGCCCAGACCCGGGGGCCGGGCTTCACCAAGACCGCGCCGGGGTCCTCCACGCGCGTGCCCACCCAAGCCGTGCTCGACGTCTTCACCTCATCGACCGACGACCAGGGCGACTGGCGCATCGCCGGGGCGCCCACCACCGGGTTCTTCGAGCTGCGCTTCG
>DATHSN010000054.1:0-3175 GCA_035464115.1 Acidimicrobiales bacterium | reverse complement strand
GTCACCTACGCGGGGCAGGCCGCCATGCGACTCGAGCAGGTGGCGATGCTCACCGACCGGTCCTACCGGTGGGATGTGGCCGACGGCAGCCCGATGGTGATCGACGCCGCGCCGGTGATCGACGCGATCGTCCAGGATCGTCGGCGCGGGGTCGGGGTCGACGTGATCGCCGGGGCGTTCCACCGCAGCGTCGCCGAGCTGATCGTCGACGTGGCCCAGCGGGTCGCGGCGCGGACCGGGATCCGGGCCGTGGCCCTCACCGGCGGCGTGATGCAGAACCGACTGCTCGTCGAGCTGGCGGTGCCGGGCCTGGTCGCCGTCGGCCTGACGCCGCTGCTGCACGGTCAGGTCCCTCCCAACGACGGCGGGATCTCACTGGGGCAGGTCGCCATCGGCCGGGCGATGCTGGCCGGGTCGATCGCGGAAGCCTGAGCTTCCCGCATCGGGCAGGGCGCGGGAGGCGAGGTGGAGCCCGCTCAGCAGATCCGGGGGAGTGGGTCGCCCACGAGCATGTCGAGGATGCGGGTGCCGCCGTAGGGCGTGTCGACCACGACCAGGTTCGGGTGCTCGTCGGTGATCGACCCGATGACGCAGGCGCCCTCGCCATGTCCGGAGGCGACCATGGCCGCCACCGCGTCGTCGGCGCGGTCGGCGGGGACGACGGCGATCATCTTGCCCTCGTTGGCGATGTGGAGGGGATCGAGGCCGAGCAGCTCGCACGCCCCCGCCACCGCGGGGCGCACCGGGAGGCGGGTCTCGGTGATCCGCACGCCGAGGTCGGCGGCCACCGCCAGCTCGTTGAGCGCGGAGGCGACGCCGCCCCGGGTGGGGTCGCGCAGCCAGCGGGTGTCGGGCACCGCGTCGAGCACGGCGGCGACCAGTCCGTGGAGCGGGGCGGTGTCGGAGCGCACGTCGGACTGCAGGGCCAGGTCGCCCCGGGCGATCATCACCGCCACGCCGTGGTCGCCGATGGGGCCCGACAGGACCACGGCGTCGCCGGGTCGCACCGAGGCCGCGCCCAGCGCGAGCCCGGTGGGGACCAGGCCGACGCCGGTGGTCGTGACGTAGCAGCCGTCGGCGGCCCCCCGCTCGACGACCTTGGTGTCGCCGGTGACGACCGGTGCGCCCGCGGCGGCCGCCGCCGCGGCGACGTCGGCGACCAGCTCGCGCAGCTCGGCGACGGCGAGGCCCTCCTCGAGCACGAACGAGACGGCGAGCGCGGTCGGCACGGCGCCCATGGCGGCCAGGTCGTTGATCGTCCCGTTGACGGCCAGGTCGCCGAGCGAGCCGCCGGGGAAGCGGCGGGGGGTGACGACGAAGGCGTCGGTGCTCATGGCTAGCCGGTGCCCGGGGGGCACGTCGAGCACGGCGCCGTCCTCGAGCCGGTCGAGGGCGGGGTTGGAGAACGCCGGTTGGAACACGGCCTCGAGCAGCGATCGGCTGGCCGATCCGCCGGCGCCGTGGGCCATGGTGATGTGCTCGTCGCGCAGGGTCGGCGCCCGCCGCCGCCACGCCTCGACCCGGGCGAGGACCGCGTCGCGGCGGGCGAGGTCGTCGCCGCTCATCGCGCCGGCACGGTGTCGCGGGGCCTCGGGGTGTGGCGGCCGTAGCGGTAGTAGGCCGCGCACGCGCCCTCCGAGGAGACCATGCACGTGCCGATCGGGGTCTCGGGGGTGCAGGCGGTGCCGAACACGCCGCACTCCCAGGGGCGCAGCGCGCCCTGGAGGACCTCACCGCACTGGCAGGCCCGGGGGTCGGCCACCCGCACCCCGGGGACCGCGAAGCGCAGCTCGGCGTCCCAGCTCGCGAGCGCCGGGGCGAGGGCGAGGGCGCTGTGCGCGATCGACCCGAGGCCGCGCCACTCGAAGGTGGGGCGGACCACGAACACCTCGTCGAGCAGGGCGAGGGCACGGGGGTTGCCGGCGGCGGGGACGACGCGGCGGTACTGGTTCTCCACCTCGCAGCGGCCCTCGGCGAGCTGACGGAGGAGCATGGCCACGCCCTGGAGGATGTCGACGGGCTCGAACCCGGCGACCACGACCGGGGTGGCGTAGCGCTCGGGGATGAACCGGTAGGCGTCGGTGCCGATCACCGTCGACACGTGGCCCGGCCCGATGAACCCGTCGAGGTCGACCCGGGGGGCGTCGAGGATGGCGGCGAGAGGTGGGGCGATGGTGACGTGGTTGCTGAAGATCGTGAAGTTCCCGACCCGGCGCTCGCGGGCCTGCAGGACGGTCACCGCGGTGGACGGCGCCGTCGTCTCGAAGCCGACCGCGAGGAACACCACCTGCCGCTCGGGTTCGCGCTCGGCGATGGCGAGCGCGTCGAGCGGCGAGTAGACGATGCGGACGTCGGCCCCGCGGGCCCGGGCGTCGAGCAACGAGCCCGAGCCGCCGGGGACCCGCATCATGTCGCCGAAGCAGCACAGGGTGACCCCGTCGGTCGCGGCGATGGCGATGGCGTCGTCGATGCGACCCATCGGGATGACGCACACCGGGCAGCCCGGGCCGTGGACCAGCTCGACGTTGGTCGGGAGGAGCTCCTCGATGCCGTGGCGGTAGATGGCGTGGGTGTGGCCGCCGCAGACCTCCATCAGCTTGCGGTGGGGTTGGTCGGCGGCGAGCGCGGTGATGTCGGCCAGCAGACGGCGGGCCGCGGCCGGGTCGCGGTACTCGTCGACGAACCTCACCCGGCGACCTCGCCGGTGGCGCCCGCCTCGCGCATGAAGGCGAGGGTCTCGAGGGCCTCGTCCTCGTCGATCGTCGCCATGGCGAACCCGACGTGGAGCAGCACCCAGTCGCCCACCGCCAGCTCGGCGTCGATGACCATGGTGTTGATCTCGCGGCGGGTGCCCTCGACGTCGGCGACCGCGGTGTGGCTCGCCGGCGGTCCGATCTCGACGATGCGGGCGGGGATCCCGACGCACATGGGCTGGCACCTCGCTTCCGTGGCGATGCTACGCCGGGCCCCTCGGGCGGTCACCGGCCGTTCGACCCACATCGGTCCGTAAGCGTTCGTCGTGGGGCGGGTCAGGAGGGGTGAACCCGTCAACGAGGAGTCCCCATGCGCACCGCGCTGCTCACCCTGATCGCCGCCGCCGTCACCGCCGCCTCGCTGGTGGCCGCCGCCCCCGCCGACGCCTCGACCTACAGCCGAGGCGTGGCCGACATCGACT
>DATHSN010000053.1:0-8809 GCA_035464115.1 Acidimicrobiales bacterium | reverse complement strand
TTCGACCCGCAGACGAACGAGCGGTACGTGCCCCATGTCATCGAGCCGGCCGCGGGCGCCACGCGCACGATGGCGGCGTTCCTCCTCGCCGCCTACGACGAGGAGGAGGTGAAGGGCGAGACCCGCGTGGTGCTGCGCCTGCACCACCGCATCGCGCCGTACCAGATCGCGGTGCTGCCGCTGTCGAAGAAGGACGACCTGGTGCCGCCGGCCCAGGAGGTGCTGGGCCTGCTGCAGCCGCACTTCATGTGCGACTACGACGAGACCCAGTCGATCGGCCGTCGCTACCGGCGCCAGGACGAGCTCGGCACCCCGTACTGCGTCACCATCGACTTCGACACCCTCGACGACCACGCCGTCACCGTGCGCGACCGCGATTCGATGGAGCAGGAGCGGGTCCCCATCGCCGAGCTGCTCGACTGGTTCCGGGGGCGGATGGTCTGATCGGGTCAGCTCGCGCTCGCGTCCGACCGCTATCGGTCGGCCCGCGAAGTGCGGGACCTCCGACCCTGAGACAGCGGCGGATCGGTGGCTTAGCCTCGCCTCAGACGACCCGAGGAGAGCCACAGTTGACGTACGTCTACGCCTTCGACCACCACCACGAGCGACCACCGATGGAACTGAAGGACCTGCTCGGGGGGAAGGGGGCGAACCTGGCGGAGATGACGTCGGTGCTCGACCTCCCGGTGCCGCCGGGCTTCACCATCTCCACCGACGCCTGTCGCCACTACCTCGACACCCACGAGTGGGCCCCCGGGCTCGTCGAGGAGGTCGACGCGCAGGTCCGCCTGCTCGAGGAGAGCTCCGGCAAGAAGCTGGGCGACGCCCACGACCCGCTGCTCGTCAGCGTGCGCTCGGGCGCCAAGTTCTCGATGCCGGGCATGATGGACACCGTCCTCGACCTGGGCCTGAACGACGACTCGGTGGAAGGCCTCGCCGAGGCCACCGACCGGCGCTTCGCCTACGACTCGTACCGCCGGTTCATCCAGATGTTCGGCAAGGTCGTGCTCGAGGTGCCGGCCGAGGAGTTCGAGAAGCGCATGGCCGGCGCCCGCCAGCTGGCCCATGTGACCGACGACAACCAGATCCCGCCCTACGTGCTGCGCGGCGTGATCGAGGAGTTCAAGGCGGTCATCCACCGCGCCACCGGCGAGCCGTTCCCCCAGGAGCCCGTCGACCAGCTGCACCGCGCCATCGACGCCGTGTTCCGGTCGTGGAACTCGCCGCGGGCCCGCGCCTACCGCACCCGTGAGCACATCGACCACCACCTGGGCACGGCGGTCAACGTCCAGACCATGGTGTTCGGCAACCGCGACGAGCAGTCCGGCACCGGGGTGGGCTTCACCCGCGACCCCGCCACCGGGCACCCCGGGTTCTACGGCGACTTCCTCCTCAACGCCCAGGGCGAGGACGTGGTGGCCGGCACCCACGCCACCCGGCCCCTGGCCGAGCTCGCCGACGTGTTCCCCGCGATCCACGACGAGCTCGTCGACATCTTCGGCCGCCTCGAAGAGCACTACCGCGACATGCTCGACACGGAGTTCACCATCGAGCAGGGCAAGCTGTGGATGCTCCAGACCCGTGTCGGCAAGCGCACCGGCGCCGCCGCGCTGAAGCTCGCCGTCGCCATGACCGACGATCCGGTGATCCACCTCACCAAGGCCGAGGCGGTGGCCCGGGTGAGCCCCGAGCACCTCGACCAGGTGCTGCACCCGCAGTTCGAGAAGGGCCAGGACAACGTCGTGCTGGCCCGGGGGCTCGCCGCCTCGCCCGGCGCGGCGGTCGGCAAGGTGTACTTCAGCGCCGACGACGCGGTCGAGGCCCACGACCGGGGCGAGGCCGTCATCTTGGTGCGCCCCGAGACCTCGCCCGACGACGTGCACGGCATGCACGCCGCCGAGGGCATCCTCACGTCGCGCGGCGGGCTCGTCAGCCACGCCGCGGTCGTCGCCCGCGGGTGGGGCAAGCCCGCGGTGGTCGGTGCCGAGTCGCTCCACATCGGCGCCCACTCGTTCTCGGTCGACTCGACCACGGTGAACGAGGGCGACGTCATCTCCATCGACGGCACCACCGGCGAGGTCGTGCTCGGCGAGGTCCGCCTCGCCGAGGGGTCACACCCCGAGGAGTTCGAGCTCATCTTGTCGTGGGCCGACGAGATCCGGGGCGCCTCCATGGCGGTGCGCGCCAACGCCGACACCGGGCCCGACGCGTCGGTGGCCCGGGCCTACGGCGCCCAGGGCATCGGGCTGTGCCGCACCGAGCACATGTTCCTCGGCGACCGGCTCCCGGTCGTGCAGCGCATGATCCTCGCCGACACCCCCGAGACCGAGCAGGCCGCACTCGACGAGCTGCTGATCGTGCAGACCGAGGACTTCGGCTCGATCCTCGAGGCGATGGACGGGCTGCCGGTCACCGTGCGCCTGCTCGACCCGCCGTTGCACGAGTTCCTCCCCGACTGGGAGGAGATGATCCGTGGCGACGCCCTGGGCACGCTCGACGCGGAGCACCGCCGGCTGTTCGAGGCGGCCAAGACCTGGCACGAGTCGAACCCGATGCTCGGCACCCGGGGCGTCCGCCTCGGCATCGTCAAGGCCGGCCTCTACAAGATGCAGGTGCGGGCGCTCATGACCGCGGCCGCCACCCGCGCCGCCGCGGGGGGCACCCCGATCATCGAGATCATGATCCCGCTGATCGTCACCAAGGCCGAGCTGGCGCTGGTGCGGCGCTGGGTGGAGGAAGAGGTCGCCGACGCCAAGGCCCAGGCCGGGCTCGACTTCGAGGTGCTCATCGGCACCATGATCGAGACCCCGCGGGCCGCCATCCGCGGCGACGACATCGCCGAGGAGGCCGACTTCTTCTCGTTCGGCACCAACGACCTCACCCAGATGACGTTCGGCTTCAGCCGCGACGACGTCGAGGGCCGCATGATGACCCGCTACCTCGACGAGGGCCTGTTGCCCCGCAACCCGTTCGAGACCATCGACCACCGTGGGGTGGGCGACCTGGTCCGGATGGGCGTGGAGCGAGGCCGGGCGTCGAACCCCTCCATCAAGATCGGCGTGTGCGGTGAGCACGGTGGCGACCCCGAGTCGATCAGCTTCTTCCACGAGGTCGGGCTCGACTACGTGTCGTGCTCGCCGTTCCGGGTCCCCGTGGCCCGCTTGGCGGTCGCCCAGGCCATCCTCGCCGCCGAGGGTGGCGCCGGCGGTCACCGCGACCAGGCGTGAGACCGGGCCGGTCACCCCGATCCGCCATGGGATCGGGGTGACCGGACGGTAACGTCGCGGGCGTGCAGCGGGGGCATCCGGGATCGGAGCGCTGACCCATGGGCATCGTCGACGACGACGTGGCCAGGGTCCGAGAGACCGCCGACCTCGCGGCCATCGTGTCGCAGTACGTCACGCTGCGTCGGGTGGGTCGGCGGTTCCAGGGGCTGTGCCCGTTCCACGCCGAGAAGTCGCCGTCGTTCTCGGTGAACGCCGAGGCCGGGCTCTACTACTGCTTCGGCTGCCAGGCCAAGGGCGACGCCATCACGTTCGTCCGCGAGATCGAGCACCTCGACTTCGTCGGCGCGGTCGAGTGGCTGGCCGCCAAGCAGGGCCTCCAGCTGCGCTACACCGACCGCAACGAGGGCGAGTCGCGACAGCGCCGCAAGCGGCTGGTCGAGGCGGTGGGCACGGCCGTCGACTGGTACCACGAGCGGCTCCTCACCGGGGCCGACGCCGGCCCGGCCCGGGCCTACCTGCGGTCGCGTGGCTTCGACCGCGAGCTGGTCGCCCGCTATCGCATCGGGTGGGCGCCCGACAGCTGGGACGAGCTGGTGCGCGCGTTGCGCCTGCCCGACGACGTGCTGCGCGACACCGGGCTCGGCTTCCGGAACCGGCGCGACCGCCAGCAGGACGCGTTCCGGGGTCGGGTGATGTTCCCGATCTTCGACGTGGTCGGCGATCCGGTGGGCTTCGGTGGGCGGATCCTGCCCGGGGCGGAGGGGCCGAAGTACAAGAACTCCGAGTCGTCGGCGCTCTATGAGAAGAGCCGGGTGCTCTACGGGCTGAACTGGGCCAAGACCTCCATCGTCGAGACCGACGAGGCGGTGGTGTGCGAGGGCTACACCGACGTCATCGGCTTCGCCCAGGCCGGGGTGCCCCGCGCCGTCGCCACGTGCGGCACGGCGCTCACCGAGAGCCACGTGCAGGTGCTGCGCAAGTTCGCCCGCCGGGTGGTGCTCGCGTTCGACGCCGACGCCGCTGGCCAGGCGGCCGCCGAGCGCTTCTACGAGTGGGAGCGCACCTTCGAGATCGACGTGGCGGTGGCCGATCTGCCACGCGGGGTCGACCCCGCCGATCTCGCCCGCCGCGATCCCGACGCGCTGCGAGCCGCGGTCGAGGGGGCGGTGCCGTTCCTGCAGTTCCGCCTCGAGCGGGTGCTGGGCGCGGCCGCGCTCGGCACCGCCGAGGGGCGGGCCCGGGCCGCCGAGGCGGCGCTCGCGGTCATCGCCGAGCATCCCAACGACCTGGTGCGCGACCAGTACGTCATGGAGGTCGCCGACCGGCTGCGCATCGACCCCGACCGCCTGCGGGCCGGGCTGACCGGCGCCCGCCGCTCGCCCCGACCGGTCACCGCTCGCGATCGACGCCCCGCGGCCCAGGGCTCGTCGCGGCGCGACAGCCCGGCGCTCGAGGCGCTGCGGCTCGTCCTGCAGCGCCCCGACGACATGGTCGATCTCCTGCACCCGGCGCTGTTCGACGACGAGGTCCACGCCGCCGCGCTGGAGGCGGTGCGCGCCGCGGGCGGCGACGTGCGGGCCGCCATCGACGGGGCCGACCCCGACGTGGCCGAGCTGTTGTCGCGCCTGGCGGTCGACGACACCGACGCCGAGCCGCTCGATGTGGCCATCCGCTTGGTGCAAGAAGCGGCCAACCGGGCGCTGCTCGACCTCGAAGCCGACGCCCGGCACTCCGACGATCCCCTGGCCTACGTGGCCGCCATCACGTGGCTCAAGCAGCGCGCCGAGGAGCTGCGCGAACCCGACACGGCCCGGTCCGCCACCGAGCAGTTGCTAGCGTGGCTCACTCAACGGGTCACAGGGGAACCATGAACGAGCGCATCGAACCCATGGCCCCTCCCACCGGCCCGCCGGAGCGACTGCGGCGCCTGTTGGACGAGGCCGAGCGCGCCGGCTTGCTGCGGTTCGCGGGCGACAAGGACGAGCGCGCCTCGCAGCTCGATTCGGTGCGCGCCGTCATCGAGCAGATCGACCCCGACGAGCGGCTCCTCGATGCGCTGATCGCCTTCGTCGAGGCGAACGAGGTGGTGGCGCTGCGGGGTCCGCGGCGGGGGGCCGGCGGCGGCCTCATCGGCGACGGCGGCGACACCAACCGGTTGCTGCGGGCGGTGGCGGTGCCCCGCGACGGTGGCAGCTCCGACTCGGTGCGGCTCTACCTCAAGGAGATCGGGCGGGTGCCGCTGCTCAGCGCGGCCGACGAGGTGCACCTGGCTCGCCGGCTGGTGGCGGGCCGGTTGGCCAACGACCGGCTGCTGCGGGCCCAGGAGGACGGCATCGAGCTGTCGTGGCGCGCCCGGCGCACCCTCAGCCTCGTGGCCGAGGACGGCGAGGTGGCCCGCGAGGAGCTCACCGAGGCCAACCTGCGGCTGGTCGTCTCGATCGCCAAGCGCTACGTGGGCCGGGGCATGCTCATCCTCGACCTCATCCAGGAGGGCAACCTCGGGCTGATGCGGGCGGTCGAGAAGTTCGACCACACCAAGGGCTTCAAGTTCTCCACCTACGCCACGTGGTGGATCCGCCAGGCCATCACCCGCGCCATCGCCGACCAGGCCCGCACCATCCGCATCCCGGTGCACATGGTCGAGTCGATCAACAAGGTGCACCGCATCCAGCGCCAGATGCTCCAGGAGCTCGAGCGCGAGCCCACCGTCGAGGAGCTGGCGATCAAGGTCGACATGCCCGAGACCCGGGTGCGCGAGATCCTGCGGATCTCCCAGGACCCGCTGTCGCTCGACTCGCCGGTGGGGGAGGAGGACGACTCGAACCTGGCCGACTTCATCGAGGACGCCCACGCCGAGGCCCCCGCCGACGCAGCGGCCAAGAAGATGCTCAACGAGGCCGTCCTCGAGGCGCTGTCGGAGCTCAACGAGCGCGAGCAGCAGGTGGTGCGGCTGCGCTTCGGGCTCGAGGACGGTCAGGCCCGCACCCTCGAAGAGGTGGGCAAGCAGTTCGGTGTCACCCGCGAGCGGATCCGCCAGATCGAGTCGAAGACCCTTGCCAAGCTGCGCCACCCGCACCGCAGCCAGAAGCTGCGCGACTACCTCGACTCGGAGTAGATCAGACCCGGGTGACGGTGGGGTCGACGTCGGGGGCGTCGACGTACTGGCCGTCGTGGTCGTGCTCACCCATGAGGTCGCCGACCTTCTGGCTGGCCTCGTCGGCCGCCTTGTTGCGGATGTCGACGACCGCCGAGCGGGCGGCCTGGGTGCCCTGGTCGATGACCTCGCGGGCCCGGGTGGTGGCCTGCTCGACCCGGGGCTCGCTGCGCACCCGCTCGAGGAGGGCGTTGAGCTGGCGATACCGCTCCCGGCCGGCCTTGGAACCGAAGTAGTAGCCGAGGGAGAAGCCGATGATGAGACCGCTGCGGAACTTCATGGCGTCCAGTCTGCCCGCTCGGCGGTGCGGTCAATCCCCCCTGGGGCCGCTGCTATCCTCACCAGGTCCTTCCGGGGTAGCTCAGCTGGCAGAGCAACTGACTGTTAATCAGTGGGTCGTGGGTTCGAGCCCCACCCCCGGAGCTGAAGAACCACCGGTCCCGGGCCCGTAGCTCAGTGGTCAGAGCAGGCGACTCATAATCGCTCGGTCGGTGGTTCGATCCCACCCGGGCCCACCCCCTCTGACCTGGGCAAACGCGACGTCCGACCACCCCCGAAGGGGTGCTCGGAGCCCGGGTGGACACCGTGTGGACACCGGAACTGCACGTGGTGTGCGGGGCCACGCCCGACGACGGCGCCGAGGCCGTGATCGCCCCTGGAGCGCAACCGGTGCGTCACCGGTCAGGTGTTCGTGGTCGACGGCGGGCTCACCCAGGCGATGTCGCCCGGGCGCGGGAGCTCAACCCGCCCTCGCTCGCCGGAGTTGACTACGCTCAGCGCCGCCACGTCACACGGAGCTCGTTTCCGTCGCGCGGCAGGGGCCGTGGGGCGGGCACCACGGGGGAGGCCTCTGCGATGTCGACCAGGAACTACCGCAGCGCCGTCGAGGAGTGGCTCAGCGCCGAGCACGACGAGCGCATCGCGATCATGCGCACGGCGCTGCGCGAGCTGGGCGAGGCCGGCGACGAGCGATTCGACGCCAACACCGTCTACAACATGTCGGAGTCGGAGCTGCGGGAGGCCTTCGAGGAGGTCCTCGACTCCGGGGAGATCGCCGAGCGCATCGAGGCGATCGTCGACGCGATGGGGGGCGACGCCGATGCGGTCGCCCAGGAGACCCAGGACCTGTCGCCGGTCGAGCTCTGGGACTACCTGCGTGATCTCGACGCCAAGGCGGCGATCGCGCAGGCGAGCGGGGCCGACACCATCAGCCCGCTGCCGGTCGAGGACGTGCTACGCCACTCCGAGGCCGGCTTCACGTACCTGGCGCGGGAGGGCTTCTTGGGTGACGTCGCCCCTGGTCTCACCGACCTGTCCCACGACAAGATCCGGGAGATCATGGAGCAGGCCGGCGAGCAGGAGCTGGCGGGCGAGGAGTTCGACTGGGCGGGGGCGATCGAGCAGGCCAAGCAGGACCCGATCCAGCAGGCGGTCGACGACGCCGGCATCACCGGCGCCGCCGCAGCGGCCCGACGGGGGCTCGAGGACCTGGCGGTGTCGGCCGACCAGGCCGGTCGGAAGCTGGTGGACGACGCCGCCAACGCCGCCCGCGACGGGTTCGACGAGGCCGCCCGGATGGCCGAGCGCTTCGCGGATCGCACCGGCCGCAGCGTGTCGGAGGTGACCGAGGGGCTGATGGACGCCGCCGGGCGCGCCGGGGCGGCGGCGGACGACCTCCTGGCCGATGCCATCGAGGGGGCCGGCGACGCCCTCGCCGACAGCTCGGTGGTGGGTGGCATCCAGGCGACGTTCCGGCTGCCCGGTCAGGGTGGGACCGACGCCACGGACGACGCCACGGGTCACGACGACAAGATGAACCCCGATCAGCCGCCGCCCGGAGCGGCCGACACCCGCTCGGCCGGTGACCGGCTGCGCGACCTGGCCGGTGACCGGATCGACGAGCGCACCTCCGGGACGGAGGGCGGCTCGGGGACGACCCGGCCGGGCTTCGGCGGCGAGGGCACGTCGGGGGGCTCGGGATCGGGCGGCTCCGGATCGGGCGGCACCGGGTCGACGAGCGGCCTGGGCGGCGGGTTCGAGACCTCCTCCGGGCCGACCATCGTGAACCCGGTGGCCGGCACCAGCGGTTCGAGCGGGGGGTCCGGCACGGGCGGTTCCGGTGATGGGGGCGCGACCGCCGCGGTGGGCGCAGCGCCCGGTGGATTCGGGGGCCGGGCGGCCGCGGGGGGCGGGCAGGCTGGCGCCGGCCTCGGCGGCGAGGCCCAGGGCGAGGCGGCGGGCACGGTGACGGTGCCGGCCTACTACCAGAACGGTCAGTGGTACGACTCCAACGACGAGCCGATCGACGAGGCCACCGCCGCTGAGCTGGTCGGCGCGGACACGGTCGAGGCCGTCGAGGCCGCCGAGGCGGCTGCCGCAGACGAGGCCGCCGGGGCCGACGACGGCGGCGGCCTCGAGACCTCCAGCA
>DATHSN010000052.1:0-19388 GCA_035464115.1 Acidimicrobiales bacterium | reverse complement strand
CGACGTCTTCACCGACGGCCACGACCTGGTCGCCGCCGCTCTCCTCGTGCGGGCGCCGGGCGTGGCGGCCGTCCGCGAGATCGCCATGCGGCCCCTCGTCAACGACCGCTTCGCTGGTGCGTTCACCGCCGACGTCGAGGGCCGCTGGGAGTACACGGTGGTCGGCTGGGTCGACCACTTCGGATCGTGGCGCCACGGCACGCGCCGCAAGGTCGACGCCGGTCAGGACGTGTCCGTCGAGCTGCGGGTCGGGGCCCGCCTGGTCGCCGACGCCGCCGAGCGGGCCACTGGCGCCGATGCCGCGGTGCTCGAGGAGGCCGCCGCCGGCCTCGCCGCCGGCGAGCGCGAGCTGCTCGACGACGACGCGCTCGTGGCGCTCATGCGGCGCTGGGCCGACCGCGAGCCGATGATGCGCCACCCACGCACCCTGGGCGTGGTCGTCGACCGCGAGCGGGCCGGGCACTCGTCCTGGTACGAGTTCTTCCCCCGCTCGGCCGGCCCGGAGCCCGGGGGCCACGGCACCCTGCGCGACGCCACCGAGCGCCTGCCCTACGTGGCCTCGATGGGGTTCGACGTGGTGTACCTGCCGCCCATCCACCCCATCGGCACCACGTTCCGCAAGGGGCGCAACAACACCACCGAGGCCACACCCGACGACGTCGGGAGCCCCTGGGGCATCGGTGGCGTCGACGGTGGTCACACCGCCATCCACCCCGACCTCGGCACCTTCGACGACTTCGAGGCCTTCCGGGCCCGTGCCGTCGACCTCGGTCTCGAGGTGGCGCTCGACCTCGCCTTCCAGTGCACCCCCGACCACCCCTGGGTGCACGAGCACCCGCAGTGGTTCCGGCACCGGCCCGACGGCACCATCCAGTACGCCGAGAACCCGCCCAAGAAGTACCAGGACATCTACCCGATCGACTTCGAGACCGACGACTGGGAGGCGCTCTGGGACGCGCTCCTCGAGGTCGTGCGCGTCTGGATCGACCGGGGGGTGAAGATCTTCCGGGTCGACAACCCCCACACCAAGCCGTTCCGCTTCTGGGAGTGGCTGATCACCACCGTCAAGGACGAGCACCACGAGGTGCTCTTCCTCTCCGAGGCGTTCACCCGGCCCAAGGTCATGTACCAGCTGGCCAAGGCCGGCTTCACCTGGTCCTACACCTACTTCACCTGGCGGCAGCGCGCCTGGGAGCTCCGCGAGTACTTCACCGAGCTCACCACCCCGCCGGTCGTCGACATCTTCCGCCCCAACGCCTGGCCCAACACGCCCGACATCCTCACCGAGCAGCTCCAGCACGGCGGGCGCCCCATGTTCGTCCAGCGGCTCATCCTCGCCGCCACGCTCTCGGCGAACTACGGCATCTACGGCCCGGCCTTCGAGCTGGTCGAGCACCGCGGCGTGCGCCCCGGCAGCGAGGAGTACCTCGACTCCGAGAAGTACCAGCTGCGGCACTGGGACCTCGACGCCGAGCACAGCCTGGCGGGGCTCATCGGCATCGTGAACCGGGTGCGCGCCGAGCACCCGGCCCTCCAGCAGGACCGCACCCTGCGCTTCCACCCGACCGACAACGAGGAGCTGCTCTGCTACTCGAAGTCGTCCACCGACGGCACCGACGTGGTCCTCTGCGTCGTCAACGTCGACGCCTACCACCGCCAGACGGGGTGGGTGCACCTCGACCTCGAGGCGCTCGGGGTCGACCCCGACGCCCGCGTCGAGGTCATCGACCTGCTCGGCGGTCAGCGGTTCTGGTGGCAGGGCCCGCACAACTACGTCGACCTCGACCCGCAAGGGATGCCTGCCCACGTGTTCTCCGTCGCCCGTCCCCATCGCACCGAGCACGACTTCGAGGCGTTCGCGTGAGCCCGGCCCAGCCCGCGGTGTCGACCCTCGTCGACGATCCCGAGTGGTACCGCGACGGCGTCATCTACCAGCTGCACGTCCGCTCGTTCGCCGACTCCAACGGCGACGGCATCGGCGACTTCCGGGGCCTCACCTCACGCCTCGACTACCTCGCCGAGCTCGGCGTGACCGCGCTGTGGCTCATGCCGTTCTACCCGTCGCCGCTGCGCGACGACGGCTACGACATCGCCGACTACGAGGGCGTCAACCCGAGCTACGGCACGCTGCGCGACTTCCGCACGTTCCTCGACGCGGCGCACCGGCGGGGCATGCGGGTCATCACCGAGATGGTGATGAACCACACGTCGGACCAGCACGAGTGGTTCCAGCGGTCGCGTCGCGCCGCGCCCGGCACCAAGTGGCGCGACTTCTACGTGTGGAGCGACACCCCCGATCGCTACCGCGACGCCCGCATCATCTTCCAGGACTTCGAGTCGTCGAACTGGACGTGGGACCCGGTCGCCGGCGCCTACTTCTGGCACCGGTTCTACTCCCACCAGCCCGACCTCAACTTCGAGAGCCCCCACGTGCGGGCGGCCATCTTCAAGGTGCTCGACCGCTGGTTCGAGATGGGCGTCGACGGGGTGCGGCTCGACGCGGTGCCCTACCTGTTCGAGCGTGAGGGCACCAGCTGCGAGAACCTGCCCGAGACGCACCAGTTCCTGAAGGACCTGCGGGCCCACGTCGACGCCAAGTTCCGCAACCGCATGTTCCTCGCCGAGGCCAACCAGTGGCCCGAGGACGCGGCCGCCTACTTCGGCGACGGCGACGAGTGCCACATGAACTACCACTTCCCGGTCATGCCCCGGCTCTACATGGCGGCGCGCATGGAGGACCGGCTGCCCATCGTCGACATCCTCGAGCAGACCCCGGAGCTCCCCGCCGGCGCGCAGTGGGCGATGTTCCTGCGCAACCACGACGAGCTCACCCTCGAGATGGTCACCGACGAGGAGCGCGACTACATGGTGCGCGCCTACGCCAACGATCCCGAGATGCGGATCAACCTCGGCATCCGCCGTCGGCTCGCGCCGCTCCTGCAGAACGACCGCCGCAAGATCGAGCTGCTCAACGCCCTGCTGTTCTCCCTGCCGGGCACACCGGTCGTCTACTACGGCGACGAGATCGCCATGGGCGACAACGTCTACCTCGGCGACCGCGACGCGGTGCGCACGCCGATGCAGTGGAGCCCCGACCGCAACGCCGGCTTCTCCAAGGCCAACCCGCAACGGCTCTACCTGCCGCCCATCATCGACCCCGGCTACCACTACGAGACCGTCAACGTCGAGGCCGCCCAGCAGAACCCCAGCTCGCTGCTGCGGTGGACCCAGCGGCTCATCTCGTTGCGCAAGCGCAACAAGGTGTTCGGGCGCGGCGACATCACGTTCCTCGACCCCGACAACAACAAGGTCCTGGCGTTCATCCGCTCGCTCACCGACGACGACGGCTCCACCTCTCGGGTCCTCGTCGTCGCCAACCTCAGCCGCCACGCCCAGGCGGTCGAGCTCGACCTGCGCGACCACGCCGGGAGCCGGCCCGTCGAGATGTTCGGCCAGAGCCGCTTCGCCCCCATCGGCGAGCTGCCGTACTACCTCACCCTCGGGCCCTACCAGTTCTTCTGGTTCACGCTCGAGTCGATGGTCCCCGAAGGCGAGGAGGCCGACGACGGCCACCCGCCCCTGCTGCGGGTCCGCAACGACTGGCACGACCTGCTCTCGGGGGCCGGGCGCTCCGCGCTGATGCGCGCCCTGCCGTCGTTCCTCATGGCCCGCCGCTGGTTCGCGGGCAAGGACCGCGACCTGCGGGGCGTGAAGGTCACCGATGTGGTGCCGCTGGCGGTGGGGCGCCGCAAGCCCCGCGCCTACCTCATGATCATCGAGGTCGACTACGTCGGGGCCGACAGCGAGCACTACCTGCTGCCGGTGGCCGCCGCCACCGGTGAGCGCGCCGCCGAGCTGCTCACCTATCGGCGCGACGCGGTCATCGCCCGGATCGAGAAGGACGACGCCGAGATCGGCGTGCTCATCGACGCGGTGGCCGACGCCGACGTCGTCACCGAGACGCTCGTCACCATGGCCAACGGCCGCACCCACGCCGGCGCCACCGGCCGGGTGGTGGGGGAGGGCACCCGCGACCTGCGGCGCCTCCTGCGCGGCGCCGAGCTGGTCCCCAAGCTCCTCGGCGCCGAGCAGAGCAACACGTCGGTCGCGTTCGGCGACGAGGTGATGCTCAAGCTGATCCGCAAGCTCGACGTCGGCATCAACCCCGACCTCGAGATGGGGCGGGCCCTCACCGCGGAGGGCTTCGCGCACAGCCCCGCGCTGCTCGGGGGCGTGCAGTACGAGGGCAAGGCCGGCCCCATGACCCTGGCCATGGCGCACCGCTTCACCGCCAACGAGGGCGACACCTGGCGCCACACCCTCGACGTGCTGGCCCGCTTCTACGACGACGTCGCCCACCTCGACGGTGGCGCGTCCGACCTCCCCGCGCCGCCCGACCCGCTCACGGTCGACGCGATCGACGTGCCCGACGAGATCGCCACCCTCATCGGCACGTACCTCGACACCGCCGGTCTCCTCGCCCAGCGCACCGCCGAGATGCACATGAGCCTCGCCGGCGTGCCCGACGAGGCGTTCACCCCGGTGGGGTTCACCGGCCTCTACCAGCGTTCGCTGTACCAGAGCTTCCGGGGCCAGGTCCGCTCGACGCTGGCGATGATCCGGCGCGGCCGCGACCAGCTCGACCCCGCGGCCGCCGAGCTGGCCCACCGCCTGCTCGACCGCGAGGCCGAGCTCATGGACCGGATCGCGCTCGTGCGCTCGGGTCGCATCGAGGCCTCCCGGATCCGGATCCACGGCGACTACCACCTCGGGCAGGTGCTCTGGACCGGCCGCGACGTGGTCATCATCGACTTCGAGGGCGAGCCCTCGCGACCCATCGGCGAGCGCCGCATCAAGCGGTCTCCCCTGGTCGACGTGGCGGGCATGCTCCGCTCGTTCCACTACGCGGCGCGCGCCGCGCTGCTCGAGCAGCAGGCCCGCGGGGCGATCGGCGACGAGGCCGACGGGCTCGAGCGCTACGCGGCGTGGGGCGAGCTGTGGCGCCGGTGGGTCGAGGCGGTCTACCTGCACCGGTACCTCGACATCGCCCGCCCGGCGGGCATCGTGCCCGACGACCCCGACGAGCTGCGCCTGCTCATCGACTCCTACACCCTCGAGAAGGCGCTCTACGAGGCGCGCTACGAGCTGCGCTACCGGCCCGACTGGGCCACCATCCCCCTCGGGTCGATCCTCGAGCTGCTGGGCGAGGTGCCGGGCCGGTGAGCGAGCGCGACGAGCTGGCCGGGCTGGCCGAGCGGGCAGGGATCCAGACCGCGTTCTGGTCGACCGACGGCGTCTACCACCTCGCGGGCGCGCCGACCCTGCGCACGGTGCTGGGCACGCTCGGCGTCGATCTCGCCGACGGCATCGCCGCCGCCCACCGCGACCTCGACCGCCGGGGCGTCGCCGACGCGGTCGAGCCGGTGGTCGTCGCCACCGCGGGCACGCCGCTCGCGGTCGAGGTGCGGCTCCCCGCCGAGCGCGGCGGGTGCCTCGAGTGGACGCTCACCACCGAGCAGGGGGCCGACCACCACGGCGTCGTCGACCTCGACGCGGTGGCGCCCCACGACGGGCGCGAGGTCGACGGACGGCGCTGGTCCGTGCGCCGCATCACCACCGGGTTGGGGCTCGACGTCGGCTACCACCGGTTCCAGATCGACGGCGGCGGGCCCGGGCGCGACGCGCTCGTGCTGTGCGCCCCGCCCCGGTTGCACCAGCTCCCCGACGGCGAGCGGTGGTGGGGGGTCTTCGCCCCCACCTACGCGCTGGTGCCCACCGGCGAGGCCGGGCGCGACCACCTCGGGGTCGGCCACCTCGGCGAGCTCGGGCGCCTCGGTGCCCGGGTCGGCGCCCTCGGTGGTCGGGTCGTGTCGACGCTGCCGTTGCTCGCCACCTTCCTCCACGACGAGCCCTACGACCCGAGCCCCTACTCGCCGGTGTCGCGGCGCTGGTGGAACGAGCTCTACCTCGACCCCACGCGGCTCCCCGGGCTCGACGAGAGCCCCCGCGCCGCCGCCCTGCTCGGGTCGGCGCGCGTCGCCGAGGCGGCCGCCGCGCTCGCCGACGCCCCGCTGGTCGACCACCGCGCCGCCGTGTCGCTCGTCCACGAGGTCGTCGACGCGCTGGTCGCCGATCTCGTCGTGTCCGACGGACCGGCGGCGGCCGCGCTGCGGCGCTTCGCCGTCGAGCACCCCGAGCTCGAGTCCTACGCCCGCTTCCGCGCCCTCGTGGATCGCCGCGGCGAGGGCTGGCCGGCGTGGCCCGAGCCGAATCGCAGCGGCACCATCGACGACCGCGACGTCGACCCCGCGGTGGTCGCCCGCCACCGCTACGCCCAGTGGGCCGTCGATCGCCAGGTCGGCGACCTCGCCGCCGACTTCGGGGCCCGGGGTCAGGCGCTGGCGCTCGACCTGCCCCTCGGCGCCCACCCGGCCGGGTTCGACACCTGGACCGACCCGGCGCTGTTCGCGGCCGGCACCGCCACCGGCGCACCCCCCGACGACTTCTTCAGCGCCGGGCAGAACTGGGGCTTCGCACCTCCGCACCCCACGCAGATCCGCCGCCACGGCCACCGCGAGCTCATGCTCGCCACCCGGCTGCACGTCCGCCACACCGGCCTGTTGCGCATCGACCACCTCATGTCGCTCGAGCGCCTGTGGTGGATCCCCGAGGGCGCGGGTGCCACCGACGGCGTCTACGTGCGGTACCCCACCGAGGAGCTGTTCGCGGTGGTCGCCATCGAGTCGTGGCGGGCGCGCGCCGCGGTCGTCGGGGAGAACCTCGGCACCGTCACCGACGACATCAACGCCGCCATGGACCGCTGGGGCATGCTCGGCATGTACGAGCTGCAGTTCGAGACGTGGGGCCCGGTCGAGCGCGACGAGCTCCCCGCGCCCACGCCGGCCACGGTCGCCAGCCTCAACACCCACGACCTGCCGACGTTCGCCGGCTACTGGGCCGGGGCCGACATCGAGCTGCGCCGCGAGCTCGGCCTCATCGACGCCGACGAGGTCGCACGCGAGCTGCCCGAGCGCCAGCACAGCAACGCGGCGCTGGCGCGCGTGCTCGGCCGCGACCTGGGCCACGACGTGCCCGCCGAACCCGGAGCGGCCCTCGCCGCCGCCCTCGAGTGGCTCGGCGCCTCCGACGCCCAGGTGGTGCTGGCCACGCTCGAGGACCTGTGGCTCGAGGACCGGCCCCAGAACGTGCCGGGCACCCACATCGAACGCCCCAACTGGCGCCGCCGGGCCACCCGCTCGGTCGACGACGCCTTCGCCGATCCCGAGGTGGTCGCCCCGCTCGACGCCCTCGCCCGCCGCCGCCCGCTCCCACCGGAGGAGAGCTCATGAGCTCCACGTCCGACCTGCCCACCGATCGTCCGACCCTGCTCGGCGACCACGACCTGTTCCTCTTCAACGAGGGCACCCACCGCCGGCTCCACGAGCGCCTCGGCTCCCACCCGCTCGAGCACGAGGGCCAGCCGGGCACGTACTTCGCGGTGTGGGCGCCGAGCGCCCGCGCCGTGTCGGTCATCGGCGACTTCAACCAGTGGTCGCCCGGCGCCGACCCGCTGTCGGCGCGCGGCAGCTCGGGGATCTGGGAGGGCTGGATCCCCGGCATCGGGCCCGGGGCGATCTACAAGTACCGCATCACCGCGCCGTCGGGCGACGAGCTCGAGAAGGCCGACCCGTTCGCCACCATGGCCGAGGTGCCGCCCAACACCGCCTCGGTGGTGTGGGATCTGCGCTACCAGTGGAACGACGACGCCTGGCTGGCCGAGCGCGGCGCCCGCCAGGGCCTCGACGCCCCCATCTCGATCTACGAGATGCACCTCGGGTCGTGGGGCAAGGTGGCGGCGTCGGAGGGCCGGTTCCCCACCTACCGCGAGATCGCCGGCCCGCTCGCCGACCACCTCGAGGCCAACGGGTTCACCCACGTCGAGCTGCTGCCCGTCATGGAGCACCCGTTCTACGGGTCGTGGGGCTACCAGAGCACCGGCTACTTCGCCCCGTCGAGCCGCTACGGCACCCCGCAGGACCTCATGGCCATGATCGACCACCTCCACGAGCGGGGGTTCGGGGTCATCGTCGACTGGGTGCCGTCGCACTTCCCCAACGACGCCCACGGCCTCGCCGAGTTCGACGGCACGCACCTGTTCGAGCACGCCGACGCCCGCCTCGGGTTCCACCCCGACTGGGAGAGCGCCATCTTCAACTACGGGCGCCACGAGGTGCGGGCGTTCCTCATCTCGAGCGCCATCTCCTGGCTCGACCGCTACCACATCGACGGCATCCGGGTCGACGCTGTCGCGTCGATGCTCTACCGCGACTACTCCCGCAAGGCCGGCGAGTGGATCCCCAACGAGTTCGGCGGGCGCGAGAACCTCGAGGCCATCCAGCTCCTCCGGGAGATGAACACCGCCATCTACACCGAGTTCCCCGACGTGCAGACCTTCGCCGAGGAGTCCACCGCCTGGCCGATGGTCTCGCGGCCCACCTACGTCGGCGGTCTCGGGTTCGGGTTCAAGTGGGACATGGGCTGGATGCACGACACGCTCCAGCACATGTCGCGCGACCCCATCTACCGCCGGCACCACTACCACGAGCTCACGTTCCGGGGCATCTACTACGCCACCGAGAACTACACCTTGCCGCTGTCGCACGACGAGGTCGTGCACGGCAAGGGGTCACTGCTCTCGAAGATGCCCGGCGACCGCTGGCAGCAGCTGGCCAACCTGCGCCTGCTCTACGGCTACCAGTGGGGCCAGCCCGGCAAGAAGCTGTTGTTCATGGGCGGCGAGATCGGCCAGTGGACCGAGTGGAACCACGAGGCGTCGATCGACTGGCCGCTGCTCGACGTGCACGACCACGCCGGCGTGTCGCGCTGGCTCCACGACCTCAACGCCCGCTACCGCAGCGACCCGGCGCTGCACACCCAGGACTGCGAGGCCAGCGGCTTCGAGTGGGTCGAGGCGAGCGACGCCGACAACGGTGTGCTGGCGTTCCTGCGCTGGGGCACCGGCGGCGAGGCCACGATGGTGGTCGTCAACCTCACGCCGGTCGTCCGCCACGACTACCAGCTCGGGGTGCCGCGGGGCGGTCACTGGGCCGAGGTGCTCAACAGCGATGCCGAGGACTACGGGGGGAGCGGCGTCGGCAACTTCGGCGGCGTCGACGCGCGGCCGGTGCCGAGCCACGGCCGGTACCACTCGGTGAACCTCACGTTGCCGCCGCTCGGCGTGCTCTTCCTGGCCCCCGACGGCGACGCCGAGTAGGCGCTACCGCTCCTCTTGGAGCAGCACCACCGAGCGGGCACCGAGCAGGATGTGCCCGCCCGACAGCACGATGAGGCCGGCGCCCGCCCGCAGATCGGGGGGGCGCCGGTCGGCGGTGTCGAACACCACCTCCCAGCGCTTCGGGAACGGACCCACGGGGATGGTGAAGCCCACCGGATCGGGTGCGGCGTTGAACAGCACGAAGAAGCTGTCGTCGACGATCCGCTCGCCACGTGGGCCCCGGTCGGTGATGCCCTCGCCGTTCAGGAACACGCTCAACGCGTGGGCGAGACCCTGTTGCCAGTCGCGCAGCGCCATCGGCTCGCCGGCCGGGGTGAACCACCCGATGTCGAGCGCGTCGGTGCCCTCGGGGCTGCGCCCGGAGAAGTGGCGCTGGCGCCGGAACACGGGGTGCTCGGCCCGCAGCCGGATCAAGGAGCGGACCCACGTGAGCAGCTCGGTGTCCTTGGCGTCCCAGTCGATCCAGGCGACCTCGTTGTCCTGGCAGTAGGCGTTGTTGTTGCCGCCCTGGGTGTGGCCCAGCTCGTCGCCGGCGAGCAGCATCGGCACGCCCTGGGAGAGCAGCAGCGTGGCGAGCATGTTGCGGCGCTGGCGGGCCCGCAGCTCGACCACCTCGGGGTCGTCGCTCGGGCCTTCGACCCCGCAGTTCCACGTGCGGTTGTCGTCGGTGCCGTCGCGGTTGCCCTCGCCGTTGGCCTCGTTGCGCTTGCGCTCGTAGCTCACCAGGTCGAGCAGGGTGAAGCCGTCGTGGGCAGTGATGAAGTTGATCGAGGCGTGGGGCCGCCGCCCGCTCGTCTCGTAGAGGTCGGAGCTGCCGGTGAAGCGCGACGCGAACTCGGCGAGGGTGGCGGGGGCGCCCCGCCAGTAGTCGCGGGCGGTGTCGCGGTAGCGGCCGTTCCACTCCGACCACATCGGCGGGAAGTTGCCCACCTGGTAGCCGCCGGCGCCCAGGTCCCACGGCTCGGCGATGAGCTTCACCCGGCTCACCACGGGGTCCTGCTGGATGAGGTCGAAGAACGCCGACAGCCGGTCGACGTCGTGCAGCTCGCGGGCGAGGGTGGCGGCGAGGTCGAAGCGGAACCCGTCGACGTGCATCTCGGTGACCCAGTAGCGCAGCGAGTCCATGATGAGCTGCAGCACGTGGGGGTGCCGCATGTTCATCGTGTTGCCGGTGCCCGTGTAGTCGACGTAGCGGCGCGGGTCGGCGGGGTCGAGGCGGTAGTAGGCCTGGTTGTCGAGGCCGCGGAACGACAGCATCGGCCCGAGGTGGTTGCCCTCGGCGGTGTGGTTGTAGACCACGTCGAGGATCACCTCGATGTCGGCCGCGTGCAGGGCCTTGACCATGGCCTTGAACTCCTGCACCTGCTGACCCCGCTGGCCGGTGGCCGCGTAGTCGTTGTGCGGGGCGAAGAACCCGATGGAGTTGTAGCCCCAGTAGTTGCGCAGCCCTCGCTGGTGCAGCGCGTGGTCGTGGATGAACTGGTGCACCGGCATGAGCTCGACGGCGGTGACGCCGAGGCGCCGCAGGTGCTCGATGCTGGCCGGCTCGGCGAGCCCCGCGTAGGTGCCCCGCACCCGCTCGGGCACCTGCGGGTGCGACGCGGTGAAGCCCTTCACGTGCAGCTCGTAGATGGTGGTCTCGTCGGTGGGGACCCGCGGCGGGCGGTCCTCGGCCCAGTCGAACCACGGTGAGGTGACGACCGACCGGGCCACGAACGGCGCCGAGTCGCGGTCGTCGCGCACGTCGGTGGACCCCCCGAGGGGGTGGTCGAACACGGCGGCGTCCCAGCGGATCTCGCCCTCGACCGCGGTGGCGTAGGGGTCGAGGAGCAGCTTGGCGGGGTTGCAGCGCAGGCCCCGGCCCGGCTCCCACGGCCCGTGGACCCGGTAGCCGTAGCGCTGTCCCGGGCCGACCCCCGGCAGGTAGACGTGGTGGTGCAGCGCGGTGATCTCGCGCAGCTCGACGCGGGTCTCGACGCCGTCGTCGTCGAACAGGCACAGCTCGACCGCCTCGGCCGCTTCCGAGAAGACCGCGAAGTTCGTTCCGGTGCCGTCGTAGGTGGCGCCGAGAGGCTGGGCTGCGCCGGGCCAGTTCTCCACGCTGGGAGTGTAGGTGGCCACGCTGCGTTCCTGGTAGGGCTGTCTCCGGCCGCCGTCGGAACGAGTAGGGTGACGGCCGCATGGTGGATCCATCGAGGGTGCTCTGCATGGTGCTCGCCGGGGGCGAGGGCAAGCGCCTGGCACCGCTCACCGCCGATCGGGCCAAGCCCGCGGTGCCCTACGGCGGTCACTACCGCCTCATCGACTTCGTCCTGTCGAACCTGGTGAACGCCGGCTACCGGCGCATCGTGGTGCTCACCCAGTACAAGAGCCACAGCCTCGACGTGCACGTCTCGCGCACCTGGCCGCTGTCCACGCTGCTCGGCAACTACGTCACCACGGTGCCGGCCCAGATGCGGCGGGGCCCGTTCTGGTTCGCCGGCTCGGCCGACGCCATCTTCCAGAACGTCAACATCATCAACGACGAGGAGCCCGACTACATCCTCGTCTTCGGCGCCGACCACATCTACCGGATGGACCCCCGCCAGATGGTCGACCAGCACGTGGCCAGCGGGGCCGGGGTCACCGTCGCCGCCCTGCGGGTGCCGGTCGAGCAGAGCCACCAGTTCGGCGTGCTCGAGATGGCCGAGGGCACCCGGATCCGGCGCTTCCGCGAGAAGCCCACCGAGGTCGAGGGGCTCGACGACGACCCGTCGATGGTGCTGGGATCCATGGGCAACTACATCTTCAGCACCGAGACCCTGCTCGACGTGTTGCACACCGACGCCCTCGATCCCGGCTCGGCGCACGACGTCGGCGGCAGCGTCATCCCGCTGCTCGTCGACTCCGGCGTCGCCCACGCCTACGACTTCACCGGCAACGAGGTGCCCGGCGCCACCGACCGCGATCGCCACTACTGGCGCGACGTCGGCACGCTCGACTCGTTCTACGACTCGCACATGGACCTCGTCGACGTGCACCCGGTGTTCAACCTCTACAACCGCGAGTGGCCGATCCTCACCGCGGTGGGGTCGCTGCCGCCGGCGAAGTTCGTGTTCGACGAGGACGGGCGTCGGGGCATGGCCGTCAACTCCATCGTGTGCGCCGGCGCCATCGTGTCGGGTGGCACCGTGCGCCGCTCGGTGCTGTCGCCCGGTGTGCACGTCGAAGCCGGCGCCGTCGTCGAGGACTCGGTGCTCATGCACGACGTGCGGGTGGGACCGGGCGCGATCGTGCGCAAGGCGATCATCGACAAGAGCGTCGTGGTCCCCGCGGGCGCCCGCATCGGTGTCGACCCGGTCGTCGACGCCCAGCGGTTCGCGGTGAGCGACGGCGGTGTCGTGGTGGTCGGCAAGCACCAGCCCGTCCCTCCGAGCTAGGGCGCCCGTGCGCGTCGCGATCGTCACCCGCGAGTTCCCGCCCGAGGTCTATGGCGGCGCCGGCGTGCACGCCGAGTACCTGGCGGCCGAGCTCGACCGGGCCGAGGGGGTCGACGTCGAGGTCCACGCCTTCGGCGAGCCGCGCCCGTCGCCGCTCGTGGTCGGCACCTACCAGCCGTGGGACGCCCTCGTCGACCCGTCCCGTCCCCAGTCGGCGGCGCTCGGCACCGTGTCGGCCGACCTGGCCATCGCCGGCGCGCTCGACGGCGTCGACCTGGTCCACACCCACACCTGGTACGCCAACCTCGCCGGTCACCTGGCGGCGATGATGTACGACATCCCCCACGTGGTCACCGCCCACTCGCTCGAGCCACTGCGGCCGTGGAAGGCCGAGCAGCTCGGCGGGGGCTACGCGGTGTCGTCGTGGTGCGAGCGCACCTCGTTCGAGGCGGCGGCCGCCATCATCGCGGTGTCGGGCGGCATGCGCGACGACATCCTGCGCGTCTACCCCGGCCTCGACCCCGACCGGGTCCACGTGATCCACAACGGGATCGACACCGACACCTACCGGCCGGTGCCCGCCGGCCCCGTCCTGGCGCGCTACGGCATCGACCCCGACCGGCCCTACGTGCTCTTCGTCGGACGGATCACCCGGCAAAAGGGCGTCACCCACCTCGTCGACGCCATCCCCCACCTCCGGCCCGACACCCAGGTGGTGCTGTGCGCGGGGGCGCCCGACACCCCTGCCATCGGCGCCGAGATGGAGGCCAAGGTGGCGGCCGCCCGCGAGCGCCACGGCGGGGTGGTGTGGATCGACGACATGGTCGAGCGGGCCGACGTCGTCGCGCTCATGTCGGGCGCGACGGTGTTCGCGTGCCCGTCGGTCTACGAGCCGTTCGGGCTCATCAACGTCGAGGCCATGGCGTGCGGCACCCCCGTCGTCGCCTCCCGCACCGGTGGGATCCCCGAGATCGTGGTCGAGGGCGAGACCGGCCACCTCGTCGAGCTCGAGCGGGGCGACGACCCCTACGGCGAGCCCGCCGACCCCGCCCGGTTCGTGGCCGAGCTGGCGGAGGCCATCAACGACCTGCTCGACCGCCCCGACGACGCCCGCCGCATGGGCGAGGCCGGTCGGCGGCGGGTGCTCGACGGGTTCGCCTGGCCCGAGGTGGCCACGCGCACCGTCGATCTCTACCGCTCCGTCATCGGCTGAGCCACGGCGGGGTCGTGCCGGCGCGCCGCGGCGTGTCGACGCGGGACGGCGCGGGGTCGGCGCGGGTCAGCGGTCGGCCCCGGCCGCGGCGGCCTGGGCGTCGAACGCCGACGCTCGCCGCCGCCACACCACGGTGGCGAGCGCCGCCCCACCACCGACTCCTGCCGCGAGGATCAGCCAGACGGCGGGGAACACGTTGGCGGGCAGACCCTCCCCCGCGCCGAGGTAGAGCGGTGGCGAGCGCATCTCGCCGTCGGAGGCCCGCTCGAAGCGGAACTCGCCGGGTCGGTCGACCTCGAGCAGCCACACGGCGCGGCCCTGGCGGCCGGTGCCGATGTTGTAGCGGGAGTCGCCCGGGAACGCCTCGAGGGCGAGCGGGCCGTCGTCGCCGGTGAAGCCGACGGTGAGGTGACGGCGGTAGTCGGCCGGCGACTCGGGTGGGCAGAACCCACCGCAGCTCGATCCGGCCCACACGGTGTAGGTCCCGGCCTCGTCGATGGTGACGGTGGTGCCGGACACGGACGGCAGGCGCACGTGGGCGTTGACCGTGTCGGTCTGGTTGGAGATGGCGTAGATCGCCCACGCGGCCGCACCCGCGAGGCCGAGGACCACCAGCGCGCTGGCCACCCGGTACCAGCGGGCGGACGGAGAGACGTCCACGGTTCCCCTCTCGTCGTGTCGTCGGCCCCGATGTTACGCGCCCCGGCGGTGGTGGCCCGAGGTCAGGTCGCGGCCCGGATCAGCTTCTCCGTCCACCGCCCGTACGGGGGGTACAGCACCGACGGGTCGGGGCGGGTGGCCTTGTGCAGCACCGAGCGGCGGTGGCTGAAGGTCTCGAAGCCGGTCCGGCCGTGGTACGCGCCCATGCCGCTCTCCCCGACGCCGCCGAAGGGCAGGTCGGGCACCCCGAGGTGGACGAGCGTGTGGTTGACGCAGGCGCCGCCCGACGCGGTGCCGGCGAGCACCGTCTCGACCGCCTGGTCGTCCTCGGCGAACACGTAGAGGGCGAGCGGGTGCTCGCGCCCGTCGACGATGCCGACGGCCTCGTCGATCGAGGCCACCTCGACCACGGGCAGGATCGGCCCGAAGATCTCCTCGGCCATGAGCGGCGACGCGAGGTCGACCCCGCGCACCACGGTGGGCGCGATGTAGCGGTCGTCGGGGTCGACGCGACCGCCGACCACGACCTCGTGGTCGGCGTTGTCGAGCAGCTCGGCGAGTCGGCGCAGGTGGCGGTCGCTCACGATGCGGGCGTAGTCGGGGCTCTGCGACGGATCGTCGCCGTAGAACGCGTGGATCGACTCGGTGAGGTGCGCGACGAAGCGGTCGGCGACCGCCTCGTCGACGAGGACGTAGTCGGGGGCGATGCAGGTCTGGCCGGCGTTGAGGAACTTGCCCCAGGCGATGCGGCGCGCGGCCACGTCGAGGCGGGCGCTGCGATCGACGATGGCGGGGCTCTTGCCCCCGAGCTCGAGGGTGACGGGCGTGAGGTGCTTCGCCGCGGCCTGCATGACGACGCGGCCGACGCGGGTGGACCCGGTGAAGAACACGTGGTCCCAGCGCTGGTCGAGCAGGGCGGTGGCCACGTCGGCGGCGCCCTCGACGACGGCGACCGCCTCGGTGTCGAGGTACTGGGGGATGAGCCGGGCCAGCTCCGCCGACGTGGCCGGCGCCAGCTCGGACGGCTTGGCGGCCACGCAGTTGCCCGCCGCCACGGCCGCGGCGAGGGGGAGCACCAGCAGCTGCACCGGGTAGTTCCACGGCGCGATGACGAGCACGACCCCGAGGGGCTCACGGCGGACCTCGGCGCGGCCGGGCCGCTGGGTGACCGGCAGGCGCACCCGCTCGGGCTCGCTCCACTCCTCGAGGTGCTTGAGCACGTGGTCGATCTCGTTCACGCAGAACGCGATCTCGGTGAGGTAGCCCTCGAACGCCGACTTGCCGAGGTCGGCGCTCAGCGCCGCGGTGAGTCGGTCCTCGTGCTCGGTGAGGAGCCGTCGGAGGTTCACCAGCTGCTCGCGCCGCCACACCAGCGGGCGGGTGTCCCCGGTGGCGAAGCGGTGCCGCAGCCGGGCGACCACCGCGGCGGGGCTGGGGTCGGCGCTGGAGCCGTGGCCGGACTCGGTGCCGGCGTCGGCCTCGGTGGGGGACGGCTCGGTGGGGGACGGCTCGGTCACAGCCGTCCCGCCTCGTGGGCGGCGCTCTCGGCGGCGTCGAGCTGCTGCTCGACGATGCCCAGGCCCGCGTCCCAGAACCCGGGGTCGGCCAGGTCGCAGCCGACGATGCGTCCCAGCTCCTCGGGGGGCAGCGAGCCCCCGGCCGAGAGCAGGTGGAGGTAGCGGGGGACGAAGTCGCCGCCCTGCTCCTCGTAGCGGGCGTAGACCGACAGGGCGAGGAGCTGGCCGTAGGCGTAGGCGTAGACGTAGCCGGGTGTGCCGATGAAGTGCGGGATGTAGGACCACCAGGTGCGGTAGCCCTCGGTGATCTCGATCGAGTCGCCGAGCATGTCGGCCTGTGTCGCCGCCCACAGCTCGCCGAACCGCTCGACCGACAGCTCGCCCTCGTCGCGCCGTGCGGTGTGCACGGCGGCCTCGAACTGGTTCATGGCCGTCTGGCGGAACACGGTGGCGATGGCGCCCTCGATGCTCTCGGCGAGCAGGGCGAGGCGCTCGCCCGGGTCGGAGGTGGCGTCGAGCAACCGACCGAACGTGACCGTCTCGCCGAACACCGACGCGGTCTCGGCGAGGGTGAGGGGCGTCGCCTGGTGGAACACGCCCTGGTCGCGGGCCAACCAGGCGTGCAGGCCGTGGCCGAGCTCGTGGGCGAGGGTGAGCACGTCGCGCCGGCGCCCGGTCCAGTTGAGCATCAGGTACGGGTGGTGCGACGGGACGGTGTAGGCGCAGAACGCCCCCGGCCGCTTGGCGTCGCGCACCGGCGCGTCGATCCAGCCCTCGGTGAAGAACCGGTCGGCGACGTCGGCCATGTCGGGGGAGAACGAGCGGTACGAGTCGAGCACCAGGTCGCGGGCCGCCGACCAGCCGATGCGGGCCTCGGAGCTGGCCACCGACGCCATGCGGTCGTAGTCGGCCAGCCGGTCGACCCCGAGGATGCGGGCCTTGAGCGAGTACCACCGCTGCGGGATGTCGTAGCGGCCCTTCACCGACTCGACCAGCGCCTCGACCGACTCGTCGGTGGCCTCGTTGGCCAGGTTCCGGCTGGTGATCCACGTGGGGTAGCCGCGGAGGCGGTCGTCGACCGCCTTGTCGTGCAACAGGGTGTTGAACACGAACGCCCGGGTGCGCAGCCCCGGGGCCAGCCCGGCGGTGACCGCCTCGGCGGCGGCGCGCCGGACCTCGCGGTCGGGATCGCCGAGCCGTGACAGCGCCTCTTCGAGCTTGGCCGGGCGCGTGCCGCCGTCGGCGTCGGGGAGCTCGACGGTGATCGCCGAGCTCAGCTCGCTGAACAGCCGGGTCCACGCCGAGCGCCCGGTGGCCGACTTCTCGGTGAGGATCTTCTCCTCGGGCTCGGTGAGGAGGAAGTCGCGGTAGCGACGGATCGAGCGCAGGTGGTGGCCGCACCACGCGAGCCGCTCGTCGGCGAGGAGCTCGTCGACCCGGTCGTCGGCGAGCGCCGCCCACTCGAGCTCGAAGAACAGCAGCGTGGTGGCGATGGTGGTGGAGCGCTCCTGGACCCGCTGCATGAGGGCGCCGACGGCGGGGTCGGCGGTGTCGACCGCGAACCGCAGCCCGGCGTAGGACCCGGCACGCCCGACGGCCTCCTCGAGCTCGGCCATCTCGCGCATGAAGGTGTCGAGCCCGGCGCTGTCGAGGTCGGCGATCTGGCCCCGGCGGGCAGCGAGCTGGGCGGCGAGGCGATCGGCGGCGGCGAGCAGCTCGTCGACCCCCTCGGGGCCGGTCGGCCCGCCGAGCAGGGGCTCGAGGTCCCAGGCCACGTGGGCCGCGGTGAGGTCGTCGTCGGCGATGCCGGTGTCGTCGATGGCGGTCATGGCGACGAGGCTAGGGCGCCGTCGCGTCGGTGCGTCCTCGACCCGTGCCGGCTCCGGCGATCGGGGCCCTGCCCGTCCAGGGTGCGCTCGGGGGCGTCGGAGATCGACGCTCCCGAGGGCAGGTTCTCGGGCGATCGGGCTCGGCTCGCCGAGGGTGCGCTCCGGAGCGTCGGAGGTCGACGCTCCCGAGGGCAGGTTCCGCAGCATGGGGGTGGGCGGGTGGCTCAGGCCGCCGGGGCACGTCCCGTGAGGTGGAGCTCCAGTGCCCGGGTGATCAGGCCGACGACGTGGTGCGGTCGCTCGGTGACGTCCTCGTAGGTGAACTCGAGGAGCGTCCGCCCTTCCAACACGGCCAGGTTCGCCCGGTGCCGGTCGCGCTGGCGCTCGCGACGGGTCGAGTGGGTGGCGTGGCCGCTGACCTCCACCAGCACCCCGCCGGCGAACCACGAGAGATCGATGCGCCGGATCGTGCCGTCGTCGCCGCGCACGACGTGCTGGAGGTCGGGGGCCGGCACCCCGGCGTCGCGCAACATCTCGCGGATGCGGCGCTCGAGCCAGCTCTCGGGGCGCGGCCCGATCCCGAGCAGCTCCGCGAGCAGCGCCGAGCCGCGTCGCCCCTGGCCGTCGCGCCGGAGTCGGTCCTGGATCCGGTGGCTGCTCGTGCGCCCGTCGCGGAGCGAGGCGTCGAGGACCGACTCGAGCGCGGGCGGAGGGAGCACGCCTGCGAGGTCGATCAGGGTCCGCTCGACCCGCGTCACCGGGACGCCGCGCACGTCGGTGCGGTCGCCCCGCCGCAGCTCGACGGTCTGGTGCGCCACGGCGAGCCGGGACGAGCCGTGAGCCGGGCGGACGACGGTGACCTCGGGACGGCCCTCGGGCGGACCGCAGCCGTCGAGGCCGAGCAGGTGCGCCGCGGTCCGGTGCGACGCCACCGCGGTCGGCCCCGAGGCGAGCACACCGGCGAGCGCGACGCTCTCGACGGTCAGTGGCGCGGACCGGAGCCGCATCAGCCCTGGAGCGACGCGGACCAGGCGCCCGGCCCGCAGACGGCGGTCGATGGCCGACGCCGATGCGCCGGCCCGGAGGAGGGTGGCGCGGCTGACGAGTCCGTGATGGGCATGGGCGGTGCGGTCGATGAGCTCGTCGAGGTCCATGGAGCAAGTGGACCCACGGGGTGTGACATTCGAGATGGAAGCGTCCCCGAGGGCGGCCGGTCGGCTCGTACGGACCCCAGGGGGGATGCTCTCGTGAGCGTCGGGTTCCGACGCCTGGGAGGGCAGGTTCGGTGGTGGGGGGCGTCGCCGCCGGAAGGTGCGCTCCTGGACGTCGGGTTCCGACGCTTGCGAGGGCAGGTTCGGGGTCGGGCCCGGCGCTGCGGTGGTCGGGCGGCGCAGCGGGTGGCGCAGCGGTGGCGCACGCGGTGGTCGGGCCCCGCGCAGCGGGCGGCGCAGCGGG
>DATHSN010000051.1:0-10485 GCA_035464115.1 Acidimicrobiales bacterium | reverse complement strand
GCCCTCGAGGACCACGACGTCGGTGACGGTGCGCTCGAGGAACGCCCGGTCGTGCGACACGACCACGAGGGCGCCGGGCCACTCGTCGAGGAAGTCCTCGAGCACCCGGAGGGTGTCGACGTCGAGGTCGTTGGTGGGCTCGTCGAGGAGCAGCACGTTGGGCTTGGCGGCCAGGACCGTGAGCAGCTGCAGGCGGCGGCGCTCGCCCCCGGAGAGCAGCTCGACGGGCGCCCACTGGGTGTCGGTGTCGAACCAGAAGCGCTCGAGGAGCCGCGCGTCGGACCAGTCGGGGGCGCGGCTCGGTCCGGCGACGACCTCGCGCACCCGGGCGGTGGGGTCGAGCTGGCGCACCATCTGGTCGTGGTAGGCGAGCGAGACGGTGCTGCCGGTGACCACCCGACCCTCGGCGGGGGTGATCCGCCCGGCGATGATGTCGAGCAGGGTCGACTTCCCGGTGCCGTTCACCCCCACGATGCCCAACCGCTCGCGGGGGTCGAGCAGCAGGTCGACCCCGCGGAACAGCCAGGGGCCGTCGTCGAAGCGGTGGCCGACGCCGTGCAGCTCGACCACCTGGTCGCCCAGGCGGGGCGTGCCGAAGTGCAGGTCGAGCTCGTCGGGGCGGGCCGCGGCCTCGGCCCGGCCCGACACGATGGCGGTGGCCGCCTCGATGCGGGCCTTGGGCTTGCGGGTGCGGGCCGGTGCGCCCCGCCGCAGCCACGCCAGCTCGCGCCGCGCCAGGTTGCGCCGGGTCGACTCGGCGTCGGCGGCGCGCTCCTCGCGCTCGGCCCGGGCCTCGAGGTAGGACGCGTAGCCGCCCTCGTGCACGTAGCCCCGGCCCCGGTCGAGCTCGAGGATGCGGGTGGTGACCCGGTCGAGCAGGTGGCGGTCGTGGGTGACGAGCACCAGGCCGCCGGTGAAGCCGGCCAACCGGTCCTCGAGCCAGGCGATGCCGTCGATGTCGAGGTGGTTGGTGGGCTCGTCGAGGATGAGCAGGTCGGCCGGCGACACCAGGGTGCGGGCCAGCGCCACCCGCTTGGCCTGGCCGCCGGACAGGACGGCCACGTCGCGCTGGGCGTGGGGCCCCATGCCCAGGCGCTCGAGCACCGCCTCGGCCTCCCACGACTCGCCGACGGCGGCGAGCGCGGTGCCCGCCGGCAGGGCGGCCTCCTGGTCGAGGATCGCCACGCGGGTGTCGCGGCCGCGCCGCACGACACCCGACTCGGGCTCGATCTGGCCGGCCAGGACGCGCAGGAGCGTCGACTTGCCGGTGCCGTTCAGCCCGACGATGCCGAGCCGGTCGCCGCTCGCGAGGGTGACCGACAGGTCGTCGAACAGCGGTCGGCCGGGGCGGTGCATCGAGGCCCGCTCGACGTCGACGAGGATCACCCCGGCAGCGTACGGCGACGGCTGCGCCGCCCGGTCCGGGACCCGCCGTCTCACGAGCCCCAGCTCGGGGTCGGGTGTGGGAACCGCCGGCCGGGCCACCACACTCGTGGGGTGCCAGCTCCCTCGCCCCTCCGCGTGCTCTCGGCGGTCGTCCCGGGGATCCGCGCCGTCACCGATCAGGTGGAGCCCTACGCCACGGCCTGGACGGAGGCCACCGAGGCGGCGCTGTTCCGCAGCGACGCGCCCCTGCTCGCGGTCCTCGGTGACTCGACCGGCCAGGGGGTCGGCGCCGATCACCACACCCGGGGGTGGGCCGGTCAGCTGCGCGCGCTGCTGACCGCCCGTGACGGCACCGAGTGGGTGGTGGCCAACTGGTCGCGCTCGGGCGCCAAGGTGGCCGACGTCGTCGACCGGCAGCTCGCCGCCCTCGAGGCGGCACCGCGTCGACCCGACCTGGTGGCGTGCGCCGTCGGCACCAACGACGTGTTCTGGGGGCTGCGCATCGGTCCCGCCCGCGACGACCTGCGCCGGCTCGTGCCCCGCCTGCCGGCCCCGGCGGTGATCGCCACCGTGCCCGAGGGGGCGCTGGCGGCGCGGTCGCGGCTGCTCAACCGCCACCTGCTGCGCCTGGCCGACGACCACGGGGTGGCGGTGGCCGACGTGAACCGCACCATCCGCCCCGGCCGGGGCAAGCTCGCCTCCGACGGCTTCCACCCGAGCACCCGCGGCTACGCCGACTGGACCGCGGCGTTCGCGACCGTGCTCCAGCTCCCCGACCCCCGCGCCGGCACCGCCTGACCACCATGCGGCGCTGGCTACTGTCGGCGCGATGTCGACGCCGCGCCTCCGCCCCGAGCCGCTCGACCCCGAGGGCCGACGCGGCCGCCGCACGGCCTATCCCCGCGTGTCGGCCCGCCCCGGGCTGGTCGTCGAGCACCGGCCGTCGGGCACCACCGGCGCCGTCCTCGCCCTCGACGGGGTCACCGTGACGCTGCGCGATCGCCACGGCCGCGACCACCGCTTCCGGTTGGGCGAGGGGATGTACGCCCTCGAGGGCCGCCCCTGCACGCTCATCGCGCCCCCGGCCACCCCGGCCCACGCCCCGCCGGCGCGCACGGCGTCGGGCTCGGTGGCCGTGCCCGACGCGCCGGCGCGCATCGCTCGGGCCAGCCGCATCCTCGTCGAGGGGGTCCACGACGCCGAGCTCGTCGAGCGGGTGTGGGGCGACGACCTGCGGGTCGAGGGCGTCGTGGTCGAGCGGCTCGACGGCATGGACGACCTCACGTCGGTGATCCGGGGCTTCGGGCCCCGCCCCGGTCGCCGCCTCGGCATCCTGCTCGACCACCTGGTCGAGGGCTCCAAGGAGCAGCGCGCCGCGGAGGCCGTCGACCACCCCGACGTCTTGGTCACCGGCCACCCGTTCGTCGACGTGTGGGCCGCGGTCCGCCCGTCGATCATCGGGCTCGACGCCTGGCCCGACATCCCCAAGGGCCAGCCGTGGAAGGAGGGCGTCTGCCGCCACGTCGGCGTCGACGACCCGGGTCGGCTGTGGCGCCAGATCCTCGCCGGGGTGACCGACTGGCGCGACCTCGACCCCACGCTGGTCGGCGCGGTGGAGCGCCTCATCGACTTCGTGACCGAACCGGCCTGAGCCGCGCCGGTTCGCCGCGCCCTACTCGCAGCGGATGCCGTCGGCGGGCACCACGAGGTCGACGAGGTAGGCGTCGACGATGTCGTCGACGCACGGGCCGCTGCTGCCGTAGGCGGTGTGGATGTCGCCCACGTTGGTGAGCAGCACCCCCGACTCGAGCTCGTCGGCGAGGCGCACCCCCCAGTCGTAGGGGGTGGCGGGATCGCCCGTGGTGGCGATGACGAGGATCGGGGCGGCGCCGGCGGCCCGGAACGGACGGGTGTCGTCGACCGGCTCGATCGGCCAGTCGGCGCACGAGTCGCCCGACGTGAAGAACGGGCCGAAGCGCGGCGCCGTCTCCTCGAGCCGCTGGGCGATGGCGTCGAGCTCGGCGGGCGACAGCGGCGCCGAATCGGCGCAGCCGATGGCGACGAACGCCGCCGTGGAGTTGTCGTAGGTGCCGTCGGGCGCCCGGTCGTTGTAGAGGTCGGACAGGCGCAGCAGCTGCGACCCCTCCTTGCTGAACCGGGCCTCGGCCAGCGCGGCGTCGAGCATCCCCCAGCTGGAGTCGTCGTAGAGGGTGAGGACCATGCCCGTGATCGCCAGCCCGATGGTGAGCGGACGGTCGGGATCGTCGGTGGGCAGGGGCCGGTTGTCGATCTCCGCGACCAGCTCGTCGAGCACCGCGCCGGGGTCGTCGCCGGCGGCGTAGCTGCACCCCGAGCTCTCGCAGCTGGCCAGGAACGCGTCGAGCGTGCCCTCGAAGCCGATGGCCTGCTCCTCGGTGAGCTCGGCCGAGGTGAGGCTGCGCGAGTAGGCACCGTCGAGCACGAACGCCCGCACCCGCTCGGGGTACAGGTCGGCGTAGGTGGCGCCGAGCAGGGTGCCGTAGGAGAAGCCGAGGTAGCTGATCTGCTCTTCGCCGAGCGCCCGGCGGATCAGGTCCATGTCGCGCGCCGAGTCGACGGTGGACACGTGCGGCAGCAGCTCGGCGCTCTCGGCCACGCAGTTGGCCACGAACTGGTCGGCGAGCGCCTCGACCTCGGCCTCTTCCTCCGGGGTGTCGGGCACCGGGTCGGCGGCGGTGAACTCGTCGAAGAACGCGCCGTCGCCGCAGGTGACCGCCGTGCTGGCGCCGACGCCGCGGGGATCCCAGCCGATGATGTCGAAGCGGGCGAGGACGTCGTCGCCGAAGAAGAACGGCGCCGCCGCGGCCAGCTCGATGCCCGACGCCCCGGGGCCACCCGGGTTCACGAGCAGCGACCCGATGCGGTTGTCGGGGTCGTCGGCTGGCACGCGCAGCAGGGCGAGCTCGATGGTGTCGCCGCCCGGGTCGTCGTGGTCGAGGGGCACCTCGAGGCGTCCCTCTTGCGCGAACGCCGAGTCGGACCACTCGATCTCGAGGACCAGCCCGTCGTCGGCGTCGTCACCGGACCCGTCGCTGCCGCCGTCGCTGCCGCCGTCGCCGTCGCCGCCGTCGTCGGCCGCGCTGGTGGTGGTGCCGGCCGCGGCGGTGGTGGTCGGGGCGGCTGCGTCGTCGTCGTCACCGCACCCCGCCGCGACGAGGGCGACGAGGGCGAGAGCCGCGAGGAGACGGCGGGGGGCTCGGGTGGGGGGCATCTGGCTCCGCGACGTGGCTGGGGGGAGAGCACCGGCCGCGGCGCCCGCCTGGGACCCCCATCGTACGGCCGGGGTGGGCGCCGCGCCCGGCGCGTCCGAGCACCGCAGCCGTAGGCTGGAGCTGCCGGGATCGGCCCGGTCGAGGAGGCGAGGGTGGAGGCCGACAGCATCCGGATCGGGCGCATCGCCGGGGTGCCGGTGGGGCTGAGCTGGAGCCTGCTGATCATCGCCGGGGTGTTCACCTTCGGTCTCGCCGAGGGGCGGTTCCCCGCGGCTCAGCCCGCCTACAGCGCGGGCGAGCACTGGGTGGCCGCGGCCATCACCGTCGTGTTGTTCTTCGGGTCGATCCTCGCCCACGAGCTCGCCCACGCGGTCGTGGCCCGCCGCGCCGGGCTGCCCGTCGAGGGCATCACGCTGTGGCTCCTCGGCGGCGTCGCCCGGTTGGGCGGCGAGGCGTCGGGCCCCGGCGCCGAGGCCCGCATCGCCGCCGCCGGGCCCCTGGCCAGCCTGGCCGCCGCCGGCGTGTTCGCCGTCGGTGGATGGGCCCTCGACACCGTCGGCGCCAGCGCGCTCGCCGCCACCACCCTCTGGTGGCTGGCGCTCATCAACGCGGTGCTGGCCGTGTTCAACCTGTTGCCCGCCGCCCCGCTCGACGGCGGTCGCGTCCTCGCCGCCGTCCTGTGGTGGCGCACCGGCGACCGCACCCGCTCCACGTTGCGCGCCGCCACCGCCGGCCGGGTGCTCGGCTCGGCGCTCATCGCCCTCGGGGTCGTCGAGCTGTTCCTGCGCGACCAGCCGTTCGGGCTGTGGACCGCGTTCGTCGGGTGGTTCCTCGTCCAGTCGGCCACCACCGAGGCCCGCTCGGCCACCGCCCGCGACGCGCTGCGGCGGCTCACCGCGGCCGACATCGCGCCGCAGCCGGCGGTGGTCGTCGACGAGTGGCTCACGGTCGACGGGCTCACCGCGCTCATGGGCCAGTCGGGTGCCACCGCCTTCGGCGTCCGCGGCGCCGACGGCGTGGTGCGCTGCATCGTCGGGCTCGACGACGTGCGCCGGGTGCCCCCGGCGCGCCGGGGCTCGACGCGCCTCGAGGAGATCGCGGTCCCCATCGCCGAGCTCACCACGGCATGGGCCGACGACTCGGCGCTCACCGTCGTCGAGCGGCTCCCCGACAAGGGCCGCGGCGAGGTGGCCGTCTACGACCGAGATCTGCAGCTCGTCGGAGTCATCGGCCGGGGCGACCTGGCCCGGGCGGCGGCGCACCCCCCGGCGCCCGCCGAGCACGCCGGCTGACGGCTGCTCCGGGGCGCTCAGCGCGCCGGCGCCCGGCCGACGACGACGCGTCAGGCCGACGTGGTCGCGGCAGTCGCGTCAGTCGCGTCAGGCCGACGACGTGGTCGCGGCGGTCGCGGTGGTCGCGGCGGTCGCGGCGGTCGCGGCGGTGAGGATCTCACCGTGGGCGGCGGGGTCGGCGAGCGCCTCGAGCGGCGTGCGGCCGCCGAGGCCGTCGTGGGGTTCGCCGAACCAGCGGTGGGCCTGCTCGGTGTCGAGGCGACGGCGCAGGTGCCCCGCGGCGCGGGCGATCGTGCGCATCCGCTCGGCGTTGGCGGGGCGGGGCTGGGCCTCGCCGGCGGCCCAGCGGCCGAGGGTGCGGGTCGACACACCGATGAGCGCGGCCAGCCCGTCGTCGTCGACGGCCACCAGCGCGCTGATCCAGTCGAGCAGCTCGCGCATCGACGTCTCGTCGTCGATCGCCGAGGTCGGCCCGATCTGCGCAGCCCGGTCGAGCGCGCCGGTGAGGTCGACCACCGGGTCGTCGGTGAGGTCGACGGTGACGCCGTCGAGGGTCGCCACCTCGGCGCGCACCGCGACGAGCGCGATGCGGGTGGCGGCGACCGCGGCGGCCAGGTCGCCGCTGGGGCGGCCGTCGAGCTGGTCGCGCAGCGAGACGGCGGCGTCGATGAGCCGCAGGGCCGACACCGGCGACACCCCGGCGAACACGTCGCGGGGCGCGACGCCGGTCCGCATGGGGACGAGGAGGTCCTCGACGGCGGCGACCAGCGCGGCGAGCGCCCGGGTGGGGTCGAGGTGGGGGGCGCCGGCGAGCGACGACTCGGCGACCTCCACCAGCTCGAGGAGCCTCGGCACCGCCTCGATCACGATGGGTGTGTCGGATCCGGTCGTGTCCATCGACTGACTGTCCTCCGTCGTCTCCCGCCCTGGTGCGCCCGATGTCACAGTACGTCACTGGTCAACCGCGTGTCGCGTTTTCTTCAGCCACGGTCGGCCGCGGCCGGGCACCCACCCGCTGGAGGTGCGCGGGGGACGGCGGCGATCGGTAGCGTCGCCGCCATGTCGCCCAGCACACCTGTCCAGGTCGAGGTCGTCGACGGCGCCGCCGTGGTGCGCCTCGACGACGGCAAGGCCAACGCCATCTCCCACGCCACCATCGACGCGCTCCACGACGCGCTCGACCTGGCCCTCGAGTCCGCCCACGCGGTCGCGGTCATCGGCCGGCCGGGCCGCTTCTCGGCCGGGTTCGACCTGTCGATCATGGGCGCGGGCGACAAGCCGATGCAGGACCTCGTCCTCGCCGGCGCCGAGCTGTTGTGCCGGATCTACGCGCACCCCCAGCCGGTGGTGGCGGGCTGCACCGGCCACGCGCTCGCCGCCGGGGCCCTCGTGCTGTTGTCGGCCGACGTGCGCATCGGGGCCCGCGGCGAGTTCAAGGTGGGCCTCAACGAGGTCGGCATCGGCATGGCCCTGCCCGCCTTCGGCATCGAGCTGGCCCGCGACCGCCTGGCCCCCACCGCCCTCACCACGTCGACGGTGCTCGGCGAGGTGCACGACCCCGAGACGGCGGTGGCGGTCGGCTACCTCGACCGGGTCGTCGACGCCGACACGGTGGCCGACGCGGCCGTGGCCGAGGCGGTCCGGCTCGGCGGCCTGCGCGCCGGCGCGGTGCGCGAGACCAAGCAGCGGCTGCGGGCCGCCACCCTCCGCCGCATCCGCGCCACCCTCATCGACGACGTCGCCGGTCTCACCCTGCCCCGCACGTGAGCGACGCCACCGTCACCATCGGCGCCGGCGGCGTGCCCGTCGCGGCCCGTCCCCGGCTGGTGGGGCCGGCGTGGTTCGAGACCGCCGTCGCCGAGCTGCCCGCCGAGCACACCGTCGACGTCGACGGGTGCCCCGTCCGGTACCTGCGGTGGGGCGCGGCCGACCGACCGCCGCTCGTGCTGGTCCACGGCGGCGGTGCCCACGCCCGCTGGTGGAGCGGCATCGCGCCGCTGCTGGCCCGCGAGCACCTGGTGCTGGCCATCGACCTGTCGGGTCACGGCGACAGCGGCCGCCGCGACCGCTACGGCACCGAGCAGTGGGCCGCCGAGGTGCTCGGCGTGGTCGACCACGCGAGCGTGGCGCGACGGCCGATCGTCGTCGGCCACAGCATGGGCGGCTTCGTCACCATCACCCTCGCCGCCCTCCACGGCGACCGCCTCGACGGCGCCGTCATCGTCGACTCCCCGGTGCGCCGCCCCGACCCCGAGGTCGAAGAGGGCCAGCGGGGCCGCATGTTCCGCAACCCCAAGACCTACCCCGACCTCGACGCCGCGCTCGAGCGCTTCGTGCTGGTGCCGCCCCAGCCGTGCGACAACGACTGGATGGTCGACTTCATCGCCCGCCACTCGGTGCACCGCACCGACGCCGGGTGGACCTGGAAGTTCGACCGCAAGGTCTTCGACCGCGACCCCGAGGCTCGTCACGAGCACCTCAGCCGGGTGAGCTGTCGCGTCGCCGTGCTCCACGGCGAGCTGAGCGCCATCGTCACCCCCGACGTCTCCGCCTACATGGACGAGCTCCTCGGCCGCACCGCCCCCTTCGTCGAGATCCCCCAGGCCCACCACCACGTGCCGCTCGACCAGCCCCTGGCGCTCGTGGCCGCCCTCCGGGCGCTGCTCGCCGACTGGCAGCACACGGTCCCGCGCCACCAGCGCTGAGCGACGCCCGCGCGGGCGTCGCGGGGCGGCGTCGCGGGCCGGGCCCGCGGTAGCGTGCCGACGACTGCGACGTCACAGGGGGAGACACCGTGGCCACCACCGACACCCGACCGGCCTTCGACCTGCTCGATCCGGAGTTCTACCGGTCGGCGCCGTGGGAGGCCTTCCGCTGGATGCGGGCCAACGAGCCCGTCTACCGCGACGAGCGCAACGGCATGTGGGGCATCTCGCGCCACGCCGACGTGCTCGACGTCGAGCGCCGGGCCGACGTGTTCTCGTCGGAGGCCCACTACCGGGCGGTCCCCTCCCCGGGCGAGGTCAACATGATCGCCCAGGACGACCCCCAGCATCAGCGGCAGCGTCGGCTCGTCTCCAACCGGTTCACGCCCCGGGCCGTGCGCGGCAACGACGAGCACATGCGCGAGGTCATCACCGAGCTGGTGGACGCAGCCGTCGCCAAGGGTGAGATCGAGGTGGTCGACGACCTCGCCGCCCAGCTCCCGGCCCGGCTCACCTGCCGCCTGCTCGGGTTCCCCGAGGAGCGCTGGCGCGAGCTGAAGAGCTGGTCGGAGCGGCTCATGCGCACCGACATGCGCGAGCGCGACGAGACCCAGGCCGCCGAGTTCTACGCCGCCAACTTCGAGTTCGTCGCCGTGCTCCAACAGCTCATCCCCGAGCGGATGGGTTGCCCGGCCGACGACCTGCTCTCGGTCTGGACCCACGCCGACATCGACGGCCGGCCCCTCAGCCCCGAGCAGATCGTCCACGAGACCGGGCTGTTCATCGCCGGCGGCGCCGAGACCACCCGCACCGTGATCGCCCACGGGTTGCGGACGTTCGCCGACCACCCCGACCAGTGGGAGCTGCTCCACGAGCACCCCGAGCACGTGCCCACCGCGGTCGAGGAGATGATCCGCTGGGTCACGCCGCTCAACAACTTCTTCCGGCTGGCCCGCGCCGACACCGAGGTGGGCGGCCAGGCGATCCGGAAGGGCGAGCGGGTGATCCTGCTCTACCCGTCGGCCAACCGCGACGAGGCGGTGTTCACCGACCCCGACGTCTTCGACGTCACCCGCGATCCCAACCCGCACGTGGCGTTCGGGCACGGCACCCACTTCTGCCTCGGGGCCAACTTCGCCCGCCACGAGCTGCGCATCCTGCTCGAGACGCTCACCGCGCGCATCACCGACCTGCGACCGCTGGCCGAGCCCGACGTCGAGCCCAACATCTTCGCCCGGGCGGTGCGGTCGTTCCCGCTCGCGTTCCGGGCCCGCTGACCCGAAGGACACCACCGATGAGCGACGAGATCATCCAGCAGCTCGAGCACGAGTGGCGCACCGTCGACGAGCTGTGCGCCTCGCTCACCGACGACGAGTGGGACACACCCACCGACCTGCCCGGGTGGACGGTGCGCGACAACGTCGCCCACATGATCGGCACCGAGCGGATGCTCGCCGGCGACCCCGCGCCGGCAGCCACGGCCCCGGGCGAGCACGTGCGCAACCCCATCGGGGAGGCCAACGAGGCGTGGGTGGCGCACTACCGCGACCGGCCCGGCGCCGAGGTGCTCGAGGAGTTCCGGCAGGTCACCGCGGCGCGCCTCGCCACCCTGCGGGCCATGTCGCCCGACGACTGGGCGAAGGAGGGCTTCACCCCCGAGGGCCCCGGTCCCTACGCCAAGTTCATGGCCATCCGGGTCTTCGACTGCTGGGAGCACGAGCAGGACATCCGCCGAGCGGTGGGCCGGCCGGGCCACCTCGAGGGCCCCATCGCCGAGATGGCCATCGACAAGGTGGTGGCGTCGGCGGGCTACGTCGTCGGGAAGAAGGCCGGCGCCCCCGAGGGCACCAC
>DATHSN010000050.1:0-10096 GCA_035464115.1 Acidimicrobiales bacterium | reverse complement strand
ACAGCCATGCACCACCTGTGCACGGCCCCGAAGGACACTATGTATCCATAGCTTTTCCGTGCATTTCAAGCCCTGGTAAGGTTCTTCGCGTTGCATCGAATTAAGCCACATGCTCCGCCGCTTGTGCGGGCCCCCGTCAATTCCTTTGAGTTTTAGCCTTGCGGCCGTACTCCCCAGGCGGGGCACTTAATGCGTTAGCTGCGGCACGGAACCCGTTGATAAGGTCCCACACCTAGTGCCCAACGTTTACGGCGTGGACTACCAGGGTATCTAATCCTGTTTGCTCCCCACGCTTTCGCTCCTCAGCGTCAGTTCCGGCCCAGAGCGCCGCCTTCGCCGCTGGTGTTCCTCCTGATATCTGCGCATTTCACCGCTACACCAGGAATTCCACGCTCCCCTACCGGACTCTAGCCACAGCAGTATCAGGTGGCGTCTCAGGGTTGAGCCCTGAGTTTTCACACCCGACTTACTGAGCCGCCTACGAGCTCTTTACGCCCAATAAATCCGGACAACGCTCGCCCCCTACGTGTTACCGCGGCTGCTGGCACGTAGTTGGCCGGGGCTTCTTCTGCAGGTACCGTCGATTTCGTCCCTGCTGAAAGGGGTTTACAACCCGAGAGCCTTCATCCCCCACGCGGCGTTGCTGCGTCAGGCTTTCGCCCATTGCGCAAGATTCCCCACTGCTGCCTCCCGTAGGAGTCTGGGCCGTGTCTCAGTCCCAGTGTGGCTGATCGTCCTCTCAGACCAGCTACCCGTCGATGCCTTGGTGGGCCGTTACCCCGCCAACTAGCTGATAGGCCGCGAGGCCCTCCCGAAGCGAAAAGACTTTCCCCATCCGGCCATGCGACCAGAGGGGGGCATCCGGTATTAGCTCGAGTTTCCTCGGGTTATCCCGGTCTTCGGGGCAGGTTCCTCACGTGTTACTCACCCGTTCGCCGCTAGGTCGTCCCCAGTGTTGCCACTGGTTGGACCCCGCTCGACTTGCATGTGTTAGGCACGCCGCCAGCGTTCGTCCTGAGCCAGGATCAAACTCTCCGTCAAGATCCGAGTGCCGGCGAACCGGCACGAGAATCGGAGAGCCGGTGTCGGAGGGGCTTTCCTCGTCGACCGACTGGCACCAGAACAGACAAGATTGTCCGTTGTAGTGCGTTAATGAATTGACAAGAACGATCGTCATCGGCATGAAGCCGAGGGCGATCGCCCGCACTCGCTTTTTCGTCCTCTATTCCGTTTTCAAGGAGCGCCTCGTCCGACACGCGGACGTCTGCTCTGTTGGGCGGACACGACTTGGTCGGAGGTCCACCTCGCTCTGCAGCCAGGCTCGAAGCCCGCTCGGAGCGGAGTTCCAACTTAGCGCCCGTTCACCAGATCGTCAACTTGGTGCTGATCCGGTGCTGCGGGCCGCCCCGTGGGGCGAAGGAGGACAATAGCAGGCCGCCGGTGCCGTGCAACTCGCCAGGGCGTGACGTTCGTCTCCTGGGGCTCACGCCGCGGCGATGACCAGGTGGTAGGTGCGCTTGCCCCGGCGGAGCAGCACGAAGCGATCGTGCACCAGGTCGTCGTGGCCGACCCGGCGGTCGGGGGTGGCGGGGTCACCGTTCACCGAGATGCCCCGCTGGCCGAGGAGCTGGCGGGCCTCGCCCTTGGACCGCGCCAGGCCGATCTCGGCCGCCAGCTCGACGAGGTCGATGCCACCGAGCAGCCGGTCGCGCCCCACCGTGGTGGAGGGCACCTCGGCCGCCACCATCGCCCACGCCCGCGCGCCGACGGCCCGGGGGTCGTGACCGCCGAAGAGGACCTCGGAGGCCTCGAGCGCGTGGGCGGCCGCCTCGGACCCGTGGACCAGGGCGGTCAGCGAGCTGGCGAGCGCCCGTTGGGCCTCACGTCGCTCCGGCGCGCGCTCGTGGGCCGTGACGATCTCGTCGATCTCGTCGGGGCGGTGCAGGGTGAGGCGCAGCAGGAAGGTCCGCACGTCGGCGTCGTCGGTGGCCATCCACGCCTGGAAGAACTGGTAGGGGCTCATGCGGTGCGCGCCGAGCCAGATCTGGCCGCCCGCGCTGGACTTGCCGATCTTGGTGCCGTCGGCGGTGGTGAGCAGCGGCCAGGTGAGCCCGTGCACGGCGTGGCCGCTGCGGCGCCGGACCAGGTCGATGCCGAGGGTGATGTTGCCCCACTGGTCGGAACCGCCCACCTGCATCTCGCAGCCCTCGAGCTCGTGCAGCGCCAGGAAGTCGTTGGCCTGCAGGAGCATGTAGCTGAACTCGGTGTAGGAGATGCCCGCCTCGCCCTCGAGGCGCGACCGCACCGACTCCTTGGCGAGCATGTGGTTGACCGTGACGTGCTTGCCGACGTCGCGCAGGAACTCGATGGCGCTCAGCGCCACCGTCCACGAGCGGTTGTCGACCAGGCGGGCCCCGGTGGGGCCGTCGCCGAAGTCGAGGAACTGGCGGAGCTGGGGCACGATGCCCTCGAGGTTGCGGGCCAGGGCGGCGTCGTCGAGCAGGTTGCGCTCCTCGGAACGCCCGCCGGGATCGCCGATCATGCCGGTGGCCCCGCCGGCGAGCACGAGCGGCCGGTGACCGTGGTCCTGGAAGCGCCGCAGGGTGAGCAGCCCGACGAGGTTGCCCACGTGGAGGCTGTCGGCGGTGGGATCGAACCCGCAGTAGACGGTGATCGGGCCCTCGGCCAGCCGGGCGCGGAGCGCGTCGAGGTCGGTGGCGTCGTGCAGGAGGCCTCGGGCGGCCAGATCGTCGAGGATCGCGTCGCGGGTGGTCACGGCGCCACTCTCGTCGGCAGGTCGCGGAGCGTCCAACCGGTTGGCGCGCCCCGTCGCGGCGTTCGCTGGGCGACAATGGGTGGGTGAGGCGGCTCTTCTCCACTCTCGTCGCGGTCGTGGCCCTGGCCCTCGTGGCCGCGGCGTGCTCGTACACGACGGTCACGATCCCGCCCGCGCTGCCCGAGGCCGCCCAGACCTCGTTCGTCTACGCCGCCGACGGCACCGAGATCACCGAGCTGCGCGGCGAGGAGAACCGGCGCAACATCAGCTTCGCCGATCTCCCCGACCACCTCGTCGACGCGGTCATCGCCATCGAGGACGCCCGCTTCTGGCTCCACAACGGCGTCGACGTGATCGGCCTGATCCGGGCGGCGCGATCGAACGCGGCCGCCGGCGGCATCACCCAGGGCGGCTCGACGATCACCCAGCAGCTGGTCGAGAACATCTTCGTCGACGACGACGACATCAACGACAAGCTCGAGTCGGCCTCGCTCGCCATCCAGTTCGAGCGCTCCTACTCCAAGGAGCGGGTGCTCGAGATCTACCTGAACACCATCTACTTCGGGAAGGGCGCCTACGGCGTCGAGGCCGCCGCCAACACCTACTTCGGCAAGTCGGCGTCGGAGCTCACGCTGTCGGAGTCGGCGGTGATCGCCGGCCTCATCAAGTTCCCGAACGCGGCCAACCCCATCGACTTCCCGGTGCGCGCCATCGACCGCCGCGACATCGTCCTCGACGCCATGCTCGACCAGGAGCTCATCACCCAGGAGCGCTACGAGGAGGTCCTCCAGGAGCCGCTGCAGATCGCGTTCCGTCCCGAGCCCGAGGCCGTGCGCTACCCGGCCGCCCACTTCGTCGAGGAGGTGAAGGCCTGGTTCCTCGGCAACCCCGAGTTCGGCGCCACCCGCCAGGACCGCCTCGACCTGCTCTTCGGTGGAGGGCTGCGCGTCTACACCACCATCGACCTCGACCTGCAGGCGGCCGCCGAGCAGGCCCGTCAGAGCGTGCTGCCCAACGGCGCCACCGACCCCGAGGTCGCCATCGTCGCCGTCGAGCCCGAGACCGGCCGGGTGCGGGCCATGGTCGGCGGGCGCGACTTCTTCGGCGGGGCCCAGTCGGCGAAGGTGAACCTGGCCACCGGCACCGGTCGACAGGGCGGCTCGTCGTTCAAGCCGTTCGTGCTCGCCACCGCCCTCGACGAGGGCATCCAGATGGCCCAGAACTTCCCGGCCCCGCGCACCGCCGAGTTCGAGATCCCCGGCAGCGAGAACTGGGAGGTCACGGGCGGGAGCGGCGGCATCGCCGACATGCGCCGCATGACCGTGAGCTCGTACAACACCGCCTACGCCGCGCTCATGCTCGAGGTCGGCGCCGACGACGCCACCCGCATGGCCCGCCGCCTCGGCATCGACACCGCGCTGCGGCCGGTGCCCGCCGCGGTGCTCGGCTCCGAGAACGTCACCGCGCTGGGCATGGCCAACGCCTACGCCACCTTCGCTCGCCGCGGGGTCTACGTGCCACCGGTGCTGGTCGACCGCATCGTGCGCCCCGACGGCACCATCCTCTACGAGGCGAGCCCCGACCGACGCCGAGTGCTCGACCGCGACATCGCCGACCAGGTCACCGACGTGCTCGTCGACGCGGTCGCGGTCGGGACGGGCAGCAGCGCCCAGCTCCCCGGCCGCGACGCGGCGGGCAAGACCGGCACGGCCTCTGACTTCCGCGACGCCTGGTTCGTGGGCTACACCCCTCAGCTCTCGACAGCGGTGTGGGTGGGCTTCCCCGACGCGCAGATCTCGATGGAGCCCCCCGTGACGCCCATCCGGGTGTTCGGCGGCACCTACCCGGCCCAGGTGTGGAACCGGTTCATGACCGTCGCCCTCGCCAACGAGCCGCCGCTCGAGTTCGCCGAACCGCCCACCACCAGCACCACCCGCCAGGCCGGTGTGCGCCCGACCCGCCCCCCGACCGCCCCTCGGCCCACCACCGACACCACCGAACCGACGACCGACGGCGACGGCGGCACCGACGACGACGCACCCACGTCGTCCACCGCCACCACGGGGTCCACGACGACCACGGCCGCGACGACACCACCCGACGACGGTGGCGGTGGCGACGGCGGCGCCGACGGCGGTGACGGGGGCGAGTCGGCGGCCGGTAGCGTGATGCCGTGAGCGAGACCAACCTCGACGCGTCGGTCGATCCCGGGCGCTCGGGACGCGCCACCCGGATCGCCCTGGCCGGCCTCGTCGCGGCGCTGGCCGTGTTCTGGGGGTGGATCTGGGTGTACCAGCTCACCAACCAGGGCGAGCGCGACATGCCCGACCGCCTCGACGACCTGTCGTGGACGCCGACCGCCGACGCGGTGTGCGAGGCCACCGCGGCGCGCGTCGCCGCCCTCCCCCCGGCGTTCACCTCGTCGACCGCCGCCGAGCGGGCCGACGTCATCGACGCGGCCACCGATGAGTACGACCGCATGCTGGTCGAGCTCGACGCGGTCGCCCCGGCCTCGGGCTCGGCTCGGGTCCTCGTCGACTCGTGGCTCGACGACTACCGGGTGTTCCTCGCCGACCGGCGGGCCTACGCCGACGAGCTGCGCCGCGACCCGTCCGCCCGGTTCCTCGTGACCGAGCGGTACGGCAGCCACGTGACGGCCCCCATCGACCGGTTCGCCCGGGTGAACGAGATGGAAGCCTGCATGTCGCCCCTCGACGTCTGAGTCACCGCCCGAGGGCCAGGCGCTCCACCTCGATCAGCGCCCGGCGCGCCAGGCGCAACAGGCCGGCGTCGGCCCCCACGCCGGCGAGCTCGTCGGCACCGACCCAGCGCAGCGCCTCGGACTCGTGGTTGCCGACCGCGGCCGCTCCCGCGGGCGCGACCACCAAGAACCGCACGTCGTGGTGATCGTGGGCGTCCTCGGCCGGCGGGGCGACGCGGTGCACGTCGAGGTCGATCGGGACCGGGAGCACCGCCAGGCCGGCGATGCCGGTCTCCTCGGTGGCCTCGCGCAGCGCGACACCGGCCAGGTTGGCGTCGCCGTCGGCGTGCCCGCCGGGCTGCAGCCAGCGCTGGAGCTTGCGGTGGAACAGGACCAGCACCGCGGCACGGCTCGGATCGACGACCAGCGCCGAGCCGGTGAGGTGGCCGGGCCGGCAGGTGCGGACGAGCGCGTCGGGGCAGGCGTCGATCAGGCCGAGGATGCGGGCGCGCTCGGGACGCAGGGCCGGGTCGCTGACCGCGGCGACGGTGGCGCGGGCCACTGCGAGGTCGCCGGTGGGCGCGAGCGCGGGGTGATCGGCGGTGAGCAGCGCGGCGGGCATCGCCCCATCCTGGCGGCTGGCGGCGCTCATCCGGGTCGCGACAGGTACGGGTCGCCGGGGACGAACCAGCGCCAGGGGTGGTCGGCCCCCGCGGAGAGGCCGATGCGGGTGCTCACCCCGGGCGCATCGGGCGGCGTCGTGCCGTCGTCGAGGATGCGGATGCGCCCCGAGACGAGGTCGGTGCCGTCGTCGTCACCGTCGATGCCCAGCGCCTGACAGAGCTTGGCCGGGCCGCTGGTGAGGTCGCGGTCGCGACGAGCGCGGGGCCGCGCCGCCCACATGGCCTCGATGCCGGCGAGGGGTGCGACGGCCCGCAGCAGCACCGCCGAGGCCACCCCGTCGTCGCCGCACACCACGTTCGCGCACCAGTGCATCCCGTAGCTGAAGTACACGTACAGGTGCCCCGGCGGCCCGAACATGGTGGTGGTGCGCGGGGTGCGCCCGCGGTAGGCGTGGCTGCCCGGGTCGTCGGTGCCGGCGTAGGCCTCGACCTCGACGATGCGCCCGGCCCGCTCCCCCACCACCAGCACCTTGCCGAGCAGGTCGGGCGCCAGGTCGCGTGAGTCGCGGCGGTACCAGCCCCGGGCCAGGGGTCGCCCGGTCACCCGCCGGTCACCCGCCCAGGAGCTCGGGGACGGCCTCGCCGAGCAGGGCCCGGACGGCGGGCGGTGCGGCGAGCGGCTCGGTGGTGCCGTGCCGCACCCCGACGTAGACCACGCGCGCGGTGAACACGGGCCGCTCGTCGACCGTGCCCTGGAACCCGGCGTCGAACGAGGTGGTGCCCCAGCGCACGACGGCCACGTCGATGACGAGGTCGTCGCCGGTGCGGGCGGGCCCCTGCCACTCGATCTCGGCCCGCTTCAGCATCACGTCCCACCCGTGCTGCTCGAACGACACGTCGAAGGTGCGCAGCCAGCGGTCCATGGTGTCGTCGACGTAGGCGAGGTAGTGCGCGTTGAAGACCACCCCTTGCTGGTCGACCTCGCCGTAGCGGACCGGGATGACGTGGCGGTACCGCCCGGCCGCGGTCACCCCGCCGCCGCCGGCAGTCGGCGCTCGTCGGCCTCGAGGCGCGCACGGAAGCGGTCGAGCTGGGCCGCCACCGGCCCCGGCCCGGCCCCGCCCCGTGTGGTGCGGCGCTGCACGGCCACGCCCCGGCCGAGGAGCGCGACCGCGTCGGCGCCCAGCGCCGGGTGGGCCGCGACCAGCTCGGCCAGCGGGACGTGGCGCTCGAGCGAGTCGCGGACCAGCCCGCCGACGATGGCGTGCGCGTCGCGGAACGGGGTGCCACGGGCCACGAGGTGCTCGGCGAGATCGGTGGCCGACGCGGCGGGCGAGTCGGCGGCGGCGGCCATGGCCTCGGTGTCGAACGTGAGCGTGGCGACGAGCCCGGCGAGGGCGGTGACCCCGAGCCGCACCTGGTCGACCGCGTCGAACAGCGGCTCCTTGTCCTCCTGGAGGTCGCGGTTGTAGGCGAGCGGCAAGCCCTTCAGCGTGGCGAGGATGCCGGCCACGTGCCCGATGAGCCGCCCCGCCTTGCCCCGCGCCAGCTCGGCGATGTCGGGGTTCTTCTTCTGGGGGAGCATCGACGATCCGGTGGCGTAGGCGTCGTCGAGGCGGCAGAAGCCGAACTCGTCGGTGGACCACAGCACCACCTCCTCGCCGATGCGCGACAGGTGGACCCCCACCAGGGCGAGCGCGAAGAGCGACTCGGCCACGAAGTCGCGGTCGCTGACCGCGTCGAGCGAGTTGTCGAACACCGCCGCGAACCCGAGCTCGGCGGCGACGCCGACCGGGTCGAGGGGCAGCGACGACCCGGCGAGCGCGCCGGCGCCGAGGGGCGACACGTCGAGGCGGCGACGAGCGTCGAGCAGCCGATCGACGTCGCGGGCCAGGGCCCAGCCGTGGGCCAGCAGGTGGTGGGCGAGCAGCACCGGCTGGGCCCGCTGCAGGTGGGTGTAGCCGGGCAGGTAGGCGTCGCCGGCGTCGACGGCCCGGTCGAGGAGCACCTGCTGGAGCCCCACGAGGCGCCGGGCGATCTCGCCCAGCTCGCGCTTGGTCCACAGCCGCAAGTCGGTGGCGACCTGGTCGTTGCGGCTGCGTCCGGTGTGGAGCTTGGCGCCGGCGGGACCGGCGATCTCGGTGACGCGCCGCTCGACCGCCGTGTGGATGTCCTCGTCGCTCGTGACGAAGGTGAACGAACCGTCGGCCAGCTCGGCCTCGACCCGGTCGAGCGCGCCGAGGACGGCGGCGACCTCGGCGTCGTCGAGCAGCCCGACCCGACCGAGCCCGCGGACGTGGGCCCGGGACCCGGTGAGGTCGTCGGCGGCCAGGCGGCGGTCGAACGGCAGGCTCACCGTGTAGGCGAGCAGCTCCTCGGCGGGACCGCCCTCGAACCGGCCGTGCCACAGGGTGCTCATCGCGGCGTCACTCCCCCGCCTCGGGGCCGAGCACCCGCACCTGGGCGCCCTCGGCGAGCGACCCGGCCCGCCGGTAGACACCGAGCTTGCGGCGGGAGTCCTCGATGTCGAGGTTGCGCATGGTGAGCTGGCCGATGCGGTCGAGGGGACCGAACGCGCTCTCGCTGCGCTCCATCGACAGCCGCTCGGGCTCGTAGCTGAGCTCGGGGCCGGTGGTGTCGACGATGGTGTAGTCGTCGCCCCGGCGGAGCCGCACGGTGACCTCACCGGTGACCGCGGCGCCCACCCAGCGCTGCAGCGACTCGCGCAACATGAGCGACTGCGGGTCGAACCAACGCCCCTCGTAGAGCAGACGACCGAGCTTGCGGCCGAGGGTGCGGTAGTTGTCGATGGTGCCCTCGTTGTGGATGGCGCTGATGAGGCGCTCGTAGGTGAGGTGCAGCAGCGCCATGCCCGGCGCCTCGTAGATGCCGCGGCTCTTGGCCTCGATGATGCGGTTCTCGATCTGGTCGCTCATCCCGAGCCCGTGGCGCCCGCCGATCTCGTTCGCTCGCCGCACCAGCTCGACGCGGTCGTCGATGACCTCGCCGTTGATCGCCACCGGCCAGCCCGCCTCGAAGCGGACCGACACCTCCTCGGGGGCGATGGCGACCGACTCGTCCCAGTGGGCGACGCCCATGATCGGCGCCACGATGTCCATCGACACGTCGAGCGACTCGAGGTCCTTCGCCTCGTGGGTGGCGCCCCAGATGTTGGCGTCGGTGGAGTAGGCCTTCTCGGCCTGGTCGCGATACGGCAGGTCGCGCTCGGCCAGCCACGCGCTGAGCTCGGCCCGGCCGCCGAGCTGGTCGACGAACGCAGGGTCGAGCCACGGCTTGTAGATGCGCAGGTCGGCGTTGACGAGCAGCCCGTAGCGGTAGAACCGCTCGATGTCGTTGCCCTTGTAGGTGGATCCGTCGCCCCAGATGTCGACGCCGTCGGACTGCATGGCCCGCACGAGCAGCGTGCCGGTGACGGCGCGCCCGAGGGGCGTGGTGTTGAAGTAGGTGCGCCCGGCGGTGCCGACGTGGAACGCGCCGCACTGCAGGGCGACGAGGCCCTCGTGCACCAGCTCCTCGCGGCAGTCGACGAGGCGCCCCGCCTCGGCGCCGTAGGCCTCGGCCCGTCCGGGGACGCCCGACAGGTCGGGCTCGTCGTACTGGCCGAGGTCGGCGGTGTAGGCGTAGGGCACGGCGCCGAGCTCGCGCATCCAGGCCACCGCCACCGAGGTGTCGAGCCCGCCGGAGAAGGCGATGCCGACGCGCTCGCCGACGGGGAGGGAGGTGAGGACGCGGGCGTCCGCTGCAGCGTTCACGGGGTTCCTTTCAGGGGGTGCCGAGGCCGGCGAGGTCGCGGAGGCGGGCCGCGACCTCGGCGCCGCCGAGGCCCTCGGCGACGACCACGAAGAGCGTGTCGTCACCGGCGACGGTGCCGAGGACCTCGGGCAGTCCGGTGCGGTCGAGGGCGGATCCGACCACGTGGGCCGATCCGGGTGGGGTGCGCAGCACGACGATGTTTCCCGAGTGGGCGACCTCGAC
>DATHSN010000049.1:0-1633 GCA_035464115.1 Acidimicrobiales bacterium | reverse complement strand
GAACCGGGCTGATCGCGCCCGACTGGTCGGGTGAGGGCGATCAGGTTTGCCCGGCAGCGGCGCCGGTCAGGAGAGCTCGGCGTCGAGCGCCGCGGCCGGGGCGGTGGCGGCCCAGCGCCGGTAGGCGTCGGCCGCGGTGGCCAGCCAGGTGCGCGCCGCGTCGTGGTCCCCGCGGCGCAGGTGGAACCGGCCGGCGCGCTCCGCGGTCACGGCGTGGTGCCAGGGTCGACGACGCGCCGCGGCGAGCTCGGCGGCCTCGGCGAAGCGGGCCGTGGCATCCGCGTGCCGACCGTCGATCTCGAGCGTCTCGGCGTCGACGAGCAGGTGCAGGTGCCCGAAGTTGATCGGCGCCTCCACCGCTCGGGCCGCCAGCCACGCCCGATGCTCGTCGAGGCGTCGGCGATGCTCGGCCTCGCCACCGTCACCGCCGTCGCGGAGGCGGGCGAGCAGGGCGAGCGAGTGCAGCACGACGATGAGCGCCTCGGGGTAGAACCCGGTGATGTAGGGGCGCAGCTCGGCGGCGGCGTCGGCGTGGCGGGCCAGGCGCAGCGGGTCGTCGAACACCGCAGCAGCCAACGCCCGGTGGACGTGGAAGAACGTCGCCGCCATGGGGTTGGCGGCCACCGCCCGCTCGTGGTCGGCCTCGTCGAACGTGGCGTCGTCGAACGAGCCCGGTGTGGCGGTCTCGCCGAGCAGCGCCCGGAGCAGCTGGCGGTAGCTGACGAACGACTGCTGGGCGTGGAGGTTGCCGAGCTGGTCGGCGAACGCCTCGGCCGCGTCCACCTCGGCGCGCAGCTCGTCGAGGTGCTCGCAGGTGTCGAGCACGGCGGCCTGGGAGGTGAAGAACGAGAAGCACGCGAACTCGAACTCGCCGGCCCGCGACAGCTCGTCGAAGGCCAGGCGGGCGTGGAACAGGTCGTCGGCGAGCGGGTGCGCCCAGTGCGCGTTGAACAGCCCGACCACGTGGTGGGTGCGTGCCAGCTCGGTCGGCGACGCCGACGCGGACGCCGTCGCCACCTCGAGGGCGCGCTGGGCGATGGCGTGACCGGCGCGGTAGTCACCCCGCATCCCGATGGTGGCGAGGGTGGCGCAGGCCGTCGGGTAGAGGCGGTCGTCGAGGAACCCGGAGTCGAACCAGTCGTTGGCGGAGCGCAGCGACAACCAGAACGCCACCAGCGGCTGGGTGAAGAACGCCACCGGGATCATGCGGTTCATCAACGCGGCGGTCGGTTCGTGGGCGCCCGACCACGGGGCCTCGTCGGTGAGCTGCTCCAGTCCCCCCGACCGGAGGTGTCCGTCGAGCCGCGCCAGCTCGGACTCGACCGCGGGCACCAGATCATCGAACGGCACCTCGATGCCGAGGCTGGCGAGCAGCTCGCCGCCGAGCATCAGCGCGTCGGCGTAGCGGGTGCGGTTCGACAGGGCGATCATCTGGACGCGGGTGGGCGCCACCAGGGCCGCCGGATCCGTGGCGCGGGCGGCCAGCTCGGCGTAGACGGCGTCGGCCGCGGCGTAGTCGGGTCGGCTGTAGAGCACCAGGTGCAGCTCGACGAACAGGTCGAACGCCCAACGGGGGCTCGCCCACGGGTCGGGGCCGAGCAGCTCGATGGCCAGGCGGATGAACCGCTCGGCG
>DATHSN010000048.1:0-5511 GCA_035464115.1 Acidimicrobiales bacterium | reverse complement strand
CGGGCCCCATGGGCGAGCCACCGGATCCCGAGCTGCTCGCCGAGCAGCGCCACCTCGACCACGCCCACGCGTGCCTCGACGCCATGCGGGCCCGCGCCGACCACCTCGCCACCGTCGACGCCGCCCAGGGCACCGACTCCGAGGCCGTCCGCTACCACCTGCGGCGCCGCCGGGCCTCGTTCGACGGGGCCGGGCCGCTGTGCTTCGGCCGCATCGACGACGAGGACGGCGACCGCTGGCACGTGGGCCGGCGTCACGTCGAGGACGACCACGGCGACCCGGTGGTGGTCGACTGGCGGGCCCCGGTGTCGGCGCCGTTCTACCGGGCCACCGTGATCGATCCGCTGGGCCTGGTGCGCCGGCTGCGGTTCAGCGTCGAGGGGTCCACCATCGTCGCCCTCCACGACGAGGACCTCACCGACCCCGACGCCGCCGGGGGCGGCATCCCCGACCCCCTCCTCGCCGAGCTCGAGCGGGGCCGCACCGGCGAGATGCGCGACATCGTCGCCACCATCCAGGCCGAGCAGGACGCCATCATCCGGGCGCCGCTCGCACGCACCCTGGTCGTGCAGGGCGGGCCGGGCAGCGGCAAGACCGCGGTGGGCCTGCACCGCGCCGCCTACCTCCTCTACGAGCACCGGCTGCACCTGATGGAGCGGCGGGTGCTCGTCGTCGGCCCCAACCGGGTGTTCCTGCGCTACATCTCCCAGGTGCTCCCGTCGCTCGGCGAGACCTCGGTGGTGCAGGCCACCGTCGACGGGCTGCTCGGCTCGCGCTACCGGGTGCGGGGCACCGACCCCGATGCCCTCGTCCGCCTGAAGGGCGACGCCCGGATGGCCGAGGTCCTGCGCCGAGGGCTCACCGGCATGCTGCGCCGCCCCACCGACGCGGTGGAGCTCACCCTCACGTGGGGCCGGGTCCGGCTCACCCCCGACGACGTCGGCCCCGCGCCCGAGGCCGCCTCGGCCCGGCGGCTCGACCACGCCGCCGCCCGCGAGGTGTTCCGGGCCCTGCTCGCCCGCCGGGTCGAGGCCCTGCTGCTGCCCGAGTACCGGGGCGAGGCCCCGGCGGGCTCCGACTTCGTCGGCGATGCCCGCGCCGATGCCACCTTCCGGTCGCTCGTCGACCGGGCCTGGCCCGCGGTGTCGGCCCCCGCCCTGGTGCGCCGCCTGCTCGGCAACCGCCGAGCCCTCGCCGCCGCCGCCGACGGACTGCTCGACGCCGACGAGCAGGCCGCCCTGCGCCGCTCCCCCACCGCCCGGGTCGACGACGAGCCGTGGACGCTCGCCGACCTGCCCCTGCTCGACGAGGCGGAGGCGCTCGTCGGCGGGGTGCGGGCCACCTACGGCCACATCGTGGTCGACGAGGCCCAGGACCTCTCGGCCATGGCCCTGCGGATGCTGGCCCGGCGGGCGCCCCACGGGTCGATCACCGTGCTCGGCGACCTGGCCCAGGCCACCGCGCCCGGGGCCCAGCAGCGCTGGGACGATGTCGCCGGCCACCTCGGCGCCACCGAGTGGGAGCTGGCCGAGCTCGACGTCGGCTACCGGGTGCCGGGGCCGGTCCTCGACCTGGCGGCGCGACTCCTGCCGTTCGCCGCCCCCCACGTGCGGCCCACGCGGGCGATCCGGTCACACGGCGAGGAGCCGTGGATCACACCGGTCCCCGACCCCGGCGACCTGGCCGGCGCGGTGGGCGAGCGGGTCGGGCACCTCGCCCAGGAGTGGGGCACGGTCGGGATCATCGCCACCACCGACCTGCACGACCCGATCGCCGCCGCCCTCGACGCCGCCGGGCTCGCCCACGGACGGGGCGCACGGGTGGGCCTCGACGAGGCCGTCACCCTGCTCGACCCGGCCACCGCCAAGGGCCTCGAGCTCGACGCCGTCGGCGTGGTGGAGCCGGGCCGGGTGATCGCCGAGGGCGGCGACCCCGCCGCCGGGGCCCGCGCCCTCTACGTGGCCATGACCCGCTGCGTCCAGCACCTGAGCGTGGTCCACGCCGAGCCCCTGCCCCCGGCGCTCACCGGCGGAACGTGACGGGAGGGGTCCCGTGCGCGCCCAACTCTCACGACGGGGCGCCCCCGGTCGATGCCGTTGTTGTGACATCCGTCATCGAGCACGCCCCCGGGCACGCCGAGCAGCTGCTGCTGCGCACGGCCCGCGCGTTCCAGGTGTTCCTGCCCGCCGGTGAGCTGGTGGCCGACGTGCACCTGCTCGCGGTGAACTCACGGGTCGCGGCGGCTCACCTCGGCGACCGGGGCGACTCCTACGCCATCGTCGCCGACACGCTGGGCGAGCTCGGACCGGCCCTCCGCCGGTTCGTCGACGACGGCGACGAGGTCTTCTCCGAGCTGGTCGCCCGCTTCGCGGCGGTGGCCCGCACCGAGCACCGCATCGAGTCGCACCGTCGGGTGCTGGGCCGCCTCGACGACCACGGCCGACGGCCCGGCGCCACGCTCGATCCCGGGAGCGCCGCGAGCTGGCCGGCTCGCGCCGCCGACCCCGGCCCGGCCCGGCCCGGGTGGCAGGCCGGGGTCGCCGAGCGCGAGCGGATGCTCATCGAGGTCGCCGCCATCGCGGTGCTCATGGACCGCTTGTCGTCGTTGATCGTGCGCATCCGCCAGTTCGGCGCCCGGGAGTTCTTCATGGTCGCGCTCCAAGCCCGCATCGAGGCGGCCCACCTGAGCGGCGTCGCCGACCTCGGCGGCGTGTCGGCCGACATGTCGACGCTCGCCCGCGCCGTCGCCGCAGCGGTCGCCGCCGCCACCGAGGACGCCGAGGGGCTCGAAGGGGCGATCGCCGCGCTCGTCGCGCCGGTGCGCGGCGAGCTCGGCGCCGACCGACCGATCGCGGCGGTGGCGTGATGCGCGTGACCACCCTCTTCGACGACGGCACCCGCCAGTGGCTCTTCTTCGGCCGCGATCCCGAGCGGCCCGCCTCGGTGATCGACACCAACGAGTACGTCGTGCGCCACGACGGCAAGGCCCTGCTGCTCGATCCGGGGGGCACCGAGGTGTTCCCCGAGGTGGCCGAGGCGATGGCGCGCCAGTTCGACCTCGGGGAGATCGAAGCGATCTTCGGGTCGCACCAGGACCCGGACATCTTGTCGTCGCTACCCCTGTGGATCGGATTGCGCCCCGATGTGCGGGTGTACGTGCCGTGGCTGTGGCAGGGCTTCCTCAGCCACTTCGCCATCGAGGCCCAGTTCGTGGCCGTGCCCGACGAGGGCGGCCCGCTCCCCCTGAACGGCAGCCGCGACCTGCAGATGGTGCCGGCCCACTACGTCCACTCGTCGGGGATGTTCTCGGTGTACGACCCCAGGGCCCGTCTGCTGTTCAGCGCCGACGTGGGTGCTGCGCTGCTCCCCGCCGACGACGACCGGGTGTTCGTCGAGGACTTCGACGCCCACGTCGGTCACATGGAGGCCTTCCACCGGCGGTGGATGCCGTCGAACCGGGCCAAGAACGCGTGGATCCGTCGGGTGCGGCGCCTCGACGTCGACCTCATGTGCCCCCAGCACGGGGCGATCTTCCGGGGTGACGACGTCACCCGCTTCCTCGACTGGTTCGAAGCCCTCGAGGTGGGCATCGCCGCCGAGGTGGGCCTCGACGCGACACCGCCCGCTCAGCGGGCGACGGTCGCACCGCCCGCTCAGCGGGCGACGGTCCCCAGGTAGAGCAGGCGCACGGCCAGCGCCTCGCGCACCTCGTGGAGCACCTCGGACAGGAACTCCTCGCGGTAGAGGGCGTCGGTGAGGGCCGACACGGTGAACTGCAGGCCGGCGAAGGCGGCGAGGAAGCCCGCCACCTTGAGCAGGGTCCGGGTGAGCACCACCTCGGCGTCGAACCAGGTCCAGCGGGCCAGGACCTCGCCGTCGTCGAGCGCGCCCAGCTCGGTCCACTGCAGGATCGTCGCCTCGCGCACGGCCAGCAGGCCGAACGCCACGTAGAACCCTCCGATCAGCGCGGCGACGAGCACCACCTGCACGAGCTGGCTGAACACCAGCACGACGCCCACGTTGAGCCAGTCACGGCGGGAGAGGTCGGCCGCCGGGAGCGGTCCTTCGGGCGGCGGACGCCCGGCCAACGGCGACTCGCCCACCAGGGGCACGACGTCGGACCAGTGGTCGAACCGGGCCAGCTCGTCGACCTGGCGGGGTAGGCGGATCACCACGAACACCACCGCCACCACCCCGAGGAGGGCGACCGCCACGAGGTAGAGGGGCAACGGGAAGTCGGAGGCCACCTGCCAGATCTCGGCGTTGAGGAACAAGAACGCGGTGAGCAACAACATGAGCGGCAGCGACCGCACCATGAGGTTGAGCACGTCGCCGACCTGGTGGGCGGTGGTGACGACGCCCCAGCGCACCACTGGACCGAGGGCGTAGCTGATCACCACGTAGGTGAGGCCGAGCAGCACCACGTTGAACGCCATCGTGAGCAGGGCGTCGCGCACCTGGCCCCCGATGAGGAGGGGGACGAGCGGCGGCACCAGCACGAAGACGGCCAGCTCCCACGGCCCCACCCGGTCGGGGAGTCGCAGCGCGGGCAGGTCGCGAGCCTCGTTGGCCAGGGCGAACCCGCCGACGACGATCCCCACGCCTCCGACCACCGCGAGCGCGTTCTCCCACGCCGACCACTCGTCGTTCAGCGCGTTGAGGACCTCGAGCAGGGCCACCAGCCCGAGGAAGGGAGCGGCGCGCGTGAACACGTCGCCGCTCGCCGAGTAGCCCTCGATCAGGTGGGGCAGCCCCCGCCGACGGAACCACCGCTCGGTGGCCTGCCGTGCCGCCGTGTCGTCCATCGCCTCACTCGAGGAGCCGGTCGGCGCCGAGCTCGAGCGCCTGGGCGGCGTGGCGCTCGGCCATGCAGCAGAACATCTCGTCGCCCCGGTCGTCCTGGCGGACGATCATCGATGCCACCACCGCCATCTGCAGGCCCGACAGGCTGAAGCGCACGTAGTCGTCCCAGCAGCGCTCCCACGGGTAGTCGGCCACGCCCCGGCGGACGAGATCGTCGTGGTAGCCGCGGACGAGGTCGTGCTCGTGGGCCCGCCGGTCGGCGGGCAGGAGCCCGGCGCCGAGCAGGTACGACACGTCGTCGGTGCCGATGCCGAGCGCCGGCGTCTGCCAGTCGACCACCGCGGCCCGGCCGCCGTCGGGGGCGAAGAGCAGGTTGTCGATGCGGAAGTCGCCGTGGGTGCCGGTGAGCGGGCCGTCGAGGCGGCGGGCGGCCCACCCCACGAGCCCGGCTCCGAAGCGCTCCCCGAGGGTGAGGACCTCGGCGTCGAGGCGGTGGCGGTAGCGCTCGACGAACCCCGGCCACACCGCGGCGTAGATCTCGGCGATGGCCGTGGACCCCTCGATCGACGGCGACGAGATCCAGCCCACCTCGGACAGCGTGGGGTCGCCCCACCGGGGGCCGTGCATGGCAGCCGCCTCGGCGACGGCGAGGGCCGCCTGCTCGGGCGAGCAGCCGGCGATCTGGTCGCCCTGCTCGGCGGGGGCGAG
>DATHSN010000047.1:0-2386 GCA_035464115.1 Acidimicrobiales bacterium | reverse complement strand
TGGTCACCGCCAACGGCGTCGAGGTCCTGGCGACCAACCTGACCGGTAGCCAGACGGTCGACGTTCCCGTCGCCGAGGCCGGGGTCACCATCGTCGTCACCGCCAACGGCGCCACGATCCTCACCGAGACCGTCGCCTTCGAGGCGTGCGTCCTCGGCGAGGAGGAGGAGCCGGCACCGCCGGTCGAGGAGGAAGTGCCCCCGGTGGTCGAGGGCGAGACCGAGACCCCGGCTGAGCCGCCGACGGCTGGGGCCACCACCCTCCCGGTCACGGGCTCGGAGACCACGGTGGCGGCGGTCGTCGCCATGGTCATCCTCACCCTCGGCTCGATGCTGCTGCTCGCATCGCGCCGCCGCATCACCGCCTGATCCAGTCGCGGGACCGTGATGGTGGGGAGCCCTCCGGGGCTCCCCACCGTCGCGTCCGGAACCGGCCCGGGGCGCCCGGGGCCGGGGGCTACTGTTGGACGTCAACCCGCAGCGGTCGAAAGAGAGCAACACCGTGCCGGCCACCGTCGTCGTCGGGTCGCAGTGGGGTGACGAGGGGAAGGGGAAGTTCACCGACCTCGTCGCCAAGGAGATGTCGATGGTGGTCCGCTACCAGGGCGGCCACAACGCGGGGCACACCATCGTCGTCGACGGTGAGAGCTTCGCCCTGCAGCTCGTCCCGAGCGGCGTGCTCTACGACCACATCACCCCGGTCATCGGCAACGGCGTCGTCGTCGACCCCCGGGTCCTCATCGCCGAGATGGACATGCTCGAGCGCAAGGGGGTGAGCACCGCCAACCTGAAGGTCAGCGGCAACGCCCACCTGATCTTGCCGTACCACCAAGAGCTCGACGTGGTCACCGAGCGTCGCCTCGGCGCCAACAAGCTCGGCACCACCAAGCGGGGCATCGGCCCCGCCTACGCCGACAAGGCGTCGCGGGTGGGCATCCGGGTCCAGGACCTGCTCGACCCCAAGATCTTCCGGGCCAAGCTCGACGTGGTCCTGAAGGAGAAGAACGCCATCCTGGCCAAGGTCTACAACCGGCTCCCGGTCGACGCCGACGCCATCGCCGACCAGTACCTCGACGAGTGCCTCCCCCGCCTCGAGCCCCACATCGCCGACGCCATCGGCCTCGTGCACGACGCGCTCGACGCCGGCCAGAACATCCTCCTCGAGGGCGCCCAGGCCACCTTCCTCGACCTCGACCACGGCACCTATCCCTTCGTCACCTCGTCGAACCCGGTGGCGGGCGGCGCGTGCACCGGCGCCGGCATCGGGCCCCTGCACATCCAGCGGGTCATCGGCATCGCCAAGGCGTACGTCACCCGGGTCGGCGCCGGGCCGTTCCCCACCGAGCTCACCGACGAGGTCGGCGACCTGCTCGTCGAGCGGGGCGGCGAGTACGGCACCAACACCGGCCGTCGTCGCCGCCCGGGCTGGTTCGACGCGGTCATGCTCCGCCACGCGGTGCGGCTCAACTCGCTGTCGGAGCTGGCCATCACCAAGCTCGACGTGCTCGACACCCTCGACACGCTGAAGGTCTGCGTCGCCTACGACCACCAGGGCGAGCGCCTCGAGCACCTGCCCTACCACCAGACGGTGCTCCACCACGTCACGCCCATCTACGAAGAGCTCCCGGGTTGGAACACCGACCTGACGGCGCTCACCGAACCCGGCGAGCTCCCGAGCCAGGCCCTCGACTACCTGTCGTTCCTCGAGGACCAGGTGGGCGTGCCGGTGAAGCTGGTCGGGGTCGGGCCGGGCCGCGAGCAGTTCGTCCACCGCGTCGCCTGACCGGGGTCGATTCCGGATGCGGGTCTGCGTCGTCGGCAGCGGGGGACGTGAGCACGCGCTCGCCCACGTCCTCGGCCGCACCGCCGAGGTGCTGGTCACCCCGGGCAACCCGCTGATCCCCGGGTCGGTGGCCACGCCCCCCGAGGCGGTCGACGCCGACCTGTTCGTCATCGGCCCCGAGGCCCCCCTGGTCGACGGCCTCGCCGACCGGCTCCGATCCACTGGCGCGCTCGTGTTCGGCCCCGGCGCCGACGGCGCCCGCCTCGAGGGCTCGAAGGCCTGGATGAAGGAGCTGCTCGTCGCGGCGGGCGTCCCCACCGCCGCCCACGGCACCTGCACCGACCAGGCCGCCGCCGACGCCTTCCTCGACACGCTGGCGCCCCCCTACGTCATCAAGACCGACGGGCTCGCCGCCGGCAAGGGCGTCGCCATCGTCGACGACCTCGCCGCGGCCCGGCGGGTGGTGGCCGACTACCTGTCGGGCGCCGCGTTCGGCGCCGCCGGGCGCACCGTGGTCATCGAGGAGGCCCTCACCGGTCCCGAGCTGACGGTCCTCGCGGTCTGCGACGGCACCCGGGCGGTGGCGCTCCCCCCGGCCCAGGAC
>DATHSN010000046.1:0-2118 GCA_035464115.1 Acidimicrobiales bacterium | reverse complement strand
GCTGCGAGGCGCTCGACCTGCTCACGCTCGTCGACGGCGCGGCGCGCCGCCTCCTCGAGCTCGCGGAGCCGCTGCTCGCGACCGGGACGCTCGCGCTCGAGCGTGTCGGCCACGCGGACATCGTCGGCCAGCGAGGCGATGCGATCGTCGACGTCGGCGAGCTCGGCGGCGAGGCGCTCGACGGTGGCCTCGGGCTCGCGCCACGCGGCCGCGAGCTTGGCGCCCTTCGGGGTGAACCAGCGCTCGGCCTCGGCGCGCGCGGCGTCGAGCACGGCCCGCTCGCGGGGGCTGGCCGGCGAGGCCTCGCCGCTGGCCCGCAGGGCCACGACCAAGCGGTCGGACTCGGCGACCGCCGGCAAGGTGGCCGGCAGGTCCTGGCGCAGGCGGAGGGCGGCGAGCAGCACCGGATCGACATGGGTGTCGAGCAGGGCCCGGACCCGGTCGTGGGCGTCGTCGCCGGCGAGCACCACCGGGCTGGGCCCGTGGATCTGCAGGTGGGTCTCGGGCCGCACGAGGAAGCGCTTGCGGTAGGTGAGGTGGTGGCCGCCGAGGACCAGCTCGGCCACGACCTCGGGGCCCTCGGTGGAGCCCGCGGTCTGCAGCGACCGCACGGCCTCGGCTCGACTCGTGGCCTTCAGGTCGAGCAGCACGTCGAGCGCGTCGCCGAGGGTGGACTTGCCGGCCTCGTTGGGGCCCTCGACGACCACCACGCCGGTGTCGACGCCGTCGGGCAGCAGCACGAGGTCGCGCTGGACGACGCCGCGCACGTGGCGCACCTCGAGCCGGCGCACCCTCATGACCGCACCGCCAGCCGGTAGAGCAGGCGGACCGCGTCGAGCGCCGCCGGATCATCGTCGGCCACCAGCTCGTCGAGGGCGGTGCGCACGAACCCGCCCACGTCGAGGGCCTCGAGGTCGGCCTCGTCGGGGGCGACGACCAGGTCGGTGTGGCGCTCCCACTCGTCGACCGCGGCATGGGTGAGGCGGGCCTCGGCGAGCACGGCATCGACCGCCGCCCGGTCGCGGAGCGACACCGTGCCGCGCAGGGCCACACGGGCCACCGTGCGGGCGGGATCGGCGCTGTCGGCGAACCAGCGCCGCAGCCGCTCGACGTCGGCCGGGCCGTCGAGGTCGAACCGGGCGTCGCGGAACGACCAGCGCCCGACCCGGTGCGGCGTGACCGTGATCTCGCCCGGTGCCAGGTCGACCACCAGGGCGTTGCCGGGCGCGTGCTCCACGTGGGCCGTGGGCTCGGGAGCGCCGGAGTACCAGATCCGCCCGGTGGCGCCCACGGCGTCGGTGGAGTGGCGATCGCCCAACGCGACGTAGTGGACCCGCCCGTCGGCGAGGGGCGCCTCGAGGTCGGCCAGGCGCAGCTGCGCCGACTCCTGGCCCCCGTAGGCCACCGCGTCGCACCCGCCGTGGGCGAGCAGCACCCGCAGCACGCCCTCGGCCGGCGGGAGCGACCCCAGGGCATCGGCCACCGGGTCGGCGCCGGGGCGCTTGGACGTCCATGGCGCGCCGACCAGCTCGACACCGGGCGCCACCTCGACCGGGGTGGTGTCGGTGACGACGCGGACGTGGGCGGGCAGGCGCTCGACCAGCTCGCGGCGCCGGTACACGCTGCCCGAGTCGTAGGTGTCGTGGTTCCCCGGCAGGATCCACACCGGCACCGCCGTGGCGCGCAACGCCTCGAGGGCGCGGGCCACGGTGGCGGGCTCGACCTGGTTGTCGTCGAACGCGTCGCCGGCGACGACCACGAAGGCCGCCCCCTCGCGCTCGGCCAGGCGCATCACCGCCGCCACCGCGTCGATGCGGTCCTGGGTGAAGCGCCCCTGGGCCTCACCCGACAGCACGTGCCGCCGCATGCCGAGCTGCCAGTCGGCGGTGTGCACGAACCTCACCGCTGTGTCGCCCACCGCCCTCTGGCTCACCACCGTCTCGCTGACCACCGTGTCGCTGACCACCGTGTCGTCTCCCGCTCCCGTCGTCGCCCGACCCCCCCGGCGCCGGACGCGGTGAGGGTACGCAGGGGCAGTGACAGCGCCGGGGACCCCGGCCCGTGTCACGGCCCGCCGGTACGAGGTGACGGGAGCGGGCCGTGCCGGCGGACCGGCCC
>DATHSN010000045.1:0-3284 GCA_035464115.1 Acidimicrobiales bacterium | reverse complement strand
CGTCGCGATGCCGCACAGCAGGTCGGAGTGGCCGCCGATGAGCTTGGTGGCCGAGTGGATCGACACGTCGGCACCCATCTCGAGGGGGCGCTGGTTGAGCGGGGTGGCGAAGGTGTCGTCGATCGCGAGCAGCGCACCGGGCTTGCGGGGTGCGGCGCAGATCGCCTCGGTGTCGGCCACCACCAGCAGCGGGTTGGAGGGCGACTCCAGCCAGATGAGGTCGGCGTCGCGGCACGCGTCGATCCAGGCGGCGGTGTCGTCGAGGGGCAGGCGAGTCGACGTCCACCGGCCCCGGGCCTCGCCGGCCGCCACCAGCGCAGCGACACCCTGGTAGCAGTCGTCGGGGAGCACGATGCGGGCGCCCACTGCCAGGCGGTCGACCACGGCGTGCACGGCGGCCATGCCCGAGGCGAAGGCCACCGCCTCGCCGCCGTCGAGGCCGCCGACCAGGTCCTCGAGCGCCTCCCACGTGGGGGTGCCCTCGTTGCGGGCGTAGCCCCGGTCAGCGGGGAGCTCGAAGTTGGAGGCGGCGACGATCGGCGTGGTGAGCGGCTCGCCGACCCCGGTCGGTCGTCCGCCGGCGACCAGCCACGACGCCGTCGTCCACTGCTGAGCGCGCTCGGTCATCGCGGCACCCTACGGGCGGCGCTGCTGCTCGGCGTCTCGCTCGCGGTCGCAGCCTGCGGCGGGGGAGGGGGCGACGAGCCCGAGGCGGCCGCCGACCCCACGACCACCACGGCCGCGCCGGCCACCACGACCACCACCGAACCGGCGCCGCCCCCACCGACCAGCGAGGAGCGCCTGGTCGTGGTCGGGCCCGAGGAGGTGGTCTTCGACTGGACCACCGACCGCTGCGAGGACGAGCACATCCCCGACATCGCGGCCCGCGCCCTGCGCGGCGCCGACGACTCCGTGTCGCTCTACGTCAGCCACTACGTCACCTACCGCATGGTCGGCCCCGACCTCGGCTCGGTGGCGTCGGACTGCTCGCGGCCGGTGATGACGTCGGCGTTCGACGCCGAGCCGTCGCAGTTCGACGATGCCGAGTGGCTCGCGTCCACGTGGACCGACGACGGCGAGACGGTGTGGGGCGTGGTCCACAACGAGTACCGGGGCGTGGCCCACGGCGACGTCCGCCCCGACCAGTGCCCGTCGGGCGACAACCTCACGTGCATGGACGTCACCCTCACCCTCGCGGTGTCGACCGACGGGGGCGCCACGTTCGTCGACGCCGCCGCCCCGCCCGACCACCTGGTGGCGAGCATGCCCCACACCTTCGACGACGAGGGCGTCCCGTCCGGGTTGTGGCAGACGAGCAACATCATCCGGCGCGACGACGGCTTCTTCTACCTGCTGGTCAACGTCGCCGACTACCCCGACGTGGTCGGCGACCCGCCCCCGCAGTGGGTGTGCGCCATGCGCACCGACGACCTGTCCGACCCGCGGTCGTGGCGCTACTGGGACGGCGACGACTACGCCGGCGTGTTCGTCGACCCCTACCGGGACGCCGTCGACCCCGACGAGACGTGCGCGCCGGTGTCGCTGCCGGTGCTGGGCGCCGAGCTCAGCCACTCGATCGTGTTCGACAGCGTGCTCGACCGCTACGTGATCGTCGGCAGCACCCGGGGCGGCATCTCCTACGCGACCTCCGAGGACCTCATCAACTGGACCGGCCGACAGGAGCTCATCTCGCTCCCGGGCCCCGGCGATGTCGCCGACGACGCCAACGAGCTGTTCCACGCCTACCCGTCGCTGATCGACCCCGACAGCTCGTCACGCAACTTCGAGACCAGCGACGGACAGCTGTACCTCTACGTCAGCCGCCTCAACGCCGGGGGCAACAGCCTCGATCGCGACCTGGTGCGCTACCCGGTGGCGGTGCAGACCGTCGACTTCGAGATCCCGGACTGGACGTTCGACGTCGACGGCGACCTCGAGGGCTGGCAGCCGCTGTGGGACCTCGGCCCGCTCGAGGCCGCCGACGGCGCGCTGCGGATGCGATCCACCGGCACCGACCCGTACCTCGCCTCCCCGGCGGTCCGCTTCCCGGCCGCCGGCTACCCGACGCTGCGGATCACCATGGCGGTACCCGAGGGCGGTGGCGACACCGGCCAGGTGTTCTTCGCCCGCGACGACGCCACCGACTTCTCGGGGGACCGGTTGCTCAGCTTCGACCTCGTCACCGACGGCGAGATGCGCACCTACGAGCTCGACATGGCGAGCGCGCCCGGGTGGGAGGGGATCATCAGCCGCATCCGGATCGACCCCGGCACCCGGTCCGACGCCGACATCGCCATCGACCGCGTCGAGGTGGGCCGCTGAGACGCGTGGGCCGTCGCTCAGGCGGGGATGCCGTCGGTCAGGAGCTCGGCCACACCGATGGCCTCGACGTTCGGGGCCATCGGGAAGCGGTTCGTGCCGGCGTTTGCGACGATGACCCGGTCGAGACCCAGATCGGTGAGGGCGTTGCGGATCGACGGGGTCATCCGGGGGGTGTCGGTGCGCTTGATCTCGATGCCGAGCCACCGGCTGTCGTGGCGGAGGACCAGGTCGATCTCGGCACCGCCGTGGGTGCCCCAGAACCAGGCATCGCGGATGTCGTCGCGGGCCAAGAGCTGGTCGATGACGAAGCCCTCCCAACTGGCGCCGAGCTTCGGGTGCGACAGGAGGGCGTGGTGGTCGTCGATGCCGAGGAGGCGGTGGAGGAGCCCGGAGTCGCGCACGTGGACCTTGGGCGAGCGGATCTGACGCTTGCTCGTGTTCGCGTGCCAGGGCTGGAGCTGGCGGATGACCAGGGCGTCGGTGAGGGCGTCGAGGTACCGGCGAACGGTCGGCTCGCTCACCGCCAGGCTGCGGGCGATCTCGGCGCCGTTCCACGTCTGGCCGTGGTAGTGGGCGACCATCGTCCAGAACCGGCGCATGGTGGTGGCCGGGATGCGGACCCCGAGGTTGGCGAGGTCGCGCTCGAGGAAGGTGCGGACGGCCGTCGCGGCGATCACGATCGACCAGGACGCGCAGGATGGGGAACAGATCGTCGCGACGCTGGGCCTCGTCGATGACGACGGTGCCCTCGAGCGCCGGGAGCGTCAGGGTGGGTTCACCGAGGCGAGCGTCGTCGCGGGGGTCCTCGAGGTCGAAGAAGTTCGCGTCCGGGGCGTCGACGAGCTGACGGGCGAGCGTCGTCTTGCCCACCTGACGTGGGCCGGTGACGACCACGACAGGCGACCGAGCGAGTGCATCGCGCACACGTCGTCGGGCGAGACGCCGATCAATCACCTTGAAAT
>DATHSN010000044.1:0-5006 GCA_035464115.1 Acidimicrobiales bacterium | reverse complement strand
AACCTCGACCGCGAGGCCCTCGTCGAGATCCTCGTCGAGCCCCGCAACGCGCTCACCAAGCAGTACCAGAAGTTCTTCGAGCTCGAAGACGTCGAGCTCGAGTTCACCCCCGACGCGCTCGAGGCCGTCGCCGACCAGGCGTTGCTGCGCGGCACCGGCGCCCGGGGCCTGCGGGCCATCCTCGAAGAGGTGCTGCTCAACGTCATGTACGACCTGCCGAGCCGCGACGACGTCGAGAAGTGCGTCATCGACGGCTCGGTCGTGCTCGAGAAGGTGAACCCCACGCTGGTGCCCCGCGGCGAGGCCCGCCAGCAGCGGCCCCGCCGCGCCGCCTCCTAGCCCCGGGTGGACCTCCCCGCCGCGCTGGCGTACCTCGACCAGCACGTCAACCGCGAGGCCACCGCCGGGCGCGTCCACGGGCTGTCCCTCGACCGCATGCGCGAGCTGGCCCACGTGCTCGGCGACCCCCAGCACGCAGCACCGGTCATCCACATCACCGGCACCAACGGCAAGGGCTCGGTGAGCCGGCTCGTGTCCTCGCTCCTGCGGGCCAACGGCGTGTCGGTGGGCACCTACACCAGCCCGCACCTCGAGCGGATCAACGAGCGGATCGCCTGGAACGGCGCGCCGATCAGCGACGACGAGCTCGGCGAGGCCATCGGCGGTGTCGCCGCGGTCGAGCCGCTGCTGTCGGCGCCCCCGTCGTACTTCGAGATCCTCACCGCAGCCGCGTTCCGCTGGTTCGCCGAGCTGCCCGTCGACGTGGCCGTCATCGAGGTCGGCATGCTCGGCCGCTACGACGCCACCAACGTGGCCGACGCGCAGGTGGCGGTCATCACCAACATCGGGTTCGACCACACCGATGGCGCCCCGGGGTGGCGCGAGGCCATCGCCCAGGAGAAGTCGGGCATCGTCAAGCCGGGTTGCACGTTGGTGCTCGGCGAGACCGCGCCCGAGCTCCAGCCGATCTTCGACCTCGCCGGGGCCGCCACCACGTGGCGCCGCGACGCCGACTTCGGGTGCGAGGCCAACCGGCTCGCGCTCGGCGGGCGGGCCATCGACATCATCACGCCCCACGGGCGCCACGACGACGTGTTCCTACCGTTGCACGGCGCTCACCAGGGCGACAACGCCGCCATCGCGGTCGCCGCCGTCGAGGCGTTCTTCGAGCGGGCACTCGACCCCGAGGTGGTCGCCGAGGGCCTCGCCACCGTCGAGGTGCCGGGCCGCCTCGAGCTGGTGGCCCGCGAGCCCGCCGTCGTGCTCGACGGCGCGCACAACCCACCGGGGGCCGAGGCGCTCACCGAGGCGCTCGCCGACACCTTCACCACCCTCGGCTCGCGCTTCCTCGTCGTCGGCATGCTCGCCCCCCGCGACCCCGCCGAGATGCTGCGGGCCCTCGCCGCCGACGGGTTCGACCTGGTGGTGGCGTGCACCCCCGACTCGCCGCGCGCCGTGCCCGCCGCCACGGTGGCGGCGGCCGCCGACGAGATGGGCATCGCCGTCGAGGTGGTGCCCGACGCGGTGCAGGCCACCGCCCGGGCCCTGTCGCTCGCCGGTGAGGAAGACCTGGTGGTCGTCGCCGGGTCCCTCTACGTCGTCGGCGCGGTGCGCGCCGCGTACGTGCGCCGGGCCGGGGCCCTGGCCGGCGACGTCCGCGACCACGACACCGACGGCTAGGGTCCGCCCCCGTGAATCGCACCCTGGTCATCTGCAAGCCCGACGCCGTCGAGCGTGGTCTCGCCGGCGAGATCATCTCCCGCCTCGAGCGCAAGGGGTTGCGCCTCGTCGCCGCCGAGCTGCGCACCATCGACGCCGACCTCGCCGCCCAGCACTACGCCGAGCACGTCGGCAAGGGGTTCTACCCCGACCTGGTGGCGTTCATCGGGCGGTCCCCGGCGCTGGTCATGGTGGTCGAGGGCCCGGCCGACACCTGGAAGGTGGTGCGCACCCTCATGGGCACCACCAACCCCGCCGAGGCCGCCCCGGGCACCATCCGCGGCGACCTCGCCAGCGAGGTCAGCGAGAACCTCGTCCACGGTTCCGACGGCCCCGAGTCGGCCGCCCGCGAGATCGCCATCTTCTTCCCCGACCTGGGCTGATCCGCCCGGGCCGATCCCGCGGGGTCGTCACCCCTATGTTGCGTTTCGGTGACGACGCCAGCATGCTGTCCCTGGAGTAGGGGCCGTCCCGGCCCGTGTCGTCGCCGTTGCGGGCCGATCGACACCCGCGGGGCCTGCCGCCTACGCTGCACCGATCCCCTTCGAGGCGGAGGCCGCCCGGATGTCCGACAACCTCCTCTCGTCGATCGTCGGCCGCGACATGGCCGTCGACCTCGGCACCGCCAACACCCTCGTCTACGTGCGGGGGCAGGGCATCGTGTTGAACGAGCCGTCGGTCGTTGCGGTCAACGTGCACGACGGGCGCCCTCTCGCGGTGGGCACCGAGGCCAAGAAGATGATCGGCCGCACGCCGAGCCACATCCAGGCCATCCGCCCGCTCAAGGACGGCGTCATCGCCGACTTCGACGTGTGCGAGAAGATGCTCCGCTACTTCATCCAGAAGGTGCACCAGCGCCGCTGGGCGAAGCCCCGCATGGTCATCGCCGTGCCGTCGGGCATCACCGGGGTCGAGCAGCGCGCCGTGCAGGAGGCCGCCGAGTACGCCGGGGCCCGCAAGCCGGCCTACATCATCGAAGAGCCGATGGCCGCCGCCATCGGGTCGGGCCTGCCCGTGCAGGACCCCACCGGCAACATGATCGTCGACATCGGCGGTGGCACCACCGAGGTGGCGGTCATCTCCCTCGGCGGCATCGTGGCCAGCCAGTCGGTGCGCGTCGGCGGCGACGAGCTCGACGAGGCCATCATCAACTTCATCAAGAAGGAGTACTCGGTGGCGCTCGGCGAGCGCACCGCCGAGGAGGTCAAGATCGCCCTCGGCACCGCCTGGCCCCTCACCGAGGAGCTCTACGCCGAGATCCGCGGCCGCGACCTCGTCACCGGGCTGCCCAAGACCATCGTCACCTCCACCGGCGAGCTGCGTGACGCGCTCGAGGAGCCGGTGGCGTCGATCGTCGACGCGGTGAAGGTCACGCTCGACAAGACCCCGCCCGAGCTGGCCGCCGACATCATGGAGCAGGGCATCATGCTCGCCGGCGGCGGGGCCCTGCTCAACGGGCTCGACCAGCGCATCGCCAACGAGACCGGGATGCCCATCAAGATCGCCCACAACCCGCTGTTCGCGGTGGCGCTCGGGTCCGGGCAGTCGCTCGAGGAGTTCGAGGCCCTCAAGGGCGTCCTCTTCTCGTCGAACCACCCGTAGCCCGCCCTTGGCCGTGGCCGCTCCCCGGCGCACCAGCCGGGCCCGCTTCGTGTTGGCGCTGCTCGTGCTCACGGCGGTGACCCTCCTCACCCTCGACGTCCGCTCGTTCGGGCCGATCGACGCCGCCCGCCGCGCCGCGCTCGCGGTGCTGGCGCCCGTCCGGGGCGCCGTCGGGTGGGTCATCGACCCCGCGGTCGACGCGTGGAACGGCGCGTGGGGCTACGACGAGCTGCGGGCCGAGAACGACGAGCTGCGGGCCCGCCTCGACGAGCTGGTCGGCGCCGACGCCCGCGAGGCCAGCGCGCTCGAGACGGTGCGACGCTTCCTCGAGCAGGCCGACGTCACCTATGCGGGCGACATCCCCCAGGTGGTCACCCGCGTGGTGTCGGGTCCGGTGTCGAGCTTCGAGTACACCGTCACCATCGACAAGGGCACCGAGTCGGGCATCCGCGAGGGCATGGCTGCGGTCACCGCCGCGGGTCTGGTGGGCCGGGTCGAGCGCGCCACCGACGGCCAGGCCATCGTCCAGCTCATCTCCGATCCCCGCTTCGGCGTCGGCGCCCGGGTGGTGTCGTCGCAGGCCCTCGGGCTGGTCGAGGGCCGCGGGCGCGACCGCGACCCCCGCCTCGAGGTGCCCGGCGACGAGCCGCTGGCCGAGGGCGACCTGGTGGAGACCAGCGGTCTCGACCGCAGCCTCTACCCGCCCAACGTCCCCATCGGTCGGGTCGTCGACGTGTCCAACCGCGCCACCGGCGACGGCGCCGTCGACGACGACGCCGACTCCACCACGTCGTCCACGCTCGGGCTCCAGGTGGTCGCCACCCAGCAGGCCTCGGTCGATCTGCACGCCGACCTCGGCCGGCTCAGCTTCCTCACCGTGTTGTTGTGGGAGCCGGCCCGATGAACGTCCCACCCGGCGCCCGGCTCGCCGCGCTGCTGCTCGCCGCGCTCGTGCTCCAGCTCTCGGTGGCGTCGCGCGTCGAGGTGCTCGGCGCCCGACCCGACATCCTGGCCGTGGTCGCCATCGCCTCGGGGCTGGTGCTCGGCCCCGAGCGCGGCGCCACCTTCGGGTTCGCGGCCGGTCTGCTCGAAGACCTGTTCCTCACCACCCCGTTCGGCCTCACCGCGCTGGTGTGGGGGGCCACCGCGTGGACGGCCGGCCACATCGTGACCACCATCGCCCATCCCACCCGCGCCACGGCCATCGCCGTCGCCGCCGTCGGCACGTTCGCCGGGACCGTCGCGTTCGCGCTGGTCGGCGCGCTGCTCGGCGAGGAGCAGCTCGTCACCGGGCGCCTCCCCGCCATCGCGGTGGTCGAGGGCCTGGTGGGGGCCCTGTTGGTCCTGCCCGCCATGGCCGCGCTGCGGCGCGCCGCCGCCGACCTCGAGCCCGCCGGGGCGCGCCGGTGACCCGACCCCCGCGTCGGCGGCCCGATCTGCTGGACTGTCATCGCCCATGACCGACACGCAGCCGCTCCGCTTCAGCATCCTCGGCATCGTGGCCGTCGCCCTCTTCGCCGCGCTGTTCGCCCGGCTGTGGTTCCTCCAGGTCATGTCGGCCCCCGAGTTCGAGGTCCTCGCCGAGAGCAACCGGGTCCGCACCGTCGTGGTCGAGGGACCCCGCGGGCGCATACTCGACGAGCCGGGCCGTCCGCTGGCCGAGAACCGCGAGGCCGTGTCGGTCA
>DATHSN010000043.1:0-3101 GCA_035464115.1 Acidimicrobiales bacterium | reverse complement strand
TACTTCCTGCAGATCTCGCTCGTGACGGCCGCGCTCGCCGGTGCCGCTCGCATGTCGGAGCGAGCGGTGTCGGTCCTGGCCATCGGCGCCGGCGTCATCGCGCTCGTCGTGATCCCGCACCACCTCACCCGGCCCGATCGGGCGTTGGTGCAGCTGAGCGAGGTGGGGACGGTCCAGGAGTGGTTGCCGACCGAGCCGCCCGACATCTCCGGCCACGAGCTGTTCTTCGGGCGCGGCTGACCGTCGGTGGCCTACTGGGGCGACTCGGCCGCGACGGGTCGGCGCCGACCCCACCAGGTGGCGGCCCCCAGGAACGCCAGCTCGAACGCGAAGTCCCAGGCCCGCACCACCACCGCGAACGCGGCGGCCTCGCCGAGGCCGAACCGGTCGGCCAGCACCGCGGCGATCACGCCCTCGCGCACCCCGATGCCGGCCGGGGTCACGCCCACCATCCCGGCCACCACCCCGGCGTAGGCGGCGCCGATCACCAGCGGGACGTCGCCCGCGGCGAGGGGCAGCATCGCGGCGGCCAGGGCCACGAAGCGGCCGGCGCGCAGCGCCACGCTCAGCCCGAACACCCCGACCGACTCCGCCAGCTCCTTGGGCCGGAGGGCACCGAGGTCCGGCAGCCGTGGGAGGCGGGCACCGGCCCACGGCACCGTCCACGGCAACGTCGCCAGGGCGAGCAGGGCGCCGATGCCGCCGAGGGCCCTGAGGGGGAGCGGCACCACCGACGACGGGATGGCCGCCGCGCCGATCACCACCGACCAGCCGAGCAGCACCGCGGTCTCGATGGCGATGCTGGCGGCCGCCACCGACCGGGGGACGCCCTCGGTGGCGGCCAGCGACACTCGCGACGCCACGGCCACCAGCCCGGTCGGCAGGTACCGGGTGGCCTGCGAGAGCGCCCACGCCCGCACCGCCCGCCCCCGCCGGATCGACCAGCCGTAGGCGGCCACCAGGTGTCGCCACCCGAGGGGCAACGTGAGGTCGGCCGCCACCGTCAACACAGCGGCGGGCACGAGCCACCCGGGCGAGACGTCGAACGACACCGACCCGAGCTCGTCGGCCTGGTCGCGGGCGATCTGGACGAGCACCACCACGGTGGCGATCCCCACCGACCACCGGACGACCCGGGCGAGCCACCGTCGCCACGGCGGCCCCGGGGCATCGGCCGGGAGCGGCTCGGCGTCGTCGGCCCCGGGGCCCGGCTCGGGGGTCGGCACCACCATGAGGGCGCGACGTTACCGGTGCCGGCCCCGCCCACCCCGACGAACGGCTCCCCCGGGGACCTCCTGCCCGGGCCCCTCGAGGCCTCGACCGGTACGCTGCGTCGGCCGCGAGCGGTCGCGACGTCCGTCGCCTGCGCACCGCCGGCGTCACCGTTGCCCCTCTCATGAGCCCTGCACCCCCCGCCTCCACCGCCGAGCACGACGCCGGTGCCGCGCCGGCCGATGGCGGGCCCGACGCTCGCTCCGGGCTGTCGGCCTCCCGCCGGCCGGCCGACTGGTGGGCCGCGGCCCGGCGCGAGCCGTGGACCGCGGCGGCGTGGGTCCTGCTGGCGGGGATCACCCTGTGGATGCTGTGGCACACGCTCCGCCACGACTTCCGCACCCAGCCCCTCGTCGGCGACCAGTCCGCCCAGCTGCTCCAGGCGCTGAGCCTGGCCCACGACGGCAACGACCTCGCCTACGACGCGCTCGACGTGCAGCGCTGGCGCGACGTGGGCTGGACCACCAACCCCAACGGCCTCTACTTCCAGGCGTTCGGCGACGGCTGGGCCTTCGCCAAGCCCTACCTCTACTCGGTGCTGCTGGTCGTGCCCTACCGGCTGTTCGGCCCGGCGCTCGGCGTCGCCGTGCTCAACTCGGCGTTGCTCCTCGCGCTCGTGGGCGTCTCGGTCGCCATCCTGCGGCTGTGGCTGCGGGGCCCGGCCGTCCCGCTCGTGACGGGCGCGTTCGTCTTCGCCTCCAACGCCTACTTCCACGCCTACCCGGTGGTGGTCGACCTGTTCCTCGCCGTGGGCACCGGCGTGTTCGCCTACCTCGTGCTGCGCGGCCTGCGCGACCGCGACGACCGCTGGATCGTGGCCGGCCTGGCGGTCGGCGCGCTCCTGCTCACCGAGAAGTCGCCCCTGGCCCTCGCCCTCGGTCCGCTCGCCCTCTACGGCTGGTACCGGCTGTCGGGCTGGCGGTGGCGGATCGCCGGCACCGCCCTGCCCGCGCTCGCCCTCGTCCTGGCCATCGTCCCCTACCTGCACTACTCCGACGGGGCGTCGTGGTCGGCCTACGGCGGCGAGCGCTACTACGCGTTCTCGAGCGTGCCCTTCGACCCCGAGGCCGACTTCGTGGGCACCCCCGAGCCCCTGCGGGTCCCCACCGACGAGACCGTCTCGCTCTCGTTCGTGCGCGAGCAGCTCACCGCGGGGTGGGACGACACCGCCCGCAGCGCCGTCTACTACGTGGTCGGTCGTCACGCCGGACTGCTCGTCAGCGCCCCCATGGCGCTCGCCATCCTCGGCATCGCCCTGGTCCGTGCGCGGCGCCTGCCCGGCGCCGCCCTCGCCGCGCTCGGCGGCCTCGGGCTCTACATCGCCTTCTACCTGGTGCTGTTCGCCGACAACTTCTACGGCGGTGGTCAAGCCGTCGGGAACCGCTACTTCCTCCAGGTCGCCCCGTTGGTCCTCGCGGTGGCCGCCGCCGGGAAGCTCCCCACCCGCGCTCTCTCGGTGGCCGCGCTCGTGTCGGTGGCGCTCAGCCTGGTCATGTGGTGGCCGCACCACGCCAACCCCCAGGAGGCCCTCGTCGAGCTCGACCGGACCACCCCGGCCCAGCGGCTCCTGCCGTTCGAGTCGAACCAGCTGGGCGCCGACTACTGGCGGTGCGGGGTCGGGATCTGCGTCGATGACGGAGGCTGAGCCGACCCGCGCCGCCGCGGGCCGCAGCGTGCGGACCCGGTTGGTGCCGGTCGTCGGCGCCGTGCTCGGCCTCGGGGCCGCGGCGTTCGTCGTCCGCGAGCTGGTCGACCAGTGGGACGAGGCGCGCGCCGCCATCGAGAACGCCTCGCTCGGCTGGCTCGCCGTCGCCGCGGTGGCCGCCACC
>DATHSN010000042.1:0-5931 GCA_035464115.1 Acidimicrobiales bacterium | reverse complement strand
AGTCGCGCGACTGCACCGGCGTGGCCCACGACACCATCTGGCTCACCGCCGACGGCCGCGAGGTCGGTGCCGGCGACCTGGGCGGCACCGACCTGGCCCGCGCCGCCCGCGAGCTGCGCGCCGGCGAGCGCCTGCTCGTGGTCGAGGCGGCCGCCCGCCACGACGGCGACTGGTGGACGCACCTGCGCTGGATCGTCGAGCCCGACGCCATCTTCTCGGTGACCCCGTGGACCGGCGGCCACCGCCCGGCCCGACTGGCCGACGACGCCGGCTGCGGTCCGCTCGACTACCTGGTCATCAGCGTGGCCGAGGCTGCGACCCGCCTCACCCGCTGACCCGGCGCGAGGCCGGCGAGGGCCGCCCCGGCCGGTCGCACCGCGACCGGGCCGGGGCGGTTCACACCTGCTCGGCGCCGTTGCGGCGGTCGTCGAGCGACCCGAGGGTGTCGTCGCCGCCGCGCCCCATCACCAGCTTGCGGAGCTCTTCGACCACCACGACGCTGGCCGCCACCGCGATGGCGAGACCCCAGTCGCCCCAGCCGAGGTCGACCGTGTCGAACACGTCCTGGGCCGGTCCCCACCGGGTGATGAGCACCTGCAGGCCGACGACGACCCCGAGCGCGCCCCACAGCCGCCAGTTGCGGAACGTCTCACGGTCGAACACCGAGCGGGCCTCGGCGCGGGAGTTCAGCGCGTTGAACACCTGGAACATCACGAAGGTGGTGAACGCCAAGGTGAGCGCCCGCTCCTCGGCGAGCTCGCCGAGGGCCTGGTCGAGCACGACCAGCGTGCCCACCGCCATGGTGGCGCCGACGATCAGCAGGCCCACGATGCGCCGGCCGGTGAGGATCCCCTGGCGAGGGTCGCGGGGTGGGCGGTCCATGACCCCGCGCTCGGGCGGGTCGACACCGAGGGCGAGGGCCGGCGGGCCGTCCATGATCAGGTTCACCCACAAGATCTGGATGGCCGTGAACGGTGTGGGCAGCCCGAGGAGGGTGGCCCCCAGGATCGCCGACAGCGCACCGATGTTCGTGGCCACCTGGAAACGCACGAACTTCACGATGTTGGCGTAGATCGCCCGACCGCCCTCGACGGCGCGCACGATCGTGGAGAAGTCGTCGTCGGTGAGCACGAGGGCGGCGGCGTCCTTGGTGACCTCGGTGCCGGTGATGCCCATCGCCACGCCGATGTCGGCGGCCTTCAGCGCGGGAGCGTCGTTCACGCCGTCGCCGGTCATGGCGGTGATCCGGCCCCGTCGCTGGAGCGCCCCGACGATGCGCAGCTTGTGCTCGGGGCTGACCCGGGCGAACACGCCGATGCCCTCGACCCGGGCGTCGAGCTCGGGGTCGTCGAGGTGGTCGAGGTCGGCGCCGGTGACGACGTCGCCCTCGATGCCGACCTGACGGGCGATGGCGGCCGCGGTGGCGGCGTGGTCGCCGGTGATCATCTTCACGTCGATGCCCGCCTGGTGGCAGCGGGCCACGGCGTCGATGGCCTGGGGGCGGGGTGGGTCGACGAGGGCGACGAACCCCACCAGCTCGAGGTCGGTGACGGCGGCCAGCAGCTGGTCGACGGGCGCGTCGGCCTCGGCGGGGGCGGCGCGCCGGGCCGACGCCAGCGCGAGGACACGTCCACCCTCGTCGGCCAGATCGTGGACGACCGCGAGCAGACGGTCGCGGGCCGCGGCGTCGATGGGGGTGGCCTCGCCGTCGAGCGACGAGGTGGCGCACCGGTCGATGAGCACGTCGGGGGCGCCCTTGGCGACGAGGAGCGGCCCGTCGGGCGTGTCGTGCCAGGTGGCCATCAGCTTGAGGGCCGAGTCGAACGGCACCTCGGCCACGCGGGGCGAGTCGCGGCGGGTGGCGCGCAGGTCGACGCCGCCGCGGCGCGCCAGCTCGAGCAGCGCGGTCTCGGTGGGGTCGCCCACCGGCGTGCCGTCGTCGCCGAGCGCGGCGTCGGTGCACAGCACCGCAGCCACGAGGGCGGGTCGCACGGCGTCGCCCGTGAGGCCGTCGGGTGACTCCTCCTGGGTGCGCAGGTCGTGGCCGCCCGCGACGATCCGCTCGGCCGACATCTCGTTGCGGGTCAGGGTGCCGGTCTTGTCCGAGCAGATCACCGCGGTGGAGCCGAGCGTCTCCACCGACGGCAGCCGCCGCACGATCGCCCCCCGCTTGGCCATCCGGCGCACGCCGATGGCGAGGGTGAGGGTCACCACCGCGGGCAGACCCTCGGGGATGGCGGCGACGAGGATGGCGACCGAGTCGATGAGGACCTCGTCGAGCGGGTCGCCGTCGACCAGCAACCCCACCGCGGCGAAGATCGCCACGGCCAGCCCGGCGACCGCCGCGAGGCGCTGGCCGAGACCGTGGAGCTGGCGCTGCAGCGGGGTGGGTCCGGCCTCGGCCCCCGAGAGCAGCTCGGCGAGGCGGCCCATCTCGGTGCGCATGCCGGTGGCGGTGACCACCGCCTCGATGCGCCCACGGGTGAGCGTCGAGTTCATGTGGACGTGGCCGGTGCGGTCGCCCACCCCGGCGTCGCCCGCGACCACCTCGTCGCGCTTGGCGACCGGTGCCGACTCGCCGGTGAGCGCCGACTCGTCGACCTCGGCCGAGACCGCCTTCAGGACCCGGGCGTCGGCCGGCACCCGGTCACCGGCCTCGAGGACCACCACGTCGCCGGGCACCACGCCAGCGGCGTCGATCTCGCGCAGCTCGCCCTCGCGGCGCACGCGAGCGGTGGGGCTGAGCATCCCCCGCAGGGCCGCCAGGCTCTGCGCGGCGCGGTGCTCCTGGACGAATCCGAGCACCGCGTTGATGGTGAGCACCACGGTGATGACCACGAAGTCCTTGATCTCGCCCACCAACCCGGCCAGGGCGGCGGCGAACATCAAGATCACGACCAGCAGGTTGCGGAACTGGTCGAGGAACAGCTTCCACGCCGGCCGCCCGGGCGTCTCGTCGAGCTGGTTCGGTCCGAACCGTCCGAGGCGGGCCTCGGCGTCGGCGGCGTCGAGCCCCACCTGGGGGTCGACGCCCAGCGCATCGGCCACCGCCGCCACGGGTTCCGACCACGGGGACGACGGGGCGGTGGGTTGTGGGTCCACCGAGGGTGGGCTGGTTGTCACGAAGGCCTCCGGGATCGACGAGCGTCCGAAGGTCTCTCCCGCTCCCAGAGGAGCCGACACGTCCGGGCCGGAGCCGTGATGACGACCGTGTCGCGACAGGGATACTCCCCTTCGAGCGCAGCGTACCGCTCGTCTGCCCGGCGGACCGGCGCGTCAACCGCCGAGCCCCTCCTCCGGCGGCGCCAGGTGCCACCATGTGGCGATGTCGACGACGGTGGCGGTCATCAACCAGAAGGGTGGGGTCGGCAAGACCACGGTGACGCTCGGGTTGGCCTCGGCCGCCCGCGCCGCCGGGGTCCGCACCCTGGTGGTCGACCTCGACCCGCAGGGATCGTCGTCGTGGGCCCTCGGCCTCGAGGTCGACGACGCCACCCTCACGGTGTCCGACGCCATCGCCGCCAACCGCGACGGCGCCGCGGCCGACATCGTGGTCGAGTCGGGCTGGGGCGCGCCGATCGACGTCCTGCCCGCCGGGCGCGACCTGGTGCAGCGCGACACCGAGGTGCGCGCCGCCCACGCCGAGCACCGCCTGCGGCGGGCCCTGACCGGCGTGGTCGACCCCTACGAGCTGGTCCTCATCGACTGCGCGCCGTCCCTCGGGCTCACCACCCGCAACGGCCTGGCCGCCGCCGATCTGGTGCTCGTGGTCGTCGAACCGGCGGCGTTCAGCCTGCGGGGCCTGCTGGCGGTCACCGACGCCATCGACGACGCGTGGGACCAGGACAACCCGGGCCTCGACCTGGCCGGCGTGGTGGTGAACAAGGTGCCGCCGTCGTCGCACGAGGCCGACCTGCGCCTCGACGAGCTGGCCGGCCTGGTCGGCAAGCGGGCCGTGTGGCGCCCGTTCATCCCCCAGCGGGTCGCGGTCAACGAGGCGCTCGGCGCCCGCGAGCCCATCCACGACCACGGCGCCCGCGCCCACGAGGTCCCCGAGGTCTTCGACGCCCTGCTCGCCAAGCTCCGCCGCACGGCGAAGAAGGCGGGCGGCTCCCGCTAGTCGAGCCAGGTGGCGCAGAGCTCGTCGCGGCGGTCGCGCCACTCCTCGGCGGTGATCGCCGAGCGGACGTGGTCCTCCCACACCCCGTTGATCTCGAGGTAGCGCACCGCGATGCCCTCGTCGCGGATCGCCAGCTTCTCGACCACCCGCCGGCTGGCGGTGTTGCGGGGGATGATCGAGATCTGGATCCGGTGCAGGTACAGCTCCTCGAACGCGAACCGGGCCACGAGCACCACCGCCTCGGGCGTGTAGCCCTGGCCGGCGTGGACCTCGTCGATCCAGTAGCCCACGTAGGCGCTCTGGAACGGGCCCCGCTGGATCGACGACAGGTTGATCTCGCCGGCGAAGCTGCCCTCGACGAACACGCCGAAGCCGTGGCCGGTGCCGAGCTGGCGCTCGCGCTGGCGGGCCGAGCACCGCACCGCGAACGCGTCGCGGTCCTCGACGGTGTCGGGCTGGCCCGGGATCCGGCGGGGCTCCCACTTGGTGAGCCAGTCGTGGTTGCGGCGGCGCACCTCGCGCCAGGCCTCGAAGTCGCCGACCACCAGGGGCCGCAACACGATGCGACGGCCGATGAGCGTGGTCATGCCGTCGTCGCGCCCGTGCGGGTACCGCTGGTCATGACCGCTGCCGCGCCGCACCGCCGGGCACCTTTCCTCACCGGCCGAGCAGCTCGGCGAGGGCGCCGAGCAGCACGGTGACGTTGCGGTGCCGGGCGGTGTGGCCCATGAGGCCGATGCGCCAGACCCGCCCGGCGAACTCGCCGAGCCCGCCGCCGATCTCGATGCCCCACTCGTCGAGCAGGCGCCGCCGGATGGTGGCCTCGTCGAGGCCCGGGGGCAGGTCGTCGGGCACCCACACGGTGGTGAGCTCGGGGAGGCGGTGCCCCTCCCGGGCGAACAGGCGCATCCCCATGGCCTCGAGCCCGTCCTGCAGCGACCCACCGACCGCCGCGTGGCGGGCCCACGAGGCCTCGAGGCCCTCGTCGAGCAGGACCCCGAGCCCGGCGTGGAGGCCGTAGATCATCGAGATCGGTGCGGTGTGGTGGTAGGCGCGGGCGCCCTCGCCGGTGACGTAGCGGGCGATCATGCCGAGGTCGAGGTACCACGACCGGGGCCGCTCGACCCGACGCTCGAGGGCCCGGGGCCCCACCGTGAGCGGCGCCAGGCCCGGCGGCACGCCCAGGCACTTCTGGGTGCCGGAGTAGGCGAGGTCGACGCCCCACCCGTCGATCTCGAGCGGGATCCCGCCGAGGCTGGTGACGCAGTCGACGAGCAGCAGCGCGTCGCCCTTGCCCTCGCCGAGCGGGGCGATGTCGTTGCGCACGCCGGTGGAGGTCTCGGCGTGGACCACCGCGATGACCGCGGGCGCCGGGTGGGCGGCGAGCAGCCGCTCGGGCTCGATCGGCTCGCCCCACGGCGCCTCGACCCGCACCACGTCGGCGCCGCAGCGCTCGGCGACGTCGCACATGCGCTCGCCGAACACGCCGTTGACGCCCACCACCACCGCAGCGCCGGGGTGCACCACGTTGACGAACGCGGCCTCCATGCCGGCCGAGCCGGTGCCGGACACCGCGAAGGTCAGCTGGTTCCGCGTCTTGAAGACCTCGCGCAACCGGTCACCCACCTCGTCCATCAGCGTGATGAAGTCCGGGTCGAGGTGGCCGAGCAGCGGCCGGGCGTACGCCTCCATGACCTCCGGGTACGGGTTGCACGGGCCGGGCCCCATCAGGACGGGATCGCGATGTCGCATGGGCGTCACCGTAGCGACCACACGTCGTGTCCGGGCGTAGTCTCCGGCGCATGATCATC
>DATHSN010000041.1:0-14679 GCA_035464115.1 Acidimicrobiales bacterium | reverse complement strand
GCCTCGCCGGGCTTGTCGCTCGACTCTGCCGCGGCATCGGCCGGTCCCGAGACCGCCGACACGTCGGCCGGGTCTGCCGCGGCAGCGTCCGCGGGCCCAGCCGCTGGCTCGGTCGCCGGGTCTGCCTCGGCAGCCTCGGGCGTGGGCGTCGAGCCGGCGCCGGCGGCGGATGCGGTGCGGGCCACGCTCGCGGATGCGTGGGTGGCGATGGCCCGCTCGACGACCCGCCGTCGCCACGCCCCCCGCGCCCGGTCGTCGCGGTTGCCGGCGCGCACCGAGGTCGTCGTGCACGTCGACGTGTCGGCGCTCAGCGGCGGCGACGGCGCCGCGTGGGTCCACGACGGGCCCGCCATCTCCCCCGAGATCGCCCGCCGCTTGTGCTGCGACGGCGCGACGCGCACCCTGATCCACAACCGCCGCGGCACCCCACTCGACCTCGGCCGCCGCCAACGCAGCGTCAACCCCGCGCTGCGCCTCGCCCTCGAGCTGCGCGACGGCGGTTGCGTGTTCCCCGGCTGCGGGCGCCGATATCGACCGGTCCGACCCGGCGCCGGCGGCCGAGGGGGTGCGGGCCACGCTGGCTGATGCGTTGGTGGCCATGGCCCGCTCGGCGACCCGCCGCCGCCACGCCCCTCGCACCCGCTCGTCGCGGCTGCCGGCGCGCACCGAGGTCGTCGTGCACGTCGACGCGTCGGCGCTCAGCGGCGGCGACGGCGCCGCGTGGGTCCACGACGGCCCCGCCATCTCCCCCGAGATCGCCCGCCGCTTGTGCTGCGACGGCGCCACGCGCACCCTGATCCACAACCGCCGCGGCACCCCACTCGACCTCGGCCGCCGCCAACGCACCGTCAACCCCGCCCTACGCCTCGCCCTCGAGCTGCGCGACGGCAGCTGCGTGTTCCCCGGCTGCGGACGCCGCCACTTCCTGCACGCCCACCACATCATCCACTGGGCCGACGGCGGCCCCACCGTGCTGATCAACCTCGCCCTGGTCTGCTCGCACCACCACCACCTCGTCCACGAACACCACTGGGGAATGCTCCTCATCGACGGCCACCCCCGCTTCGTCACCCCCGACGGCCACATCCTCGACCCCGCCCCCACCCCCACCAGCGCGTCACCCCGAGCGGTCACCGCGCTGGGTCCCACCATCGACGCCCACACCATCGAACCCCGCTGGGGAGGCGAACGCCTCGACGTCGCCCACGCCATCGACGCCCTCATCTCCGCCGAACACCTCCACGACCAGTGGACCGCCCTCGGCCGCACCCCCCGACCCTGGCCCCCCTACCTCGACCCAACTACAGGTGGCGACCTCGAAGCGGCGGCGTAGCGGTGACGATCGGGAGGTCGTCTCCCGCGGGGCGATCGGCGAACAACGAGGAGCCGTCGACGTCGATCCGATCGGCACGCCGATCAGCGGATCCTCAGCCTCGGCGCTTGGCCGCGGCCAGCTCCACCCGCTCGGGGCGGGCCTTGTAGAACGGGTCGAGGGGATAGCAGCCCGACACCAGGCCGTTGCGGGGCGCCGTCGTGCAGTCGCTGAAGGTGCGGCACAGCTGGCGGCGGGTGAGCGGACGGCCGGTGAGGACGTCGGCGGGGAGCTCGGGGTACGACAGCGCCATGCGACCGAGACCCACGCTGTGCACCCGGCCGGCGGCGACGGCCGCCTGGGCGACGTGGGGCAGCCACTCCTGCAGGTACGACCACCCCGACCCCACCACCGCCACGTCGGGCCGGGCGCCGGCGAGCGCGGCGGCCACGTCGAGCAGGGCGGCGACGTCGACCAACGGGTCGCGCGGTGGGCGGTAGCCGTCGGACGGGGGGAACCACGCCGGACGCTGGGCGTGGGGCGCGTAGTACGGGCTGGCGGCGGTCACGCACACCATGCCCACTCCGAGCCCGGCCAGCTCGTCGAGCAGGGCCAGCGGCTCGGTGAGGTCGACGCCCAGGCCGGTGCCGTCGCCGCCGAACGCATAGGGGTACCCGTCGGCGACGGGCTCGGGCTCGCCGCGTCCGTCGGCCCCGGCGCGGTGGGGGACGAGGTCGACGACGCTCAGCCGCACGCCGACCGCCAGGTCGGGCACCGCCGAGCGGATGCCGCTGATCACCCGGCGGAGGAACGCGGTGCGGCCCTCGAGGTCGCCGCCGTAGCGACCCGGTCGGTCGACCGCTGACAGCAGCTCGTGGCCGAGGTAGCCGTGGCAGGCCTTCACGTCGACGAACGCGAACCCGGCGCGGTGGGCGAGCTCGGCGGCCGCCACGAACTCGTCGGCGAGGCGGTCGAGGTCGTCGTCGGACAGCACCGCGCTGTCGTCGACCGCCACCCGCCGGTCGAGCAGCGGGTGCCGGTAGGCGACGAGTGGCGCGGCTGGTCCGTCGGGACGTGACCAGCGTCCCGAGTGGGTGAGCTGCAGCCCGACCACCAGGTCGTCGGTGCGGCCGTGGTGGGCGGCGTGCTCGGCGACCAGCTCGCCGCGGAGAGCGGCGAGGTCCTCCCACGTGTCGTCGCCGATGCGGAGCTGGCGGGGGTTGGCCCGTCCGTCGTGGCGCACCGCCACCGCCTCGCCGCCCCAGATGAGCTTGGCGCCACCAGCACCGAACCGCCGCCAGCGGCGTCGGACCAGATCGGTGGGTCGACCGTCGTCGGTCCCGTCCCATCCCTCCATGGGGAGCACGCAGAAGCGGTTGCCGATGGTGAGCGGACCGGCCGAGCCGTCGGTGACCACCAGCGGCTGCGCGAGCGGCCCGTCGGGAGCCGGCTCGACGCGATCGTCGACGGCGAGGTCGACCCCCAGCTCGGCGCACCGCGCCCGCAACGCAGCGGGCGAGGTGAGGCTCTTCACCTGCGGGAACTCGCGGGCGCTCACGCGAGGATCCCCAGGCGCCGCCCGATCTCGCGGAGCACGTCGCGGTCGGCGTCGGGTCGGCGGGGCGCGCCCGGCGGGGTGGCGTCGGAGCCGATCCACCCCCGCATCTGCAGGAACATCGCCGCATCGTGGCGGTAGCCGGGGACCGGGGGCCGGAAGGCGAACGCACCGAGGTACTGGAGCGCGTCGGTGAGCTCGCGGGCGTCGGGGTCGCCGGCGGCGAGGAGCGCGTCGCGGCGGGCGAACAGGTCGGGGGCGAACGTCGACAGGCCGAGGAGGTAGTCGGACCCGTACTCCACCATGTCGATGGCCAGGTCGTTGCCGGTGAGGACCCAGAAGTCGGGGCGGTGGGCGTCGCGGAGCGCCAGGCGCTCCCACTCCGGCCGGCGGGCGAGCGACGAGTGCTTGGCCCCGATGCAGGTGGGCACCTCGAGCAGGGCCGCGTAGGTGTCGAGGTCGACGATCCGGCCGTACGGGACGAACATCGGGCCCAGCTCGAACCCGAGGTGGCGGCCGACCGCCTCGCCCAGCCGGGCGTGGGCGGCGACCCAGTCGGGTCCGGCCAGCGAGCTGAGCCCCCACGACGGGAACACCACCGGCACGCCGCCGTGGGCGGTCACCTGCTCGGCCGCGGCGAGGTGCGCAGCAGGGTCGAACGGGTCGCCGGCGCCGTCAGCCACGTGGGCGCCGGCCACGAGATCGATGCCGACGCCGGCCGGATCCGTGCCCGCGGCCACCGAGCGGGCGATCTCGAGGGCCCGGCGGCGGTCGGACGGCGCGAGCAGCTGCACGTAGCCGGTGTCCATGTTCACGGCCGGGACCAGTCCGGCGGCGACGGTGCGAGCCACGTGGGCCTCGAAGCCGGGCCAGTCGATGGCCCCGTCGTCGGTGAACGGGAGCAGGATCGCCGACATCCCGACCGGGCGCCGCCTCGGTCGCCGCAGTCGCTCCGGGTCGACCGTGGTTCCGGCGGACGGGGAGGACGGCTCGTGGTCGATGGGGTGCACCGGTTCAGGGGTGGGGTCGGTCTGCAAGCGCTTGCATGGTCACGCGGTCGACGCCGTCCGTCAAGCGGTGGTGTGCCATGCTCGGCCGGTGGCCGAGCCGATCGCGCGGGTGACCTTGGCCGACGTGGCCGCCGCGGCGGGGGTGAACCCGGCCACCGTCTCCCGTGCGCTGACCCGGCCCGACCTCGTCGCCGAGGCGACGCGCACCCGGGTGCTCGCCGAGGCCGATCGCCTCGGCTACGTGCCCGACCGGGCCGCCCGCAGCCTGGCCCGGGGGCGCACCGGTGCCATCGGGATCGTGGTGCCCGACATCACCAACCCCTTCTTCGCCGCGGTCGTCCGGGCCGCCCAGGGCGCGGCCGCCGACGCCGACCACCTGCTCCTGCTCGGCGACAGCCGCCAGGATCCGGCCGAGGAGACCCGCCTCGTCGCCGCGCTCGCCCCGCAGGTCGACGCGCTGGTGCTGTGCGCGCCGGTGGGGAGCCCGGCGCCGGCGCCGACCCCGCTCGTGCTGGTGAACAGCGTGCGACGCGGGATCCCCTCGGTCGTGGTCGACCAGCGGGCCGTGGTCGACCTGGCCGTCGACCACCTCCGCGACCTCGGGCACCGCCGCATCGCGCTGGTGCGCGGCCCGGTGGGCTACTGGTCGAGCCGCCAGCGCGACGGGCGGGCGGCCTCGGGCGATCTCATGGCGCTGGGGCCGGTCACGCCCGACCACGCCGGCGGGGTGCAGGCCGCCGATCTGGCACGGGGGGTGCGGGCCACCGCGGTGGTGGCGTTCAACGACCTCGTCGCGCTCGGGGTCCTGGCCCGGCTCCACGAGCTCGGGGTCTCCGTCCCCGGGAAGATGAGCGTGGTGGGCGCCGACGACGTCGCCGTGGCCGCCATGGCGGCGCCGTCGCTCACCACCGTCGCCGCGCCGGTCGACGACCTCGGCCGCTGCGCGGTCGCCACCGCGCTGGCCCTGGTGCGGGGGGAGACGGTCCGCGCCCAGGTCGTCCTCGAGCCCTGGCTCGTGGTGCGCGGCTCCACCGCCCCGCTGCGTCGCGCCCGCGCCCGCTGACCGGCGCAGCGGGCCTCACCTCACCTCACCTCACCTCACCGCGCCCGCCGACGCACGCCGTGCGCTCAGGGACGCCACTCGCCGCCCGCGATGCGGGTGGTGGGGTCGAGCGCCACGCCCGGACCGGCCAGGTAGACCCACGCCGGCCGGGACGCGCCGGACTCGAGGTGCGCGGTGCGGACCACCCGCACGTAGAGCCCCCGGTCGGGTGCGACCGGATCGATGTCCTCCCACCAGTCGAGCCCGGCCATCGTCTCGACGGCCCGTCGCGGGTCGAGCTCCACGACCTCGCCCACGGCGACGTCGGTGGGCGACGCCCCGGTCTCGGTGGCGAACGGGTAGCCCGGCCCGTGGTGCAGCGCCAGGCCCGCCATCCTGGCCGGCCACACGCCGACGATCCGGCCCGCCAGGTGCGCGTCGTGGGCGGGGTGACCGCGGCGCAGGGTGCCGTACACGAACACGGTGAGGGGGTCGACGGACACGGCGGTCAGTGTGGCCCGCCCCCCGGCACGCCCGCCGGTTGGCCCGACACCGGCAGCCGCGAGCAGCATGATCGGCACACGACGAAGGGGGACGTCCGATGGCCCACGCCCGCAACGGCGCGGTCGAGCTCTGGTACGAGACGTTCGGCGATACGGCCGATCCGACGCTGCTCATGATCAACGGTCTGGGCAGCCAGTGCATCAACTTCGACGCGGCGCTGTGCGAGCGGCTCGCCGCCGAGGGCCTCCACGTGGTGCGCTTCGACAACCGCGACATGGGCCGCTCGACGTGGTTCGACGAGGTCGCGCCCGACGTGGCCGCGGTGGCCCGGGCGGTGGCGGCCGGCGACGCGCCCGAGGTGCCCTACACGTTGTCGGACATGGCCGCCGACGCGGTGGCCGTGCTCGACGAGCTGGGTGTGGAGTCGGCCCACGTGTTCGGCGTGTCGATGGGCGGGATGATCGCCCAGGCGGTCGCCATCGAGCACGCCGACCGGGTGCGGTCGCTCATCTCGGTGATGTCGACCACCGGCGACCGCGACGTCGGCCAGTCGAGCACCGAGGCCCGCGCCCTGCTGATGTCGCCGCCGCCGACCGACCGCGAGAGCGCCATGGACCGCGCCGTCGAGGGGATCCGCACCTGGGGCAGCCCGGAGTGGTTCGACGAGGAGCGGGTGCGGGCGACGGCGGCCGCCGCCTTCGACCGGGCGTTCCACCCGGCGGGCACGGCCCGTCAGATGATGGCGATCACCGCCGCGCCGAGCCGCACCGCCGCGCTCGGGTCGGTGGCTGCCCCGACGCTGGTGATCCACGGCGACGTCGACACGCTGGTCGACGCGTCGGGCGGACGCCGCACCGCCGAGGCGATCCCCGGGGCCCGCCTGGAGCTGGTGGCCGGGATGGGCCACGACTACCCGCCGCCGTTGTGGGACCGCCTGGTCGGCCTCGTCGTCGACCACACCCGGGCGGCCGACACCGCCGTCGCATAATCGCTGGCGGGACTCCGCCATCGGCGCTGGACTGCTCTGCGGCTGCCCCACGGAGGTGGCCGCGACCGGTGTGAGGAGGTGGCTGGATGACCGTGTGCTCGGAGGTCGTCACGGCGCGCCCCACCACCGGTCCCGCTCCTCGTCGCTGAGACGCGGGTGACCGACGGCGCGCCGCCGTCCCCGTCCACCCCCGTCCCAGGAGGACCTCCGTTGGCCCAGCGCCACCGGGCGCGACGGCGCGGCCCCGAGTCGTTCCGCTGCCGCCACTGCGGGCTCGACGTGTCGATGGACGCGCCGGGCACCGCCCACCGCAACCACTGCCCCACGTGCCTGTGGAGCCGTCATCTCGACGACGACGTCCCGGGTGACCGCGACGCCGACTGCGGCGGCTCCATGGAGCCGATCGCCGTGTGCGTCCGCGGCGACGGCGAGTGGGTGCTCGTCCACCGGTGCCTCGGCTGCGACGAGCTCCACCTCAACCGCACCGCGGGCGACGACAATCCCCTCACCCTGCTCCGGCTGGCGGTGCGGCCCCTGGCCGCCCCGCCGTTCCCCCTGGAGCTGCTCGCGGGCATCTGACCCGCCCCCGGTCTCGGGGACCTGCGGCCCGATCGGCCGCAGGTCCCCGACGCCATCGTGACCTTGTGCCCTGTGCCACCGGGCACCCAGCGGCCACCCTGTGTCCATGTCGACGCCAGGTCCCCGCTTCGGGCCCCGCATGCGCCCCGCCGACGCCGTCCTGTGGACCATCGAGCACGATCCCGTGTTGCGCTCGACGATCGTGGGCGTCGCCCTCCTCGACGGGACTCCTGAGTGGAAGGACGTGGTCGAGCGCATCGACCGCCTCACCCGCCTCGTGTGGCCGCTCCGCCAGAAGGCCGTCAGCCCCCCGTTGCGCTCCGGGCCGCCGCGCTGGGTCACCGACCCCGACTTCGACCTGTCGTTCCACCTGCGTCGGGTCCGCCTCCCCGAGCCCGAGGGCCTCGACGGCGTGCTCCGCCTCGCCGGTCAGCTGGCGTCGGCCGCGTTCGACCGGTCGCGCCCGCTGTGGGAGACGGTCCTCGTCGAGGGGCTCGAGGGCGACCGCTCGGCGCTGGTGATGAAGCTGCACCACTCGCTGACCGACGGGGTGGGGGCCATCGAGCTCTACGCCCACCTGGTCGACCCGCTCGACGGCAGCGAGCCCGGGCCGGTGCCCGACCCGCCGGTCACCACCGGTGAGCCCCGCGAGCTGTTCGAGTCGGCGCTCGCCGACCTGGGGTCCGACCTCGCCCACGTCGCCGCCAAGGTGCCGGGCTGGGCCAGCGGTGTCGCCCAGCACGCCATGGCCGATCCGTCGGGGGCGGTGGCCGAGGCGCGCAAGGCGGCGTCGTCGATCGTCAAGCTCCTCAAGCCCGCCCCCACGCCGCTGTCGCCCGCCATGCGCACCCGGGGATTGGCCCGCGAGCTGCGGGCGTTCGAGGTGTCGCTCCGCCAGCTCCGCGATGCGGCGCACGCCCACGGCGGCACCGTCAACGACGCCTACCTGGCGGCCATCGCCGGTGGTGTGGCCCGCTACCACGCCGACCTCGGTGTCTCGAGCGAGCGCCTCCGGGTGACGATGCCGATCAACCTGCGCCGAGCCGGCGACGAGGCCGGGGGCAACCGGTTCAGCCCGGCGCGGTTCGCGGTGCCCCTCGACGTGGCCGACCCGGTGGCGCGCATGGCCCGGATGGGCGAGATCGCCCGGTCGTGGCGGGCCGAGCCGGCGCTGGCCTACACCGACGTGCTCGCGGCGAGCCTCGACCGCCTCCCCGTGCCGGTCACCACCGCGCTGTTCGGCGGCATGCTGAAGGGCACCGACCTGGTGGCCACCAACGTGCCCGGTGCGCCGGTCCCGGTGTCGCTGTGCGGGGTGCCCGTCGCGCGGCAGTGGGCCTTCGCCCCACCGAGCGGGGCGGCGCTGTCGGTGGCGTTGCTCTCCCACACGGGCACCGCGTGCATCGGCATGGCGATCGACCCGGCGGCCGTCCCCGATGCCGACCACCTCACCGCCTCGATGGTGGAGGGCTTCGCCGAGATCGCGGCGCTGGCGCCGGTCGGGTGATCGCGGCGCTGGCGCCGGTCGGGTGATCGCGGCGCGGTCTGGGTCGCCGCCGGGTAGAACAGCGAGGTGACCGACTCCCCGCCCGATGCCGCGGCGCCGCCCGATCCCGATCCCGACCCCGCCCGTGACGATGCCGTCGTCGATCCTCACGACGGCGACGACGAGTACCTCGTCGCCATCGTGTTCGACAAGCCGAGCCGGGCGAGCGAGGTGCTGGTCAACCTCACCAACCTGCAGGTCGAGGGCAAGCTGCGCCTCGGCGACGCGGTCATCGTGGCCAAGGACCAGGGTGGCAAGGCCCGGGTCCTGCAGACGGTCGACATCACGCCCGGGCGCGGCGCGTTGGTGGGCACCTGGTGGGGTCTGCTCGCCGGGCTGTTCGTGGGTCCGCTGGCCATCGCCGGCGGAGCGGCGGCGGGTGCGCTCTACGGCAAGCTCGTCGACCGCGGCCTCGACGACGGGTGGATCGGCGAGATGAAGGCGTGGCTCGAGCCCGGCCGCTCGGCCCTGCTCCTCCTCGTCACCCTCGACGACCAGCCGGCGGTCCTGCGCGAGCTGCGCCGCTACGAGGGCCACGTGGTCACCACCGACTTCCCCGACGCGGTGAGGGCCGAGCTCGAGGAGGCGCTGCGCGACCACCTCGGCGACGGCGGCTGAGCCCGCCCACCCTCCGTCGAGTCCCGCCGGGCCGTGGCCCGATGAGCGACTTCTCACGCCGGCCTCAAGTTGGTCTCATCGCAGGACGATGACATCGGTGCATGCTCACCGTCCGTCGCGCTCCGTTGGCCGCTGTCGTCGCCCTCGTCGCCGCGCTCGTCCTCACCGGCTGCATGGACGAGCAGGAGCAGGCCGCGTTCGACGCCGTCAACGCGGCGCGCGCCGGGGCCGGGCTGTCGGCGCTCGCGCCGGATGACGAGCTGGTGCTCAAGGCCCAGCGGTGGGCCGACGTGCTGGCGGCCGAGGGGTCGCTGCGCCACTCCCGGCTCAGCGACGAGCTCACGCCCGGACGGTGGGGTCGCATCGCCGAGAACGTGGGCTACGTCGGCGGCGGCGGCGATCCGATCGCGGCCCAGCAGCGCAACTTCGCCGGATCGGCCGGCCACCGGGGCAACCAGCTCGGGCCCTACACCCACGCCGGCATCGGGATCTCGGTCGCCCCCGACGGTCGGGTGTTCCAGGTCCAGGTCTTCGCCGCCCAGCGCTGAGGGCGCCCGCGGTCCGAACGACCCGGGCTGGCGCCCGTCTCAGCCGGTGTGGATCTCGGCCACCCAGTCGCCGCCCGCGGTGTCGGGTGCGAGGACCCGTGCCGCGGCGACGGCCCACCGCAGCGCGGCGACGTCGCCGCCAGGGTCGTCGGGGGGCACCTCGACCACGAGCCCCCGGAGCGCGTGGTCCTGGGCGACGCGCCAGCCGGCGGGCACCGGCCAGCCGGCGTCGGCGAGGCGGGGGACGACCCGGGCGCCCGCCGGGTGCTCGATGCCGATGGCGCCGGGTCGCACGTTGCGTCGGCGCGGCTCCGGTGGCGTCCACGTGACCCGCGGGCGCTGGGGCCCGCGCCCCGACACCGACCCGAAGATGGCGCCGGGCACGCTGCGGTGCCGGGTGACCGGATCGTCGTCGTCGCCGACCGGCGCCAGGTTCACCCACCCCCGCCCCGCGGCGCGCGACCGCGCCAGGTGAGCGGCGACGGGGTCGGGATCGCCGCCGGGGAGGGGCACCAGCTCGGGAGAGGTCACCCGACGATCATGCCCGCCCGCGGGTCGTGCGGCCGGCTACGCGGGCGTGCCCTGCCAGCCGGCGCCGGCGAGGACCAGCTCGGCGCGGCTCCAGAGCCGGCGCAGCAGCGCCGGCTGGCGACTGGCCGAGCTGGCCCACTCCAGCTGAGCCTGCAGGAGCAGCCACGACAGGCTGGCACCGAGCTCGCCGGCGGCGTGGTCGGTGTCGAGGTCGCCGTCGCGCTGGGCCTGCTGGATGGCGACGGTGAGCGCCTCGTCGACGAGCAGGTAGCCGTCGCGGAGCTCGGCGTGGCGCTCGAGGGCGCCGAGCCACTCGGTGATGCTGCGCACCAGCAGGTGGCGCGGCGTGCGCTGGGCGAGCCGGACCATCACCGCCAGGCCCCGCCGCACGACCTCGTCGATGGGCTCGCCCGCCTCGGTGGCCTCGGCCATGGCGCGGGCGGCCTCGTCGCCGCGGTGCATCGTCAGGTCGACGAGCAGGTCTTCCTTGGTGGCGAAGTAGAAGTAGAAGAGGCCCTTCGACACACCGGCGGCGTCGCAGATCTCCTCGACCTTCACGTCGTCGAACCCACGCTCGGTCCACAGGCTGTAGGCGGCGTCGAGCAGGGCCCGACGGCTCTGGCGCGACCGTTCCTGCTGCAACGTCGAACGGCGGGGCTCGCGGGGCGGCGCCGCGGGCGCCGGTGCGGCCCGCTTGGCGGGAGCGCGCGTGGCTGTCGCTCGCTTGGTCGTCGCCTTCGTGGCGGGCGCCTTCTTGTCGGCGCGCTTGGTGGTCGACGACTTGGACGTCGGCTTCTTGACCATGGTCAACTCCTCTGGGGGCTCACGACACATCGCGATGCAGCGCCGCCCGACTCCGACGTTATCGTCATCGTGTCCGTGGTCGGTGACGGGGGAGTGGCGTGATGGGGCCGCGTCCGCAGGTGGTCGTGATCGGGGCGGGGTTCGGGGGTCTGCACGCGGTCGGTGGGCTGCGCGAGGCCGATGTCGACGTGACCGTGGTCGATCGGGAGAACTACCACACCTTCCTCCCGCTGCTCTACCAGGTGGCCACCGCCGGGCTGAACCCGGCCGACGTCGCCCATCCGGTCCGGGGCATCTTCCACGATCAGCGCAACGTGGCGTTCCGGCACGCGACGGTGATCGGCGCCGACTGGGACGACCGCCACCTGCTCCTCGACTCGCCCGACGGACGTCGTGACCACCTCCCCTTCGACCAGCTGATCGTCGCCGCCGGGTCCGCCGCGAGCTTCTTCGACATCCCCGGGGCCGCTCAGCACTCCTACCCCCTCTACACCCTCGCTGATGCGACCGCGCTGCGGAACCACGTGCTCGGACGGTTCGAGGCGGTCGACGCCGACCCGGCGCTGGTCGACTCCGGCGCGCTCACGTTCGTCGTCGTCGGTGGCGGTCCGACCGGTGTCGAGGTGGCCGGTGCCCTCGCCGAGCTGTTCGCCCAGGTGCTGCGCCGCGACTTCGCTGCGGTCGACGTGGCCCGGGCGCGGGTGGTGCTCGTCGAGATGGCGCCGACCCTCCTCGCACCGTTCCACGAGGAGTCGCGGTGGCACGCGTTCGACGCGCTGCGAGCCCGCGGGGTCGAGATCCGCCTCGAGCGGGCCGTGGCCGAGGTCGGCGCAGAGTCGGTCCGGCTCGACTCCGGCGAGGTGATCGCCGCCCACACCCTCGTGTGGGCGGCCGGTGTGAGGGGCAACCCGGTGGCCGAGGCCTTGGGCCTGCCGGTCGGCCGGGGCGGCCGGATCGACGTGGGGCCCGATCTGTCGGTGCCGGGCCACCCCGGTGTGTGGGCCATCGGCGACGTGGCCAACATCGCGGCGGTCGTCCGCCCGCTCGTCGCGCTGCCGTGGGCGCGCGGCACGGGGACGCCCCGCGCCGGCACGCTGCCGCAGCTCGCCCCCGTGGCCATGCAGACCGGCGCCCATGCCGCCGCCCAGGTCGTCGCCACGCTCGCCGGACGACCCACCGAGGGGTTCGCCTACGTCGACCGGGGCACCATGGCCACCATCGGCCGGCGCTCGGCGGTGGCCGAGCTGCCGTTCGGCATCCGGCTCTCGGGCACCCTCGCCTGGTTCGCCTGGTTGGGCCTGCACCTGCTGTTCCTGGTGGGGTTCCGCAACCGGCTCTCGGTGTTCCTCAACTGGGCGTGGAACTACCTGACCTGGGACCGCGGCCCCCGGCTCATCCTCACGCCCCGCCGCCGCTGACCGCCGCAGCGGGGCGGCTGCCGACCGGGGTGGCGGCCTCGTGGGCGACGAGCGCGCGGGCCAGGCGGGCGACGGCCTCGTCGATCTGCTCGACGGCGACGGTGGCGAACGAGAGCCGCAGCGCGCCGGGTTGCGGGCGGTCGACGGCGAAGGCGTCGCCGGGCACGAACGCCACGTCGTGGTCGAGCGCGGTGACGAGCAGGGCGCGGGTGTCGGGCGGCGGTGCGTCGGGTGACGGTCCGGTGAGCGTGGCCCACGTGAACATCCCGCCGTCGGGGCGGCGGACCGTGATCCGCTCGCCCAGCGCTGCGACCAGCGCGGCGGCGAGCGCGGCCTCGCGCCGGGCGTAGGACGCCGCGCTGGCGGCGATGTGCGCGTCGAGCCACCCCGGGCGGCGGAGCAGGGCGAGCACGAGGTGCTGGGCGAGCGTGCTGGTGTGCAGGTCGGTCGCCTGCTTGAGCGTGACCAGGGCCCGGACCACGTCGACGGGCCCGCGCGCCCAGCCCACCCGCAGTCCCGGGGCGATGGTCTTGGAGAACGAGCCGAGGGAGACGACCCGGTCGGTCCCGGCCGCCACGGGCGGCAGGGAGGCGCCCCGGAACCGGAGGTCCTCGTAGGGGGCGTCCTCCACGACCACGACGCCGTGGCGATCGGCGAGGGCGGCCAGGGCGGCCCGTCGCTCGGCCGACAGGGTGGCACCGGTGGGGTTCGAGAAGGTGGGCACCGTGTAGACGAGGCGGGGCCGGAGCCCGTCGCGGAGCAGGGCGTCGAGGCTGTCGACCCGGAGCCCGTCGTCATCGACGGGGACCCCGACGACGCGGACACCTGCGGCGCGCAGTGCCTGGAGGGCGCCCAGGTAGCCGGGGTCCTCGACCACCACGACGTCGCCGGGGTCGCACAGGGCCCGGGCCACGAGGTCGAGGCCCTGCTGGGACCCGGTGGTGACGACCACCTCGTCGACGGGCACGATGCGCCCCAGTCGCTCGCCGGCCCGAGCGGCGATGTGCTCGCGCAGCTCGCCGAGGCCCTCGGTGGCGCCGTACTGGAGGGCGGCGGGATCGCCGGCGACCGTGGCGGCCGCCCGGGCCAGCGCCGCGGTGGGGAACCCGGCGGGGTCGGGCAGGCCACCCGCGAGCGACAGCACGTGGGGCGCCTCGGTGAGCCGGAGCAGGTCGCGGATCTCCGACGACCGCAGGTCGCGCACCCGCTGCGAGAGGGCGCTGGGCCTCATGGGCCGGCCACGAGGGCGACGCGTCGTCGGCCGGTGCTGGTGGCGCCGACGTGGCCGGCCGGACACACCCACCGCACGACGATGCCGTCGCGCGTGTTGTCGATGGCGAGGATGCGGCGGGTGGTGACGATCACCGGGGCGCCACACCCCTCGCAGTGGACGTCGAACACGGCGGGTCTCCTCTCGCGGGACGGCGGGCTGTCACTGGCAGCGGGCCTGTCAGGGGGATGGCGGTCCGGCCCACCTGATTGGCTGGTACGGTGCTGCCAATGGCGCGTGCCAATCAAGCCACTTTGGCTGGTCCTGGTCCGGCCATCGAGCCGACCGCGGTGGTCGCCGTGCTCGGGGCCTGGGCCGACGGCCCCGGCCCGCTGCACGAGCGCCTCGCCGCCGCGCTGCGGGCGGGCATCGACCGGGGCGACCTGGCGCCCGGCACGACGCTGCCCACCGAGCGGGCCCTGGCCGAGGCGGTGGCGGTGAGCCGGGCCACCGTCGGCGCTGCCTACGCCGCGCTCAAGCGGACGGGTCGGCTGCGGGCCCGGCAGGGCTCGGGGACCTGGGTGGCACCGGTGGCCGGCGGCACCGAGGGGTCGCGGGTCGGCCCACTCCTGCGGGGCCCCGACGGCGCCATCGACCTGTCGCTCGCCTCCCCGCTCGCCGGGCCCGAGGTGGCCGCCGCCCTGGCCGAGGTCGCCGCCCGACCGGCGGCCACGCTCGCCGGGTTCGGCTACCTGCCCACCGGCGTGGCCGCGCTGCGCGACGCCGTCACCCGCCTGCTCGACGCCGAGGGCCCGTCCACCGATCCCGCCCAGGTGCTCGTCACCGCCGGAGCCCAGCAGGCGCTGCACCTGCTCGCCGCCGAGCTGGTGTCACCGGGCGATGCCGTCGTGGTCGAGGAGTGCACCTACCCGGGGGCCATCGACGCCTTCCGGGCGGCAGGGGCGCGACTCCGGCCGGTCCCCGTCGGTCCCGACGGTGCCGACGTCGACGCCC
>DATHSN010000040.1:0-3235 GCA_035464115.1 Acidimicrobiales bacterium | reverse complement strand
TGGCTGGCGTGCCGGCGTCGGCGCCCAGTCCGGCTGCCCCGGCGACCAGCTCGGCCGACCGGAGGCGGTCCGCTCCGGTGGGGGCGGCGTGGGCGAGGATCAGCTCGTCGACCCCGGCGTGGTCGGCGAACCAGTCGAGGTAGGAGACCGCGGCGTCGGGCGTGCCGGCCGCCGTGTAGGTCATCATCCGGGCCACGAACTGGCCCTGGGGGGAGGCGAGCAGCGCGTCGAGCTGGTCGTCGTCGAGCGGGTGGTCGGGGGCGAGGAAGCGTTGGGCCCGCCAGCGACGGGTGGCTGCGAGGAGGCGCTGGGCCTCGTCGTCGGTGTCGGCGGCGACCACGTTGACCGCGGCCATGGCGTAGGGCTCGGCCAGGTCGGCCGACGGCCGGAACTCGGCGCGGTAGTGCGCGACCGCGGCCCGCAGCGCATCGGGGGCGAAGTGCGACGCAAAGGCGTAGGGCAGGCCGAGCAGCGCTGCCACCTGCGCGCCGTAGAGCGACGACCCGAGGATGTAGAGCGGCACCTCGGTGCCCGCGCCGGGATGGGCCTGGACGCCGGGGACCAGCGAGTCGCCCGCCAGGTAGCCCCGCAGCTCCTGCACGTCCTGGGGGAAGGTGTCGGCCGAGGTGGCGTCGCGTCGCAGCGCGTGCATGGTGCGCTCGTCGGTGCCGGGCGCGCGACCGAGCCCCAGGTCGATGCGGCCCGGGTGCAGCGTGGCCAGGGTGCCGTAGTGCTCGGCGATGGTCAGCGGCGAGTGGTTGGGCAGCATCACGCCGCCGGCACCGAGCCGGATCGTCTCGGTGTGGGCGGCCACGTGGGCGATCACCACGCTCGTGGCGGCCGACGCGATCGACCGCATGTTGTGGTGCTCGGCGTACCAGACGCGCCGGTAGCCGACCCGCTCGGCGAGCCGGGCCAGGGCGACGCTGCCCTCGAGGGCGTCGCGGGTGGTGGCACCCCGGTCGACGATGGACAGATCGAGGAGCGACAGCGGCACGGTCATCGCCGTTCACCCTACGGGCGCGGTCTGCGATGCGGCGCCCGGGGTGCTCACTCGATGGCCGCCAGCTCCCGGTCGATGGCGTCGAGCGCGAGCGACACCACGGCGTCGTCGCTCATCGCCGCGCCCCGGCGGCGCACCGCGGCGGCGGCCGCGCCGAGACGGCCGTCGACCTCGGCGGACGCCCGGTGGACGTCCCCGGCGTCGATCGGGGCGAACGGGAGCGCGGTGGTCGCGCCCACCGCGTCGACGGCACCGAACAACGTGGCCGACTCCTCGGGACGGTCGAGCGACCCGAGCAGCGCGGCGACGTGGCGCAGGCTCAACCACTGGTTCGCCCAGTCACCACCGCGGTACCAGGTCTGCACCACCTCGCGGTAGCCGGGGAGCGCCGAGCGCGGGTCGCCGGCGCGGACGCGGAGCCACATCGCCTCGGTGAGCGCGAACGCCCGCATCCACCGGTTCCCGACGCGCCCGGCGAGCGCGGCGGCGTGCTCGAAGTGGTGCAGCGCCATCTCGGGGTCGCGACCCGCGGCAGCCAAGCCGGTGGCGTAGCCGGCCTGCGCGTGGTCGGTGGGCGAGCCGGTGGCGGTGGCGATGCGGGTCGACTCGTCGGCGAGCGCCGCGCCGCGCTCGGCATCGCCGACGCTCGTCAGCGCGACCGAGCGCATGTACAGGGCGTGGGCCAGACGGGACGGGTGACCCGACGCCCGGGCGGCGTCGACCATGCGCTCGATCCAGCGGAGCGCCTCGTCGTGATCGCCCAGGTAGAAGTGGGCGTTGCCGAGCACCCGCTCGGCGAGCGCCCACGACGAGACATCCAGGCGCGAGCCCGCACCCATCGCCTGCTCGGCCACCTCGACCGCCCGGTGCAGCTCACCGCGGACGAACGCCCCGTAGGCCACCATCGCGGTGGCGACGGGCAGCAGCGGGTGGTCGTGGGCGGCCTCGAGCTCCACGACCTGCTCGGCCCAGTCGACGATCTCGTAGCGGATGCGGCGAAAGGCCAGCTCCCGGCACGACACCACGATCCGCAGCGCGGCGTCGACGTCGTCGGCCCGGATGGCGGTGCGCACGGCGACCCGGAGGTTGCCGACGTCGCGCTCGAGCTGGTCGCCCCACCGCCCCTCGTCGGGACCATCGAGCTCGGCGCCACCGCGCTCGGCGAGATCCACGTAGGTGGCCTGGTGCGCCTGGTGGACCATGGCGGCACCGGGTCGCTCGGCGAGGCGCTCGGCGCCGTACTGGCGGAGCGTCTCGAGCTGGCGGAACCGGACCCGTCCGTCCTCCTGGTCGGCGAGCACCAGCGACTTGTCGACGAGCGCACCGAGCACCGCGGCGGCGTCGTCGCCGACCGGGCAGGTGCGCTCGACCGCGTCGAGCTCGAACCCTCCGGCGAACACCGAGAGCTCGGCGACGAGCCGCTGCTCGACGGGGTCGAGCAGCTCGTAGGACCACTCCACGAGGGCGCGCAGGCTCCGGTGGCGGGGATCGGGCGCCCGTCCGTGCCCCAGCGCGCCCCACCGCTCGTGGAGGCGGTCCACCAGCTGCGCCGGGCTCATCGACGCCATCCGGGCCGCCGCCAGCTCGAGGGCGAGGGGGACACCGTCGAGCGCGACGCACAGCTCGGCCACGGCGCGGGCGTTGCCGGCGTGCAGCGCGAAGCCGGGGGCGGCCTCCGCCGCCCGGGCGCAGAAGCACTCGACGGCCGGGCTCTCGGCCAGCCGCGCCGGGTCGGCCGCAGGGTCGGGCGGCACGAGCAGCGGCGCCACCCTCGTGACCACCTCGCCGGCGAGGGCGAGAGGTTCCCGGCTGGTGGCCAACAGGTGCACCTCGGGGCACCAGCGGACGACCTGGGCGGCGAGCGCGGCGACGGCGTCGATCACGTGCTCGCAGTTGTCGACCACGAGCAGGACCCGCTGGCCGCCGAGCACGTCGACGAGCGACCGCTCGAGCGAGCGGTCGCCGCGCCGCTGGACCTCGAGGGCCTGCCCCACCTCGGCCACGACCGAGTCCCCGTCCCCCACGGACGCGAGCTCGACGGTGACGACGCCGTCGGGGAAGTCGGCGCCGAGGCGGTGCGCGGCGGCGAACGCCAGCGACGACTTGCCGACGCCGCCGGGGCCCGTGAGGGTCACCAGCCGGGAGCGGCGCACCGCGTCGGTGAGCGCCGCCAGCTCGTCGTCGCGGCCGACCAGGCGGGTGAGCGTCGTCGGGACGGGGCGCGGCGTGGAC
>DATHSN010000039.1:0-7600 GCA_035464115.1 Acidimicrobiales bacterium | reverse complement strand
TGTCCGTGGTCGAGTCCTGATCGACGCCACGGTCGGTCGACGAGCCGCACCCGGGTCCCACCGACCCGGGTGCGGCTCGCCGCGTCCCGCTCCACCTGGGTGCCTCTCGACGCACGGGCGGGCACTACCGTCACGGCGTGGCCAGGAGAGCCGACACCAGTCAGCCCGCCCAGGCCGACCACGCCGCACCGCTCGACGACGAGATCGTCCGCCCGCGCCTGGTCGAGCGATTGGCGCTGCGATGGGCGGTTCCCGTGGTGCTCATCGAGGCCCCGGGTGGCTTCGGCAAGTCGATCGCCCTGGCCCAGGCGCACCGTCACAACCTGGCCGACCCCAGGGGCATCGACCTCCACCTCGCCTGCCGGGGACCGGAGCGCGACCCGGTGCTCCTCGCGGGCCGGATCCTCGGGCTGCTCGACGCGCCGCTCGCCCCCACCCCCGAGGAGCCCGCCGAGCTCGCCGGGCTGGTCGCTGCGGCTCTGGCGCGACAGGCCCCCACCCCCGTCGCGCTCACCCTCGACGACGTCCACCACCTCGCCGACGGCGACGGCGCCGTGGCATTGCTCGCCGCGCTGATCCGGTCGCTGCCGACCAACGCCCACCTCGTGCTCTCCGGTCGTCGGATGCCGTCGCTGCCCCTGAGCCGGCTCAGCGCGGCGGACCAGGTCGTGCGCATCACCCAGCGCGACCTGGCCTTCGAACCCGACGAGACCGCCGCGCTCGCCGCCCAGCACGGGATCGACCCCGACGCGCTCGACCTGTCGGCGGGCTGGCCGGCGCTGACCCGGCTCGCCCTGGTGGTCGGGCGCACCGCGTCGATCGACTACCTCATCGAGGAGGTCGTGCACGGCCTCGACCACGAGACGCTGACAGCGCTCGCGGCCACCGTCCTCGGCCGTCGCGTCGACGACGACATGCTCCGCGAGGTGGCCCGCACACCGATCACCACCGGCGACCTCCTGGCCACCGTCCCGTTGGTGTCGTCCGCGGGCGGCGGGCAGATCCGCGCCCACGACCTGTGGGCCGAGGCCCTCGACGGCCTGCTCGAACCGGACGAGCTGCACGGCCTGGCCGTCGCCATCTCGGGGTGGCACCTGGCCCACGGGCGCCACGAGGAGGCCATCGAGGCGGCTGCTGCTGCGGGCGCGTGGGCGCACGCCCGCCGTGCGGTGCTCGCCGCCATCGGGCCCGGCGACGCCGAGCTGCGGGCCTCGCGCACCGCGAAGTGGCTCGCTGCGTTCCCACCCGATCAACACGACGAGCCCGAGTTGTTGTTGCTGCGCGGCATCACCGTGCGGATGAGCGGTGACCTCGTCGGCTCCCGCCCGCTGGTCGATCTCGCCCTCGAGCGCTTCGGAGCGCAGGGGAACCCCGACGGTCAGGCCGCCGCGGCGCTCGAGGCCGGCCTCACCGCCTGGCTGCTCGGCGACCTCGGCCGGGTGCTCGAGCTCGTCGCGCTCGGAGAGCGCCTGCTCGCCGAGGGCACGCAAGCCATGCGGTGGATGGTCGAGATGGCGCACGCCGGGGTGGCCGACCTCGGCGGCGACACCGCTGGTGCGCTCGCACGCCTGGAACGGATCGACGTCGTCGGCCACGGTGTCCCCGACGCTGCGGCGCAAGTCGTGCTGCGGTGGATGTCGACGCTCACGATGCTGGCCGGCGACTCCGAGCGCTCGGTCGCCATCGCCGATGCCCTGCTCCGACGAGACGACGCCGACGAGATGGTCCGACTGGCGGCCGGGATCGCTCGCTGGCAGCACGGCGATCCCGAGCCGTTCCGCGGCGATGTCACCGCCGCGGGCGTGGCCCACCTCGAGAACGCCCGCGACGACTTCCAGGTGGCGGTCTACCGCGCGGTCATCGACGCCTCGCTGGGCCTGGCCCTCGACGTCAGCACCATCCACGAGCTGGCCACCGATCGGGGACGCGACCAGGCCTTCGTGGCGGTGGGGCGCGCCGCATCGCTCGTGGCCGCCGGCGACGAACCGGCGGCGAGCGCCGTGCTCGACGCGTTGGTCGACGCTGGCGGTCTCGACGATCTGCCGTGCCGGGGCGAGCTCCGCCGCTTCGTGAGCCTGTGCCTCCCGCTCTCGGAGCGCATCGCCGCTGCCCTCGCCACTGACGACCTCGGCCCCAAGCTGGCCGAACGGCGGGCGCTGGGCCAGCTCGTGGTCGCCGCCCGCCGCGGCGACGAGGTTGACTGGACCGCCCTCCCGTCACCGCCCGACGTGCTCACCGGGCTGCCCCTGCGCTGGTCGCTCGAGCTCGCGGCTCGCGCCGCGGGTGCGGCGGCGCCGATGGCCACGGCTCTCGCCCAGTACCTCATCGACTTCGCCGGCCCGCCTGCGCTCGACCTGCTCCGCGAGCTCCGCGACGTGCCGGCGCTCACCGCCGGGGTCGACGAGATCCTCGCCACCGTGCCGTCGCTCCCCGGTCACGAGCTCCGGATCACCGCCTGCGGGCCGCTGCAGGTCGAGGGCTCGGAGCGCCTCGACCCCGAGCCCCTGCGCCGGGCACGCGTGCGGGAGCTGCTGGCGCTGCTGGTGCTGCGCGACCGGGTGAGCGCCGCCCAGGCCGTCGAGCTCCTGTGGCCCGGCCTCGACCCCGACCGTGGCCGCAACAACCTGCGCATCACCCTGTCCTACGTGCGCCAGCTGCTCGAGCCCGATCGCGTGAAGGGCCAGCCGTCGTTCCACGTCCGGCGCGACGGCGATCACCTCTGGTTGGAGCGCAGCCGCTACCTCGACGTCGACATCTGGCACGTGCGCGAGGCGCTGGCGCGGGCCCGGGCGCTCGAATCGGCCGGCCGCATCGCCGACGCCATGGTGGAGTACCAGTCCGCGGTGGCGCGGTGGACGGGTGAGGTCCTCGTCGACCTGCGCGATCACCACCACCTGGCCCCCGAGGTCACCTACCTCGACCTCGAGCTCGAGGAGGCCACGGCCCGGGTCGCCGAGTGGGCCCTCGCCCAGGGCGACGACCGCGCCGCCGAGGCCGTCGCCGAGCGGCTGCTCGTCCACGATCCCTACGCGGAGCGGGCCCACGCGGTGATCATCGGCGCCCGCCTCGCCCGTCGCGAGATGGCGGCGGCCGGCGAGGCGGTGGCCCGCTGCCGGGAGGCGCTGGCCGAGCTCGGCGTGGAGCCGGGACCCAGCACCGCCATGCTGCTCCGTCGCCTCGACCAGCTCACCCGCCCCGGCCGCGCCTGACGCCCCCCTCCCTCTCTCTCCTTCCCCGAACTGGCGAATCGGCGCCCCCCAAGCGAACTGGCGAATCGACGGTGCGGGAACCGCACCCAGGGTTCGCCGATTCGTCGGGACGGCCGCCCCCATGCGAACTGGCGAATCGACGGTGCGGGAACCGCACCCTGAGTTCGCCAGTACGCCGGGCGTCGTGCGCCCCCTCCGAACTGGCGAATCGACGGTGCGGGAACCGCACCAACGGTTCGCCGGTTCGCAGGACGGGCGGGTCAGGCGCCGGCGAGGGGCGGGGCGGCGAGGACCTGGTCGAGTCGACCCTCGGTGGCGAGGGCCTCGACGAGGGCCGCCTCGAGGGCCACCCCGTCGGCGGGGCGGGCGGACGGGTCGACCGCGAGGCAGCGGTCGAGGACCGCAGCGACCGCCCCGGGGACACCGCCCAGCTCGCCGACCGACGGGGCGGCGCCGGTGAGGCGCTGGCGCAGGAACGCCCCCATCTGCGGCTCGTCGGGGAACGGCGACCGGCCGGTGACCAGGCCCGTCATCAACAACGCTGCCGAGTAGACGTCGGCCGGCGGGCCGCCGAGGTCGCCGCCGAGCTGCTCGGGCGCCAGGTGGGCGAGCATCGACGGATCGAGGGCGCCGCCGGTGCCCGCCCGGGGCGGGCCGAGGGCGGCGGAGAGCCCCGCACCCCGCACGGTGGCCACGCCGGTGTCGGTGACGGTGAGCCACGGTCGGCCGAGATCGCCGTGGAGCCGACCCCGCCGGTGCAGCTCGGCGAGCGCCCGCACCGCGGCGAGCCCGGCGGCCAGGCGGTCGTCGACCGGTCGACCGTCGACGACGGCCAGCGGTGCGTCGATGACGAGGAGGTGCTGCTCGGCCAGGACCCGGCCCCCGACGAGGTGGCGGTGGCCCCACCCGTCGATCTCGGCGGCGACCGCGGCGGCGTCGGCGGTGCGGTCCGGGGTGGCCGACGACCCGCCGAGCTCGACGAGGCGCACGGGCCGACCGTCGCCCATTCGGGTCCCGGTGCGGATCGCGCCCCAGCGCCAGCGTCCGACCAGCGGGCCGACCTCGATATCGCCGACCCGGTCGACCCGTCCCGAGCCATCGGTCGCCCCAGCCGCCCCACCCGCTCCCGAACTGGCGAATCGAGGGGGCGGATCCCGCACGGTCGATTCGCCAGTTCGCTTGGGGTTCGAGCCGGCGCCGCCCGGGCCGCCCCCACCGACACCTGCGGTCGAGCGGCGCCGGGGGCGGACCGTGCCCCGGCCGTCGTCCGCGGCCGCGTCGGCCTCGGCGCGGGCCCGACTCGTCGCGTCGCGCACCGCGTGCATGGCGGTGCCCCGCACGCCGCTGGTCGCCATCATCGTCCCCCGCCGGCCGGCGGCCTCCGGGGTCGCCACCCCCCGGGTGTTCGCGGCGGTCGCCCACAGCACCGACTTCACCTGGAACGGTCGCAGCGCCGGGTGCTTCGAGCGGATCAGCGCGGCCAGCCCGGCGATGTGGGGCGCGGCGAACGAGTTGCCGGTGGTCGTGGTGGTGCCGCCGTCGAGCCAGGGGACCTCGACGTCGATGCCCCGCGCCAGGAACTCGGTGGGCGGCTCGGGGTTCACGTGGAACCGCAGCGGGTCGGTCGCCGTGTTGCACGCCACGCTCGCCACCGAGGCGAACAGCGACGGGTAGCTGACCCGGGCCACGTTGTTGGCGGCGGTGACGATGAACGAGCCGCCGAAGTAGGCCCGGTCGCAGACCTCGTGGAACGGCAGCGCCCAGTCGGCCTTGGTGGTGCCGAGCGACAGGTTGATGACGTCGAACCCCTCGTCGACGGCCCACGCCAGCCCGGCGTGGAACGCCGCGGCCTTGCCGGTGAGGCGGGGGCCGAGCACCCGCACGCTGGTGATGCGGGCCTCGGGGGCGAGGGCGTGGATGATGCCGGCGCAGGCGGTGCCGTGGCCGAACACGTCGTCGTGGGGTCCGAGGGTGGCCCGCACCGCGCCGTCGGGCCCGACGGTGAACTCGATGGAGCCCTCGCGATCCACCGAGTCGCCGAGCGCCGGGTGGTCGGCGTCGATGCCCGAGTCGATGATCGCCACCCGCACACCGGCGCCGGTGGCGCCCGCGAACGCCCACTCGGGCGACACGTCCGCGAGGGCGGCGACGTCGTCCATCCGCAGGACGATCGACTCCTTGGCCCACGCGGGCTGGCCCGGTGAGCTCATCGCGCCGCGGCGAGCAGGGTCTCGAGCATGCGGGCGACGTCGCGGTAGCGCCGGGCGTCGGCCGCGGCGAGCGCGGCGAGCTCGGCGCCCAGGCGCGCCGGGGGCGGGACGTCATCGGCGTCGTGGCGCTCCTCGACCGCCGCCGCACCGATGGCGGCGAGCGATTCGAGCGCTTCGATGTCCTCGAACGCGAACCCGCCGCCACCGACCTTGCCGGCCACCTCGACGAGGACGCGGCCGTCGCCGCCGGGGGCGACGAGCAGGCTGGGCGGGATCCCGTCCCACCCGGCGACGCCGGCGTTGGTCGTGTCGGCCGGTCCGGGGAGCAGCGCGCTCGCCTGACCGGCGGCCAGGGCGAACCCGCGGGCGCCCTCGACGGGCACGACCTCGCCCGTGCGACCGGCGAGGCCGTCGCTGGCCGCCACCACGGTGGCGCCGGCGTCGTCGACCACGAGGAGCCAGCCCTGGGTGGCGCGGGTGGCGGCCACCGCCTCGGTGACGATGACCTGCAGCAGACGTCGATCCAGCTCGGTGCTCATGCGGGGCTCCCCACGTCCGATCGCGGGCCGTGCGTGGCCCTGGCCTCGGCGACCGCAGCCGCCACCGCGGCAGCGTCGAGGCCGCCGGTCCTGCGCCCGTCGGGCGATGCGGCGCCCGACACGGTCATGGTCGCCCGCACGATGCGCCCGTCGGGGGCGGCGGCGAGCGTCGAACGGCCGGCCTGGCCCTCGGCGATGGCCGGGAAGCGGTCGCGCAGCTCGGCGAGCGCCTCGCCGTCGAGGACCCGCAGCACCAGCGGCGCGGCGGCCCGCAGGGCGGTGTCGGTGGGGCTGCCGAGCACGGCGTTGAGGCCGAACACCTCGCCCCGGCCGATGCTGCGCACCACCCCGCCGCCGGCGGTCGCCACCACCTCGGCCCGGCCCTGCTCGATGACGACGAGCCGGTCGCCACCCTCGGCGAGGATCTCGCCGGTGTCGACGCGCTGCTCGACGAAGCGCCCCTCGACCTCGGCGAGCGCCGCCCGCTCGAGGTGGGCGAACAACGACAGCTTGGCCAGCACCCCGGCCAGGTCGAACGGTGCCGGGGCGGGGATCGCCTCGCCGGTCTGCTCGGCCCACAGGTGGGCGTAGGCGCCGCCCCGGGCGAGGAGCTCGTCGTGGGTGCCCGACTCGACGATGCGACCGGCCTCGACGACGTGGATCTGGTCGTAGCCGACGACCGACGTGAGCCGGTGGGTGATCGCCACGACGGTGCGCCCACCGGCGACCCGGTCGAGGGTGGCGGTGATCTGGCGCTCGGTGGCGGGGTCGAGCGCCGAGGTCGCCTCGTCGAGCAGGAGGATGCGGGGGTTCGCGACGAGCGCCCGGGCGATGGCGACCCGCTGGCGCTGGCCACCCGACAGGTTGCGCCCGCCCTCGCCGACCATGGTGTCGTAGCCGCGGGGCAGCGAGTCGACGAAGGTGTGCACCTCGGCGGCGCGGGCGGCGGCGAGCACCTGCTCCTCGGTGGCGTGCGGGGCACCGAGGGCGATGTTCTCGCGCACGGTCGCGTCGAACAGGAACGAGTCCTGGAACACCACGCCGAGCTGGGCCCGCAGCGAGTCGAGCGACCGGGTGGCGACGTCGACCCCGTCGATCGTCACCGCGCCCTCGTCGGGCTCGTAGAGCCGCATCAGCACCCGCAGGATCGTCGACTTGCCCGATCCGGATCCGCCGACGAAGGCCACCGTGGTGCCGGCCCGGATGGTGACGTCGACGCCGTCGAGGGCCCGGCGCTCGGGCGAGTACGACATGGCCACGCCCCGCAGGGCCAGCTCGTCGCGGAGCGGCTCGAGCGCGGGCAGGCCCTCGCCGGCCGGCTCGGGGTCGGCCTCGAACACCTCGTCGATGCGGATCAGCGCGCCGACCGACGCCTGGATCGACTGGCCGAGCGTGGTGAGGCCGGTGACGGGGTTGAGCACCTCGCCCATGATCCCGAGGAAGGCGACGAGCCCGCCCAGGGTGAAGCGGCCCTCGAAGATGAGCCAGGTGCCGAGCCCGAGCACGCCGAGGCGCAGCAGGGTGACGATCGACTCGACCGACAGGCCGAACAGCCCGCCGAACAAGCTGAGGCGCTGCTGGGCCCGGAACAACCGGTCCGACGCCCGGTCGAAGCGCTGCTGCTCGTGGCGGCCGAGGCGGA
>DATHSN010000038.1:0-2841 GCA_035464115.1 Acidimicrobiales bacterium | reverse complement strand
TCGGCGACGCATCCGCCCACCGCGTACTCCTGGTCGAGGTGCACCGGCTGGTGGTGGCGGATCTCGCACGCGCCCCACATGCCGACCACCTCGGGGATCAGCGTCGGGAGGACCTGCTGGGGCACCTTGTGGAGCAGGTCGACGAGCGTGAGGGGCGACGCCACCGGGCCACCCAGCTCGCTCGGCTCGGAGAACACGGCCACGGGGGCGACGAGCTGGCCGGCGGCCAGGCGGCGGCGCTGGCCGGGCCCGTCGGCGATGTCGTGGCCGGACATCAGCGGGGTGCCCCGCTCGACCCGGCGCAGGATGGTGAGCGCGGAGGGATCGACTGGGCGGAGATCGCGCGCCCGCAGCGCGGTGGGCGCGCCGGGGTCGCCGACCGACGCGGTGCCCTCGGCCACGATGTCGTGGTCGGGCGTGACCAGCCACACCCGGATCTGCGCGTCGTGGTCGCGGGCCGGGCGCTCGGTGACCACCATCACCGGATCGCGGTCGGTGGTGGCCTGCCGGAAGTAGAGCGAGAGGGTGCCCGAGCGGAACCACTCGAGCCCGAACAGCTCGACCAGGGTGGCCGGGAACTGGTCCATGTGGATGTTGGCGGCCACGGTGCCGCCCTGGAAGCCCAGGTCGCGGGCCGTGTCGTCGTCGTGGATGCTGCCGGCGGCGTCGGCGCTCAGGTTGAACGGCCGGCACACCGGACCGATCACCGGGTCGTCGAGAGCGGACAGGTCGAGCGTGGGCACGGCTCAGCTCCTCGGGACGTCGCGGAAGGGCAGGTCTCGGTCGGGGCTCGGTTCGCGGGGCAGGCCGAGGGCCCGCTCGCCGATGATGTTGCGCTGGATCTCGTCGCTGCCGCCGGCGATGCGCGCCGACGGCATGGTGAGCAGGAAGTCGACCAGGTCCTCGCCGTCGCCGGCGTCGGCGCCGTGCAGCGCGCCGGCGGGACCGAGGATCGACGGCCCCACGTCGGCGGCGACGCGGAGCGACTCCGTCCAGGCCAGCTTGGCCACCGACGCCTCGGGGCCCGGCGTGCCCCCGGCCGCGGTCGCCGCCGCCATCCGCAGCCGGCCCGCCTCGGCGATGCGCTCCCGGGCCACGAGGCCGGCGAGGTGCTGGCGGGTGGCCGCGTCGGTGTGGCGTCCCCGTCGGCGGGCCAGGTCGACGAGGTTCTGGGCGGCGTGGGCCTCGGTGGCGGTGGTGGCGGATTCGTCGTGGGCGGCGATGAGCTGGGCGCAGGTGCGGTCGAGGTCGCCCGGGCGCTCGCCCGGGTTCGGTCGCGGCCCCGGCACCCGCAGGGCGTCGGAGAGCCCGGACCGCTCGAACGACAGGGTGGCGGTGGTGGCGGCCCAGCCCTGGCCGGGCTCGCCGATGCGGTCGGCGTCGGCCACCCGGGCGCCGTCGAGGAACACCTCGAAGAAGTGCGACGCGCCGTTCATCTGCTTGATGGGCCGCAGGTCGACCCCCGGCTGGTCCATGGGGAGGATGAAGTAGCCCAGCCCCCGGTGCTTGGGGGCGTCCCAGTCGGTGCGGGCCACGAGCATGCCGCGGTCCGAGTCGTGGGCCCCCGACGTCCACACCTTCTGGCCGGTGACCACCCACTCGTCGCCGTCGCGCTCGGCGCGGGTGGTGAGCCCGGCCAGGTCGGACCCGGCGCCGGGCTCGCTGAACAGCTGGCACCAGCCCTCGGTGCCGTCGCGCAGCGGGGGCAGGAGCCGGGTGCGCTGCTCGTCGTTCCCGAGCGCCAGCACCACCGGCCCGCCCATGAGACCGCCGAGGCCCGGCGGGGGACCGATGGCGCCGACGGCGGTGAGCACCCGGGCCAGCACGGCGATCTCGTCGCGGGCCCACCCCCGCCCACCCCAGCGCTCGGGCCAGTGCGGGAAGGTGAGCCCGTGATCGGCCAGGCGCCGCCACCAGGCGCGCAGGGTCTGGTCCGGGTCCCACAGCTCGCCCACGAGCGCGGTGAGCTCGCGCTCGAGCACGCCGGTCGGCGTGGTCATCGTCGTCCCCCCTCGGCTCGCGGCCCTCAGCCCCCGATCCGGGTCTGAACGTACAGGGTGAGGCCGGGCGAGCGCCGGGGGAGGGCTCGACCGCTATCGCACCCGGTCGAGCTGCTCGACCACCGAGGCGAACGCCGCCCGGTAGGCGGCGTCGTCGTAGGCGGGGCCGTCGTGGGTGAAGCCGTGGGTGGCGCCCTCGTGCACGGCGATCTCGGTGTCGGGGTGCGTGGCGAACGCCCGGCGGATGGCGGCGACCACCTCCGGGGGGGTCACCGGGTCGGCGCCGCCGAGGTGGTGGCGCACCGGGCAGGTGATCGCGTCGACGGCGTCGAGCGCTCCCTCCATGCGCGAGCCGTGCCAGGTGACGACGCCGTCGACCAGGCCCCGCGCCGCCAGCCCCAGCACGAAGGGGCCACCGAAGCAGATCCCCAGGGCGACGACCTTGCCGTTGCCGTGCTCGCGCGCCCACACCACCTCGGCGGCCATCTCGGTGGCGCACCCACCGACGTCGAAGTCGGCCAGCCGACCGAACGCGGTGTCGCGGTCGGCGTAGGGCACGGGTCCCTCGCCGGTGCGCCAGAACGGATCGGGGACGACGACCAGGGCGTCGTCGCCGAGCGCCGCGAGGCGGTCGAGCAGGTCGGGGTTGGGTCCGAAGATCGACGGGACGACCACCAGCGCCGGGACGGGCGCAGCGTCGTCGGGCCCCTGGACGACGAGCGGGAGCTGACCGCCGGGGACGTCGATGGAGAGTGTCCGCGCCATGCCGGCACGCTACGCGCGTCGAGCCGTCGACCCGGTCAACCGGCCCCGAGCGCCAGCGGCTCGTCCTCGTCCTCGG
>DATHSN010000037.1:0-3705 GCA_035464115.1 Acidimicrobiales bacterium | reverse complement strand
GGGGTGGCGGTGGGGCTGGTCTCGCTCGTCGCCCCGGCCCGCGGCCGCTGGGGGGCCGCGGTCGTCGGGGCGTTGCTCACCCCCCTCGCCAGCCCGGTGGCGGGGGCCTTCCTCGCCCTCGCCGCGCTCGCCTGGGCCGCGCCGACGTGGCGGAGCTGGCGCGACCCGCTGGCCGTGGGCGACCGTCGCGGCCGGGGGCCCGTCCTCGCGCTCGCCGCGCTCGGGCCCATCGTCGTGATCGCGGTGCTGTTCCCCTCCGGCGGCACCTTCCCGTTCGCGCTGGGCGGCCTCCTGGCCGGGCTCGCCACCACCGTCGGTCTCGTGCTCGCGGTGCCGCCGCGCCACCGGGCGATCCGCGCCGGGGCGGCCATGGCGACCCTGGCGCTGATCGCGGCGTTCGTGCTCCCCACCCCGATGGGCGCCAACGCCGCCCGCCTCCCCATGTTCTTCGCCCTGCCGATCGTGGTGGCGATCGTCGCCCCCCGCCGGCCGGTGGTGGCCACGATCGGCGGTGTGCTGCTGGTGGTGTGGGCGTGGCAGCCGGCCATGGACGCCGTGCTCGCCGCCCCGGCCGACCCGAGCGTCGACGCCGCCTTCCACGCGCCCCTGGTCGCCGCCCTGCGGGTGGAGGGCCACGGCGAGGCGCGGGTGGAGATCGTCCCCACCGCCCGTCACTGGGAGGTGGTGCACGTGGCGCCGCACGTGCCGCTCGCCCGGGGCTGGGAGCGCCAGCTCGACCGGCGCTACAACCCGGTCTTCTACGGGGACGACCTCGACGCGCTGTCCTATCGGGGCTGGCTCGAGGCGAACGCGGTGCGGTTCGTCGCCCTCCCCGACGCCGAGCTCGACCCGTCCGGCGAGGGCGAGGCCGAGCTCATCGAGCTGGGCCTGCCCTACCTGCGCCCGGTGTGGGACGACGAGCACTGGCAGCTGTTCGAGGTGATCGGCGGCGTCGACCTGGTGGCCGGGCCCGCCGAGCTGGTCGAGCTGACCGCCGACCGGGTGGTGCTGCGGGTCACCGAACCCGGCGTGGTGACGGTGCGGGTGCGCCACGGACCCCACTGGACCGCGTCGGGCGGGGCCTGCGTGGCGGCCGACGACGACGGCTGGATCGTCGTCCACGCCGCGGCGGCCGGGCGGGTGGAGCTGACCCAGGGGATCGACCCGGCGGCGCCGCTCACGGGGTCGCCCGGGACCTGCGACCCGGGTCCGTGATCCCGACCGGGATGGGGTCGTGCGGACGGGGGGACTCGAACCCCCATGCCTTGCGGCACCGGGACCTAAACCCGGCGCGTCTGCCAGTTCCGCCACGTCCGCGGGCGGCGTCCAACCTAGCCCCGGGTCCGTCGGCGCAGCGCCGCGCCGGGGGCCGGGCGGGCGCCGCTAGCCTTCCCAGGGCCGCCCGTCGCGGGTGGCGCAGCACGAGATCGCGAAGGAGACCCATGGACCACCCGGGCATCGCCGACCCCACCGCGGCCCAGATCATCGCCCAGGGCGCAGCAGGGTTCGACCCGTCGATGGACATCTTCAACCGCTTGTTGAAGTCGCGCATCGTGTTCCTCGGCTCCGAGGTGAACGACCGGGTCGCCAACCAGCTCACCGCCCAGATGCTCTTCCTCGAGGGCGAGGACCCCGAGGCCGACGTCTGGCTCTACATCAACTCCCCGGGTGGGTCGGTCACGGCCGGCATGGCCATCTACGACACGATGCAGTTCATCTCGCCCAAGGTGGGCACCATCTGCATGGGCCTCGGCGCCTCGATGGGCCAGTTCCTGTTGTGCGCCGGCGAGCCGGGCATGCGCTTCGCCCTGCCCCACGCCCGCATCCTCATGCACCAGCCGCTCGGCGGCGTGCAGGGCCAGGCCACCGACATCGCCATCCAGGCCGAGCAGATGGCCTACACCAAGCGGCTCATGGCCGAGCGCATCGCCTCGCACACGGGCCAGACGGTCGAGCAGATCACCGCCGACTCCGACCGCGACCGCTGGTTCACCGCCGAGCAGGCCAAGGACTACGGCATCATCGACAAGGTCATCCTGCGCCGTGGCGAGATGAGCTGACCGCCGCGGCCCACGGGCTGCGACCATCGACGGAGGCGGCCCCACGGGGCCGCCTCCGTCGCGTCATCACCGCATGAACACCTGGGCGATCCAGATCCGCCCGTCGGCGGAGCGGGCGGCGCCCATCCCGACGTGGGTGTAGCCGGCGTCGAGCATGCGGGCCCGGTGGCCGGCCGAGCGCAGCAGCGCGGCGTGCACCGAGTCGGCCGAGGCGCCGACGCCGACGTTCTCGCCGAGCCGGCTCCACCCGACAGGGGCGCCGTCGCTCAGCTGCGAGTGGCTCAGCTGGCCCTGGGCGGCGAGGGTCTCGGCCCACGCCTGGGCCTTGGCGTTGAGGGCGTCGTCGAGGGCGAGCGCCGCGAGCCCCCGTCCGGAGCGCTCGGCGTTGAGCAGGTCGTAGGCGCGCTGGGCGTCGGGGTTGAGGCACCCGACGAGTGCCAGGGCGAGCACGGGGACGGCGACGAGGGCGAGGGCCCGACGACGGCGGGGGCGGGTGGTGGTGGCGACCATGGCTCCTCCGTTCCGCCGACGGGGTGCCGGCGTCATGTTGCGATTAGGTGACGACCATAGTCATCGGATCGCAACATTGGGGGAATGGTCTCAGGGTCGGGACGGGCGCGCTCAGCCGAACGGGTCGTCGAGGTCGATGCCGCACCGGTCGCGGGCGGCGGTGGTGACCGCCTCGCGGGCGGTGTCGACGGCCGCTGGGTCGTAGGGGAGGGGGGCGGTCTCCGGGTCGCCCGCGGGGGGACCGGCCGCGAGCGCCGCGGTCACCGCGTCGACCGCGGCGAGGAGGACGGCCACGTCGGCGTCGAGCGGCGGGGGGGCCGAGTCCCCGAGGGCCCGCAGCGCGCCGAGGGCCGCCGGGTCGGGCTCGGGCCGGGGCGCGGCCGGATCCGGGAAGATCGGACCCGCGCCCTCGGCCACGGCCACGTCGGCGCAGAACGCGTCCCAGTCCGCGTCGTCGCCCCCGCACGCGGCGACGAGGAGGGCGAGCCCGGTCGCGACCAGCGCGACGACGACCCGCGTCGAGCGGCGGTGGGTCACCTCAGGGGGCGGAGCCGGGGCCGGGGGAGCGAGGGCCGGCGGCGGCCTCGACCGCGGCGACGGCCCGCGACCGCAGGTCGGTGACGGCGTGCTCGAGCCCCTCGGGATCGCGGAACAGCGCGGTGCCGGCGACGAGCACGTTGGCGCCCGCGGCCGCCGCCCCGGCGATGGTGGCGGGGCCGATGCCGCCGTCGACCTCGATGTCGACGTCGAGGTCCTGCGCGACCACCAGCGCCCGCAGCTCGGCCACCTTGGCCTCCATCGTCGCGATGTAGGCCTGACCGCCGAACCCGGGGTTCACGGTCATGACCAGGACCATGTCGACCAGGTCGAGGACGTGGCGCACGGCGTCGACCGGGGTGGCGGGGTTGAGGGCCACCGCCGGGCTGGCGTCGAGCTCGCGGAGCTGGCCGAGCACGCGGTGCAGGTGGCGGCACGCCTCGGCGTGCACGATGAGGGTGGCGCACCCGGCCTCGACGTAGCGGTGGGCCAACAGCTCGGGCTCCTCGACCATGAGGTGGGCCTCGAACGGCACGTCGACCCGGTTGCGCACCGATGCGATGACGTCGGGCCCGAAGGTGAGGTTGGGCACGAAGCG
>DATHSN010000036.1:0-5944 GCA_035464115.1 Acidimicrobiales bacterium | reverse complement strand
GGGGTGGCGGCCTGGAACGCGGCGTAGGGCAGACCGAGCGAGCGCTGGAGCCAGCCGAGCATGTCGACCCCGCCGGAGCGCAGGTGGCCCCGTGGGACCTCCTGGAGCCCGACGATGTCGGGCGCACCGGGCCGCAGAGCGTCGGCGACCTCCTCGACGTTGAGGCGCCCGTCGGCGCTGAACGCCAGGCGCACGTTGTAGGTGGCCACCCGCACCGGGAAGCCGGGCTCGCCCGTCCCCTCGGCGTCGCCCGCCACGCCGGAGAGCACCGGCAGCGCGATGAGCAGCGCGGCCATCGGCGCAGCGACGACCACGAGCAGCGACGGGATCTGGGCCCCTCCGGCACCGTGGGGGCGCGGCGCGGGGCGGCGGCGGGCCAGCGCGGTGCCGCCGGCGAGCAGCGCACCGATCGCCACCACGGTGGCCGTCGGGCTGAGCGCCACCCCCAGCACCCCGCGCCCGTCGAACGCGGTGAGGGCCACCAGCAACAGCAGGTGGCCGAGGGCGACGGCCCACGCCGCGGTGAGCCGGCCCCCGGTGCCGACGCCGCGGGTGGCGATGGTGGTGAGCCCCGAGCCGACGCCGGCCTGGGCGACCAGCACGCCGAGGGCCCACCACCACCCCGGCAGTGGCCCACCACCGGCGAGGGCCACGATGGCGATCCCGCCGGCCACGCCCAGCCACGGCACCCAGCTGTCGGGTCGACGGGCCGTCGCCGCGGCGGCCACCACGCCCGCCACCCCCGCCGTCGCGATCACCGCGGTGGCCCCCGTCCAGCCGACCCCGAGGTGCTCACCCACCCAGCCCTGGTTGGTCAGCAGGAACGACTCGACGAGCAGCACCGGGCCGAGGGCGACGAGCGGCAGCGACGCGGCGAGGTCGCGCCCGTGCAGCTCGACCGGCCGACGGACCCGGTCGAGGACCAACAGCGCGTGCCACGTGACGATCGCGGCGACGGCGGCCACGGCCCACGGCTCGTCGATCCACGCCAGGTCGCGGGTGCCGAGCGCGGCGCGCACCGCGGCGTCGAGCACCACGCCCACGACGACGCCACCCCCGAACAGGGGCAACGCCATGAGCGCCAGCACCGAGATGGTGGTGAGGAACGCGAGCAGGCCGACGCCGGCCAGCAGCACCGCCAGGTCCGGGTCGCTCACCTGCACGCCGAGGCGGGCCGCCGACATCACCAGCCCGGCGACGCCGAGCACCACGGTGGGCTCACGGGTCGCCACCGCCACCGCGGCGACGGTGGTGAGCACGAACGGCGCCACCGCGACGGCCACGACGGCTGCCACCGACAGGCGGGCGGTCGATCCCAGCTGCCACGCCACCAACGACGGGAAGACCCGCAGCAGCTCGGCCCCGACCAGCACCGTGACCGCCACGAGCGCCGACATGGTGCCCGGGCGGGTGGCCGGCGCCCGCCGCCCGGCGCGAGCCGGGAGCGCCTCGGCGGGCGCGCCGGGGCGGTGGGTTCCCCCGTCGACGCTCACCCGGTCGGCCATCCGACGATCCTGGCCCACCGGCGCCGGCCCCACCCGTCGGTCTACGGTCCGCAGCGGTGACCCCCGCCGGCGACGAGGCCCTGACCCACACCCTGCGACGGGCGCACCGCGCCACACCGTGGGAGCTGGTCGATCGGCGCCCGTTGGCGTTCGACGCCGGCCACCCCCAAGGGATGTCGCGTGTGGCGGGGACGTGGTGGATCTCCACGGTCGACCTCGCGGCCCGGCGGGGCTGGGTCCTGGGCGTCGACGACGACGGGCGGCTGGTCGACCGGGTGGCGGTGGGTGACGCCGAGCGCTACCACCCGGGAGGCATGGGCTTCGACGGCACGGCGCTGTGGGTGCCGTGCGCCGAGTACCGGCCCCGATCGACCACCACCGTGGTCCGGCTCGAGCCCGGAGCCACCCCGTCCGGCGTGTTCGAGGTGGACGACCACGTGGGGGCCATCGTGCGGGCCGGGGCCGACGGCGACCTCGTCGGCTGGACGTGGGGCTCACGACGGTTCCGTCGCTGGCGCATCGACGGCGAGCTGGTGGACGAGCGTCGCAACCCCGGTGGGTTCGTCGATCACCAGGACGGCCACTGGCTCGACACGGGTCACGTGCTGTGCGGTGGCGTGGGCGCCGTCGCGACGCCGGGCGGGTTGCTCACCATCGGCGGTCTGGCCCTGCTGCGCGCCGCGGACCTCGTCGTCGAGCACGAGGTGCCGTTCCCGGGCTACTCCCCCACCGGGCGCGTCGGCACCCACAACCCGCTCTGGGTCGAGGTGGTCGACGACCGGGTGCTGCTCCACCTGCTGCCCGACGACGGCGCCGGGACGTTGTTCACCTGGGCGACGCCCCTCGTCCCGCCCGGGTAGCCGGGCAGCTGGTCACCCCGGCTCGCCGGGCTCGGGAGGGCTCTCGTCGCGGCCGTCGACGCCGGCAGCGGGGGCGTCGGGATCCTGTTCCTCGACGCCCTCGCGGGCGGGCGCATCGGCCTCTCGGTCGCCCTCGTGGGTGGCGCTGGGGTCGGTCACCATCGGCTCCTCTCGGTCGGCGCACGGGGCGTACCCCAGCGGTCCGCCGCCGACACCTCGACCTCGCGAGGCCGGGTGCCGGGGTGATGGCGACCGTCGCGACGGGCCGGGATCGCTCCCGGCCCGTCGCCCCGATCAGCCGACCAGCTTGGCCTTCATGCGGGCGAACTCGGCCTCGTCGATCACGCCCTGGTCGCGCAGCGCGGCCAGCTTGGTGAGCTCGTCGGCGGTGCTCGTCGAGCCGGTGCCGGCGGCGTCGCGGACGTAGTCGCGGAACGCCGCCTCCTGGGCCTGGGCCTGGGCCACGGCGTTCTCGCTCATCTTGTTGCCGCGGATGATGAGGTACAGGAACACGCCGAGGTACGGCAGCACGATCACGAACACGACCCAGATGGCCTTGGCCACGCCGGAGAGGTCGCGGCTGCGGAAGATGTCGCCGAAGACCGAGATCAGCAGCCAGATCCAGATGAAGAACAAGAAGAACCACAGGAGGGAGAAGAAGACCTGTCCCACTCCCCAATCAGCGGCCAACAACATGAAGCACTCCTCGTGTGGGTGAGAGCGCGCCGAACGGCGGCGCTCTGGTGTGGCGCCGTGATCGTGCTCCATCAGGGGAGCGGGCCGCATCACCCGGATCGGGTGACGGAGCCTCGCTCACGGGCGTGCCCGCGACCTGTGCGGCGGGGTACGGTCGGGGACGAGATGGAAGTCGATCCCCGCACCTGGCTCGAGGTGCTCGACGAAGCGGCCTGCTGGCGGCTGCTCACCACCCAGCCGGTCGGCCGGCTCATCGTGTTGGTCGACGGGCGCATCGAGGTGTTCCCGATCAACTACGCCGTGCACGAGCGGGCCGTCTACGTCCGCACCGCGCCCGGCACCAAGGTGGCCGGCGTCGGCGGCGAGGCCGTGTTCGAGGTCGACGAGGCGGCGTGGATGCTCACGCAGGGCTGGAGCGTCATCGCCCGGGGTCGCCTCGAGGCGGTCACCGACCCCGACGAGATCGCGGCCGCCGAGCAGCTGCCGCTGCGGCCCTGGGCCGACAGCGACAAGCCGCACTTCCTGCGCCTGGTCACCGAGGAGATCACCGGCCGCCAGGTCCCGGGCAGCCACCTGCGCGACTGAGACCCCGCGAGGCGACGACGCTCTGCGCCGGTGCCCTCAGCCGTCGCGGCGCATCCGGGGCGGCACGTCGATGCGATCGAGGTCGCGCGCCGCCACCACGTCGTCGTGCACCGCGGCGGCCTCGCGCTCGAAGGCGCTGGTGTCGGGATGGCGCTGGGAGTAGTGGGTCAGCACCAGCCGGCGGGCGCCCGCCTCGCGGGCGATGGTGGCGGCCTGGCGGGCCGTGAGGTGCCCGTAGCGCGCCGCGAGATCCGCCTCGGCCTCGAGGAAGGTCGACTCGCAGACCACCAGGTCGGCGCCCCGAGCGAGCTCCACCGCGGCATCACAGACGCGGGTGTCCATCACCACCGCCACCACCTGCCCGGGACGGGGCTCGCTCACCTCCTCGAGGCGCACCGTGCGGCCCCGGGCCCGCACCTCGCCCACCGCCTCGAGCTCGTGGATGGCGGGTCCCCGCACCCCGGCGGCGCGCAAACGGTCGGGCAGGAAGTGGAGGCCCTCGGGCTCCTCGAGCCGGTAGCCGATGGCGTCGACCGAGTGGTCGAGGTGCCGGGCCGTGAGCGTCCACCGACCGGTGGACGCCACCACGCCGTCGTGCTCGACGGGCCGCTGGCGGACGTCGGCCTGGTCGTCGTAGATCGCGGCGTGGCGGAGCCGCTCCACGTAGATCGCGCCCGAGGCCGGGTAGTGCAGCTCGACGGGGTGGCGAACCCGGTCGAGCGAGCACCGCGCCAGGACCCCGGGCAGGCCCAGGCAGTGGTCGCCGTGCAGGTGGGTCAGGCAGATGTGGCTCAGGTCGTTGACGCTCACACCCATGCGGGTGAGCTGCTGCTGGGTGGCCTCGCCCGGGTCGAACAAGATGGCGTCGGCGTCCCAGCGGAGGACGAAGCCCACGTGGTTGCGCTCACGGGTGGGCACCTGGGAGGCGGTTCCCAGCATCAGCAGCGTCCGCGACGACACGACCCTCCATCCGGTCGATCCACCCCCGACGTTACGCCCCCGGTTCGCCCGGCGACCAGAATCGGCGGGTGCACTTCTCCGCGATGATGGCCCTCGTCCCCCACGGCCCCGACACGTTCGTCGGCGTCGGCCCCGAGTACCCGTGGGGTGGCCTCTACGGCGGCCAGATCGTGGCCCAGGGCCTGCGCGCCGCCGGGCTCACGGTGGAGCCCGCGTTCCGGCCGCACTCGTTGCACGCCTACTTCGTGCGTCGGGGCGACGCCACCGAGCCGATCCGCTTCGAGGTCGACCGGGTCCGCAACGGCCGGTCGTTCTGCACGCGCACGGTGTCGGCCCGCCAGTCGACCGGCGCCATCTTGACCATGACCGCGTCGTTCCAGGTCGACGAGGAGCAGCCCGACCTGCAGTCGGCCACCATGCCCGCGGTGCCGGGACCCGACGAGGTCCCGTCCGACAGCTGGAGCCCGGCGTTCGACCGGCGGTTCATCGGCGACCCCGACCGCGACAGCGGGCCGGTGCGGGCCTGGCTGCGGGTCACCGACGACCTCGGCGACGACCCGCTGGTCCACGCCTGCGGCATCGCCTACATGTCCGACGACCTGCCCACCGACGGGCCCCGCAGCGTCCACCCCGACCGTCGCCCCGGCGAGCACGGCACGTTCATGAGCGCCAGCCTCGACCACGCCGTGTGGTTCCACCGCCCGGCCCGCGCCGACGTGTGGCACCTCGAGGAGGTCCGCTCGAGCGGCATCGCGGGCGGGCGTGGGGTGGCCCTGGTCGAGGTGTTCCTGGCCGACGGCACGCACGCGGCCACCGTCGCCCAAGAGGTGCTCATCCGCGCCCGGCGCTGACCTCGGCTCAGAGGCCCTGCCCACAGACCGGCCAGTGACGGAGTCCCCCGCCGGGCATCCGCTCGAGGAGGTGGCCGGCCAGGGCGTCCTGATCGGCGGGTGCGGCCCAGATCGGGTCGATGCCGACCAGGTCGGGGCGGTCGGCGTCCGCGGCGACGGCGTCCCACGTCGACCGGGCGAACTGGTAGGCGCCCCGGTACCGGCCGCTGGGGCTCACCGCCATGTAGTCGCCCCCGGACTCGCACTGCCGGATGGCCGCGAGGCGCTGGGCGGCGGCGACCTCGGCCCGGGCCCGGGCCGACGCGGCCTGCGCCCTCGGCCACCCTCCACCGGCCTCGGCGCGGGCGGCCTCCACCGGTGGCGGCGCCCCGGCGCCGACGGGCGTCGCCGCGACGACCGGCGCGGGGTCGCCCGTGGCGGAGCCGGCGGCGACGTCGGGAGGGACTCCGGTGGGCACCTGCAGCAACGCCACCACGAGCACGCCGCC
>DATHSN010000035.1:0-15828 GCA_035464115.1 Acidimicrobiales bacterium | reverse complement strand
GGGGCCCCGGAGGTGGCACGTTGTGTCGCTTCCTCCGCTCGTGAGCGGAAACCCGCGTAGACCAAGGGGAACCTCGTGGATGTCCACCTCGTCGACGGCACCTACGAGCTCTTCCGTCACTTCTACGCGGTGCCGTCGCGGGTGAACGAGGCCGGGGAAGAGGTGGGCGCCGCCCGTGGCGTGGTCGGATCGCTGCTCATGTTGCTCGAGCAGGGGGCAACCCACGTGGGGGTGGCCACCGACCAGGTCATCGAGTCGTTCCGCAACGACCTGTACCCCGGCTACAAGGACGGCTCGGGCATCGACCCCGACCTGTGGGCCCAGTTCCCGGTCGTCGAGGAGGCCCTCGCCGCGCTCGGGTTCGTGGTCTGGCCCATGGTGGAGCACGAGGCCGACGACGCGCTCGCCGCCGCCGCCCGGGCGGCCGCCGCCGACCCGCGCGTCGAGCGTGTCCTCATCGCCACCCCCGACAAGGACCTGGCCCAGTGCGTGGTGGCCGGACGGGTCTGGCAGTGGGACCGCCGCAAGGACGCGCTCATCGGACCCGAGGAGGTGGTCGCCAAGTACGGCGTCGAGCCGGCGTCGATCCCCGACTGGCTGGCCCTGGTCGGCGACACCGCCGACGGCTTCCCCGGCCTGCCCGGCTGGGGCGCCAAGTCGGCCGCTGCGGTCCTCGCCCGCTACGGGCACATCGACGCCATCCCCGACGCGCCCGGCCAGTGGGACATCACCGTGCGGGGCGGCAAGAAGCTGGCGGCCACGCTGGCCGCCCAGCGCGACGACGCCCTGCTCTTCCGCCGACTCGCCACCCTGGTCGACGACTGCATCGACCTGCCCGACGTCGAGTCGCTCCGCTGGACGGGGCCACCCGAACCCATGGGGCTGGCCGCCATCGCCGAGCGCCTCGCCGACAGCCGGCTGGCCGACCGGGTCACGCGCCTCGCCGCCGAGCGGAGCGCCTGACCCCCTACCCTCGACCTCGTGGCCGGTGACGCGACGACCGTCGAGGTGGAGGGCCGCGACGTGCGCGTCTCGAACCCCGACAAGGTGTTCTTCCCCGACGCCGGGATCACCAAGATGGACCTGGTCGACTACTACCTGGCCGTCGGGCCGGGTGCCCTGCGGGGCGTGCGGAGCCGGCCCACGGTGATGAAGCGCTTCCCCGACGGGATCACCGCCGAGCCATTCTTCCAGAAGCGGGTGCCCGCGGCTCGACCCGACTGGCTGCAGACGGCCCGGGTGTCGTTCCCGAGCGGCCGGACCGCCGACGAGCTGTGCCCCGTCGACCTGGCCCACGTGATCTGGGCGGTGAACCTCGGGTGCATCGACCTCAACCCGTGGGCGGTGCGGCGGTGGGACCTCGACCACCCCGACGAGCTGCGCATCGACCTCGACCCGCAACCCGGCGTCGGCTTCGACGTGGTGAAGCAGGTGGCGCTGGTCGCCAACGACGTGTTGCAGGAGCACGACCTGGTCGGGTTCCCCAAGACGTCGGGGTCGCGCGGGGTCCACATCAACGTCCGCATCGTCGCGACGTGGGACTTCACCGAGGTGCGCCGGGCCGCCCTGGCGCTGGCCCGCGAGGTCGAGCGTCGGTTGCCCGAGCACGCCACCTCGGCGTGGTGGAAGGAGGAGCGGGGCGACCGGGTGCTGCTCGACTACAACCAGAACGCTCGCGACCGCACCGTGGCCTCGGCCTACTCGATCCGCCCGGTGCCCGGAGCCTGGGTGTCGTGCCCCGTCACCTGGGACGAGCTCCCCGACGTCGAGCTGGCCGACCTGACGATCCACACCGTGCCGCAGCGGTTCGCCGCCGGGATCGATCCCGACGCCGCCATCGACGACACCGTCGGGTCGCTCGCCGGGCTCCTCGAGCTGGCCCGTCGCGACGAGGAGGAGGGCATCGGCGACGCGCCCTGGCCACCGAACTTCCCGAAAGCCGAGGGCGAGGGCCGGCGGGTGGCACCCAGCCGCCGCAAGCGCGACGACTGACCGCGCCGCTCAGGCCCCGGAGGCGGTGAGGGCGGCCACGTCGAAGGTCGTCCCCGTCTCGCGCTCGGAGATCTCCCACAGCGCCCGGGCCGGACCCTCGGCGGTGGAGCGCCCGAGGAGGGGTCGCCGCACCGGCGGGCCCCAGTTCACGAAGCGGGGCGCGTAGAGCTGGCCCGACCGCGCCGCGGGGTCGGCCGCGGCCCGCAGCAGCGGGAGGGCTCCGTCGGACGCCGACATGCCCACCCGCTGCACCGCGGCGTGGAAGAAGCGCTCGGACCGCCCACCCGACTCGGCTGCGCTGGTGGCCTGCAACCCGGTGTTGGCGAACCCCGGGTGGGCCACCAGGCTCGCCACGGGCGCCCCGGCGGCCTGCAGCCGGCGGTGCAGCTCGACCGCGAAGTGCAGGTTCGCCAGCTTCGACTGGCCGTAGGCCGTCCACGGCCCGTAGCGGCCGTGGAGGTGCGGGTTCGACGGGTCGACGGGGCGTCCGGCGTGGCGGGCGGTGGACGTGACCGTGACGACCCGTCCGGCGACGGAGCGGACCAGCGCCGGTGCCAGCAGCGCGGTGAGCGCGAAGTGGCCGAGGTGGTTGGTGCCGAGCTGCATCTCGAAGCCGTCGGCGGTGCGCCGCTCGGGGACGGCCATCACGCCGGCGTTGTTCACCAGGATGTGCAGGCGGTCGTGGTCGGCGAGGACCGCCTCGGCCGCCGTCCGCACCGAGTCGAGTGACGCCAGGTCGAGGGCTCGGACCTCGAGCGCGGCGTCGGGGACGTCGTCGCGGATCTCTGCGGCGGCCCGCTCCGCCTTGGCGGTGTCACGCACGGCCATCACCACGGTGGCCCCGTGCCGGGCGAGCTCGCGGGTCACCTCGAGGCCCAGCCCGGAGTTGGCCCCGGTGACGACGGCGACGCGGCCGCTGAGGTCGGGGAGATCCGCTGCCGTCCACGCCATGTCGTCTCTCCGCGCTCGGGGGTCGTGCCCGTGATCATGCCCGCCGACGGCCACCCGATGCGGGCCGAGGTGCGCTCACGCGGTGAGCGACACCGGGAGCTCGACGATCCCGTTGAGGTGGTTGCTCCGCAGGCGTCGCACCGGGCCGGCCAGCTCCACCCGGCGGATCCGGCCGACGAGCTCGCCGAACAGCACCTTCAGCTCGAGGCGGGCCACGTGGGCGCCGAGGCAGAAGTGCGGCCCGCCCCGCCCGAACGTCACGTGCGGGTTCGGGCGCCGACCCACGTCGAACCGCATCGGGTCGGCGAACACCGCCTCGTCGCGGTTGGCCGACGTGAACGACAACAGCACCTTGTCGCCGGCCCGCAGGACCCGTCCGCCGAGCTCGACGTCGGTGGTCACCTGGCGGCGGTGCCAGCTGATCGGCGTCGCCACCCGCAGGATCTCCTCGACCGCGCTCGCGCCGAGCCCGGGGTCGGCCCGCCACCGGTCGAGCTGGTCGGGGTGCTCGGCCAGGGCGAGGACGCCGTGGCTGATGGCGTGGCGGGTGGTCTCGTTGCCGGCGATCACCAGCATGAGCCAGGTGGCCCGGTACTCCTCGGGCGAGAGCGGCGCGCCGTCGACCCGGCCGTTGACCAACGCCGAGGTGGCGTCGTCGGTGGGGGTGACCCGGCGCTCGTCGGCCAGTCGATCGGCGAGCTCGAACACCCGCAGCGACAGCGGGCTGCCGAACGGCAGGTGGGCGAACTCGCCGTCGGGGTCGGTGGGCGGGGCGGCGAGCAGCTCGTTGCCCCAGCGGACCAGGTCGTCGACGTGGGCCTCGTCGACACCGAGCAAGCGGGCGAGCAGGCGGATGGGCACGTCCTCGGCGACGGCCGACACCACGTCGCCACCCCCCGCGGCGACGACGGGGGCGATCACCTCGACGGCCAAGCGGCGCACCACCGCCTCGAAGGCGGCCACCGCCCGGGGCGTGAAGCGGGCCTCGAGCAGGCCGCGCACCGCGGTGTGGCGGGGCGGGTCCTCCTCGAGGAACGTGCGCCGGGAGTCGAGCTGCTCCGCGGACAGGTCGTCGAGGTTGACCACGCCCCACCGCGACGAGAACGTGGCCGGGTCGCGGCTGGCGGCGATGACGTCGGCGTGGCGGGCGAGCACCCAGAACCCCCGCAGCCCCTCGGGGTGCTCGTGCCACGAGACCGGTTCGTCGCGCCGCAGGCGGGCGAAGCGGTCGTGGGGCACGCCCGCCTCCCACACGGCCGGGTCGGCGAGCCACATGGTGTCGGCGGTCATGGTGGCGCGGACGGTACTCGCGAGCCCGGCCGGCAGGTGACCCTGCGGCACGTGCGAGCGTCGTGCGCGATGATCTCGCCGTGGATGAAACCGAGAATGATTCGGCTCTGGTGGAGGCCGGCCTGACGGTCACGCTGGCGCCCGGGCGGGCCGAGGGCGACGTGGTGGCCCGCGGGGTGTTCAGCGGCGACGACCTCGTCGTGCCCGACGCCGAGCGACACCGCCTCGACCTGGTCGGCTTCGGCGCCAAGGTGGGCCAGGCCCAGCTGGCCACCGACGCCGACGGCACGGTGGCGCTCCTGGTGGGGCTCGGCGCCCGCGACCGCATGGACCCGGCCACGCTGCGGCGGGCGGCGGGCGCGATGACCCGCGCCGCAACCAGGATCCCGGCCCTCGCCACCACGCTCATCGCCGACCTCGAGGGCGTCGTCCCCGGGCCCGAGGCAGCAGCGGCCATCGCGACGGGCGCGCTGTCGGTGCGCTACCGCTTCGACGCCCACCGGTCACGGCCGAGCACCGATGGTCCCGCCCACATCCGTCTGGTGACCCCTGAGGCAGACGACCCCGCTGTCGTCGCCGCCGTTCGGCGGGCGACCGTCCTGGCCCGGGGGGTCGCCCTCGCCCGTGACCTGGTGAACGAGCCGGGGGGAACCCTCACCCCCACCGAGCTCGCCGAACGGATCCGGGCCCTCGCGTCGGACCGCCTGCGCGTCGTCGTCCACGACCACCAGGCGATTCGTGCCCTCGGCATGGGCGGGGTGCTCGGGGTGAACCGCGGCAGCACCCAGCCCCCGGCGTTCGTCGAGGTGCACCACGAACCGCCGAGGCCGACGGGCCGGGCCCTCGCCCTCGTCGGCAAGGGCATCACCTACGACACGGGAGGCATCAACCTCAAGAAGCTCGCCACCAGCCTCATCGTGATGAAGGGAGACATGGGCGGGGCCGCGGCGGTGATCGGCGCCATGTCGGTGCTGGCCGACCTCGACGTCCCCACCCGGGTGACGGCCTACCTCCCTCTGACCGACAACATGACCGGCGGCGATGCCACCCGGCCCGGCGACGTGTTGCGGATGTACGGAGGGACGACCGTCGAGGTGGTCGACACCGACGCCGAGGGCCGCCTCGTGCTCGCCGACGCGGTGGCCTACGCCGCCGACCACGGCGACGCCGACGCCATCGTCACCGTCGCCACCCTCACCGGCACGATCGTGCACGCCACCGGCACCGAGTACGGCGCGGTGATCGGCCGCGAGCAGGAGGTCACCGACGCCATCCTCGCCGCCGCCGAGGGGACCCCCGACCGAGCCTGGCCGCTGCCCCGGATGGCCGAGTACCGGGGGATGTTGAAGTCGACGGTCGCCGACCTGACCAACCGCTCCGAGGCCCCGGCCGCGTCGGCGGTCGCCGCGCTCTTCGTCGAGCAGTTCGTGGGTGACACCCCGTGGGCCCACATCGACATGAACGCCGTCAACCTGCGCGACCGCGACACCGACGACGGTCCGGCCGGCGCCCGCGGCTGGGGCGTGCACCTGCTCGTCCGCCTCGCCGAGGCGTACGGCGCCGAGGAGGCGACATCGTGACCGCCGACGTCGCCGATCCCGTCGAGCTGTTCTCCCACACCGTCCCCGAGTCGCACGCCCGGTTCGTCGCGGCCGCCACCGCAGCGGGGGCCGTGGTGGAGCAGCACCCGCACCCGCTCGCCGGCCCCGACGGCGAGCCGTTGCACGCTGCCGTCGCCCGCCTCGGTCCCGCCGACGCGAGCACGGTCGTCCTCGCCATCTCCGGCACCCACGGCATCGAGGGCTATGCCGGGTCCGGCATCCAGATCGGCGCGCTGCGCACCGCCGCCGAGACGCTCCCCCTCGTCGACGACATGGCCATCGTGCTCGTCCACCAGTCGAACCCGTGGGGCGCGGCGTGGAGCCGCAAGGAGAACGAGGACAACCAGGAGCTGCTGCGGCACTACCGGTTCTGCCACGACGGCGGCCGGCCCAACCCGGTGTTCGACGACTTCTACGAGACCGTCGGCTTCCATCGCGCCGCCAGCGTCGAGGAGCTGTTCGCGGCCGGGCGCCGCATGCGCTACCTGTTCGGGCGCCACGACCCCGCCGACGTCCAGACCGCGCTCGTGCGGGGTCAGCGCGACCACCCCGACGCCATCACCTACCACGGTGGCGAGCCAGCGTGGTCGAAGCGCCTGCTCGACGACGTCGCCCGGCGCCACCTCGCGGGGGCCGAGCGGGTGGCGGTGCTCGACCTGCACACCGCGGTGGGCGGCTACGGCGAGGCGGTCGTGCTCGACGAGGCCCCGGAGGGGAGCGTCGACGCCCGCCTCGTGCAGGCCTGGTTCGGCGAGCTGCTCGCCTGGAACGAGGAGCGCAAGCGCACCTACGCCTGGATCGAGGAGGTGGTGCCGGGCACCACGGTGGTGAGCGCCACCATGGAGATCGGCACCGAGACGCTCGGCCCGAACGACCAGATCATCTTCCCGCTCGACTGCTGGCTCCACCACAGCGGTGCGCGGATGGCCCCTGAGCACCGGGTCCACGTCGAGCGGTACCGGCGCTTCTTCTACCCCGAGGAACCGGCGTGGATGGCGTCCACCTGGCGCAGCGCCCAGCCCCGGGTCGCCCGCTTCGTTCGGGGTGTCGGGGAGTGGCGGGACTGATGCGCCGGCACGACGACGTCCTGTTCCCCGTCACCGAGACCCGGGCCGAGGGCCTGCTCGACGTCGGCGACGGCCACCAGGTCCACTGGGAGGAGACCGGGAACCCCGACGGCATCCCCTGGATCGAGTCGCACGGCGGCCCCGGCGGGCGGGCCAACCGCTTCCTGCGCGCCCTCATCGACCCGGAGCGATGCCGCATCATCCAGTTCGACCAGCGCGGGTGCGGACGGTCGACGCCCACCGGCGAGCTCGACCACACCGGCCTGTGGCACACCGTCGCCGACATGGAGGCCATCCGCCAGCACCTCGGGATCGACCGCTGGATCGTCGGCGGACCGTCGTGGGGCTCCACCGTGTCGCTCGCCTACGCCGAGACCCACCCCGAGCGCACCATCGGCGTGAAGGTGTCGGGGGTCTGGCTGTGCCGGGCCGCCGACATCGACTGGTGGTACCACGGCGTCCGCCAGATCTTCCCCGACGCGTGGGCCGAGTACGCCGGCGCGGTCCCGGCCGACGAGCGCCACGACCTGCGCGAGGCCTACCAGCGTCGCATCTTCGGGGACGACCCGGTCGAGGCCGAAGCCGCCGGTCGCCGCCAGTACCTGTTCGAAGAGGCCTACATGCACTTCGAGCCGCCGTTCGCGCCCCCCAACCCCGAGCGGGGCCTGCCCTACTCACGCGTGTTCACGCACCACGCGGTCAACGACTTCTTCCTGCGCGAGAACCAGCTGATCGACGACGCGCACCGCCTGGCGGGCATCCCGGTCTCGCTCACCACCGGCCGCTACGACATGTGCACCACCCCCGCCCAGGCGTGGGATCTGGCCCAGGCGCTCGCGCCCGACCGGGTCCGCCTCCAGATCGTCAGTGGGGCCGGCCACTACCCGTCGGAGCCGGCCATGAGCCGGGCTGTGGCCCTGGAGACCACGACGTTCCTCGACTGGCTCGACGCCCTCGGGCGCACGTGAGCGCGCCGTGACCCGGCACGGGGCCGATGCCGCGACGGTCGCCGAGATGCTGACGGCACGGGTCGAGGCCCTCGTGGCCGACCTCGTCCGGGGCGACGACGCGCCGGCCGGTGCGGTCGTCCGCCTCGAGGTCCCCGCGGTCGGTCTCGCCCACGCCGCAGCGGCCGGCACCGCCCGCGCCGACACCGGCGAGGACCTCACGGTCGACCACCCGTTCCACGTGGCGTCGGTGGGCAAGCTCTGCACCGCCGCGCTCGTGCTGCAGCTCGCCGAGGGAGGCCGGCTCGGCCCCGCCGGGGTCGACGTCACCCTCGGCGAGCTCGGCGTGCTCGAACCGGCGCTGATCGACCGGCTCCTCGTCCGAGCCGGGCGGTCGGTCGGCCCGACGATCACCGTGCGCCAGCTGCTCACCCACACCTCCGGGCTCGCCGACGTCCACAGCGACGACGCCGACGGCACCGCCGAGCACCACGGCCGCCCCGCTCCGGGCGGCTTGGCGGCTGACTACTGGCGCGCCCTGCGCGACCGGGCCGCGGGCCGACCGCACGATCCCGACCTGTCGACCCACCGCTGGCGCGCGTGGGACCCGACCCGCCCCGACGACGAGCTCGCCGGCACCCTCAACCGCTACGTCGCCCGCCTCGGCGCCGCGCCGGTGGCCGCCCCCGGCGAGCGGTTCCACTACTCCGACTCGGCCTACGCCCTCCTGGCGCTGCTCGTCGAGCGCCTCGGCGGCGAGTCGTACCACCTGGCCCAACGACGCCGGTTGCTCGAGCCGCTCGGGCTCACCCACACCTGGCAGCACGGCCACGAGCCGCCCCCTCCCGAGGTCGCCCATCCCGAGTGCGATGTGTGGATGGGGCCGATCCCCGTGCTGTCCACCGGCGCCAACCTCACCTTCGACTGGGGCGGCGGCGGCCAGGTGTCCACCGTGGCCGACCTGTGCCGTCTGCTCGACGGGCTGCTCGCCGGCCGCTGCTTCACCGATCCCGCCACCGTCGCGCTGATGACCGACTGGGTGCGCCCCGCCGGCCTCACCCCGCCTCGCGTCGACATCGGCCTCGGCCCGCAGCGCTGGGCCGGACCGTCGGGGGTGCCCGTCGTCGGCCACGCCGGTGCGTGGGGCACCCGCCTGTGGCGCGACACCACCACCGGCGCCACCGTCGCCGGCACCGTCAACCGGCGCGACGACGGCGCCTGGGCGTTCGCCCTCCTCGACGAGGTGCGGGCGCTGCTGTCCGACGCGGCGCTCCCCGCCGCCCATCCCCCGGAGGGTTCCGCATGACCCAGGTCGTCGACGTCGAGTGCATCCACCTGCGCTTCGAGATGGACCCCGAGCGCACGTTCCAGACACCCGCCGGTCCGGTCCACGCCCGCTTCGCGACCCTCGTCCGGCTCCGCACCGACGACGGCCTGGTGGGCATCGGCTCGGCCTACGCCCACCCCGGTGTGGTGCAGGCCAGCGTCGACCACCTGGCGCCGTTCGTGCTCGGCTACGACCCGACCGACACCGAGCGCCACCACCACCGCCTCCACGGCATCTCCCGCTGGTACGGGCGCAAGGGGGGCGCGGTGGCCGCCATCAGCGGGATCGACACCGCCCTGTGGGACCTGCGGGGGAAGGCGGCCGGCGAGCCGGTGTGGAAGCTGCTCGGGGGCGCCGAGGGGCGGGCGCCCGCCTACGCGTCGGGCAACCTCTACTCGTCGCCCGACGCGGTGGCCGCCGGGGCGGCGGCCGCCATCGAGCGGGGCTTCACCCGGGTGAAGATGCGCATCGGCTGGTCGTGGGACTACGACACCGCGGCGATGCGCGCCGCCCGCGCCGCCATCGGACCCGACCACGACCTCATGGTCGACGGCACCCACCGCTTCACCGTCGAGACCGCCACGGCCACCGCCCCGGTGCTCGCCGAGGTGGGCGCGTTCTGGTTCGAGGAGCCCTTCGGCCCCGACGAGCTCGACGACTTCGTCGCCCTGCGCCCGGTGCTCGCCGAGCACGGCGTGCCCCTGGCCACCGGCGAGAACGAGATGGGCTTCCACGGATTCCGCGAGCTCATCCGGGCGGGCGCCATCGACATCGCCCAGGCCGACGCCAGCCGGGCCGGTGGCATCACCGAGGTGATGCGCATCGCCGCCCTCGCCGCGGAGCACGGCGTGGGGTTCGCCCCCCACACCTGGTGCGACGCGGTGGCGGTGGTGGCCAACGCCCACTGCGTGGCCGCCGCGCCCAACGGCATCACCTGCGAGGTCGACCAGACCGGCAACCGCTTCATCGAGGAGCTGGTCGGGCCGCTGCCGATCGCCGAAGGCATGCTCGACCTGGGCGACCGCCCCGGCCTCGGCATCGAGCTCGACGACGACGTGGTCGCCGAGCTGCGCATCGACGACCCCTACCACCTGCCCGCCGGCAACTACTGCGACGTGGTGGTCGGTCGGGGCCAGACCCGCTACATCGGCGACTACGTGCCGGCGGTGAGCTGACCAGGGTCAGATCACGCCAGCGAGGGCGGCGCCCACGTCGGTGGTCGACGCCGTGCCGCTCAGGTCGGGGGTGCGGGGGCCGCCGTCGCGCAGCAGGCCCTCGATGGCGGCGATCACCGCGGCCGCGGCCTCGGCCTCGCCGAGGTGATCGAGCAGCATCGCCGCCGACCACACCGCACCGATCGGGTTGGCCACGCCGGTGCCGGCGATGTCGGGCGCCGAGCCGTGCACCGGCTCGAACATCGACGGGGCGGTGCCGTCGATGTTGAGGTTCGCCGACGGGGCGATGCCGATCGAGCCGCACACCGCGGGACCGAGGTCGGAGAGGATGTCGCCGAACAGGTTCGACCCCACCACCACGTCGTAGCGCTCGGGCCAGCGGACGAAGTTGGCCGTGAGGATGTCGATGTGGAACGCATCGGTGCGCACGTCGGGGAAGTCGGCCGCGTTGGCCGCGAAGCGCTCGTCCCAGAAGGGCATGGTGTGGGTGATGCCGTTCGACTTGGTGGCCGAGGTGAGGTGCCGGGCGGGACGGGAGTCGGCCAGCGCGAACGCCCAGCGCTGCACGCGATCGACGCCACGACGGGTCATGATCGTCTCCTGGACGACGGCTTCGTGGTCGGTGCCGGCGTAGAGGCGCCCGCCCACCTCGGAGTACTCGCCCTCGACGTTCTCGCGCACGATCCACATGTCGATCGACTGGCCGTCGCGGAGCGCGAGCGGGCTGGGCACGCCGTCGAACAGCCGGCACGGCCGCAGGTTCACGCACTGGTCGAACGTGCGGCGGATGGGGATGAGCAGCCCCCACAGCGACACGTGGTCGGGCACGCCGGGCCAGCCCACCGCACCGAGGTAGATGGCGTCGTGCTCCCGGAGCCGCTCGAGCCCCCCGGGCGGGATCCACTCGCCGGTCTCGGCGAAGCGGGCCGAACCCCAGTCGAGGTCGGTCCACTCGAGGGCGAAGCCGAACCGGGTGGCGGCCGCCTCGAGGACGCGGCGGCCTTCGGGCAGCACCTCGGTGCCGATGCCGTCGCCGGGGATCGACGCGATGCGATGGGTGCGGGTCACGGGTGCTCCTGCAGGGTGGGGGGCGGCCAGGCGAGCTCGACGAGCCGACCCGACGACGACTGGGTGACCACCACCCGGTCGGGGGCGGTGAAGCACAGGTTGGTGGTGTAGGGGTCGGGCAGGGGCACGAAGCCGACCTCGCCGCCGCAGGGTCGGGCCACGGTGATGCCGCTGGTGAAGAGGGTGGCCACGCAGACGTCGCCGTTCGGGGCCACCGCCAGCGAGTCGAACAGCCGATAGCCGTCGGCGCCGAGCACGAGCCGGCCACCGTGGGGGGCGTAGCCGGCCCCGGGACCCACCCGACCGGGCTCGACCACGTCGAACGCCCACAGCCGGCCGGTGAAGGTCTCGGCGACGAAGAGCGTGGCGCCGTCGGCCGAGAGCCCGATGCCGTTGGGGGTGATCATCGGGTGGATCACCTCCTCGCACCGCGAGCCGTCGAGCGTGGCGTAGAAGACCCCGGTCCAGTCGAGGCTCCGGCTCGACCGCACGCCGAGGTCGGTGAACCAGAACCCGCCGTGGCCGTCGAGCACCACGTCGTTGGGCGACCGCAACGGCACGTCGCCGGCGGCGCGGTGCAGGACCCGGTGCTCCCGGGTGGCGAGGTCGACCAGGTCGATCCACCCGTCGTCGGGCGACTGGCCGACCGGCCAGAGCCGGTCGCCCCGCTGCTCGTAGCGCCAGCCCCCCGAGTTGCAGACGACCACCCGGCCGTCGTCGGTGACCGCGGCGCCGTTGGGCCCACCGCCGAGCTCGGCCAGCACCTCGAGGGCGCCGTCGGGTGCCACCCGGGTGAGCGCGCCACCGGCGATCTCGACCACGAGCACAGAGCCGTCGTCGAGCGCCACGGGGCCCTCGGGGAACCGGAGGCCCTCGGCGACCACGCGTGGGGTGGCGGACGGACCGGGGGCGGTCACGCCACCGGGGCGCGACGGTCGGCGAGACCCAGCAGCCGGCGGGCCTCGGCGGGCGTCGCCACCCGGGCGCCTTCGCGCTCGACGATCTGCGCCGCCCGCTCCACCAGCGCGGCGTTGCTCGGCGCGAGCACACCGCGCTCGAGGTAGATGTTGTCCTCCAAGCCCACGCGGACGTGGCCGCCCTGGCGGACCGCCTCGGCGACCATCGGGAACTGGTGGCGGCTGATGCCGAACGCCGACCAGGTGGCGTCGGCCGGCAGCAGCGAGCGCAGGAAGCTCATGGCCTCGGCCGTGGCCGGCATCGACCACTCGATGCCGAGGCAGAGCTGGAAGTGGGTGGGCCGGGCGAGCACGCCGGTGTCGACCAGGTGGGTGGCGAGCCGGACGTGGCCGGCCTCGAAGACCTCGATCTCGGGGGTGGTCCCCGCCGCCCGGATGACGGCGGCCATCTGCCGCAGGTGATCGGGGGTGTTCATGAACACCTGCTCGCCGAAGCTCATGGTGGCCACGTCGAGGCTGCACACCTCGGGGCGCAGCTCGGCCACGTGGGCGGTCCGCTCCTCGGGGCCGATCAGGTTGCTGACGGGGTCGGCCACCCGGGGATCGGCCGCGCTCGGCACGTAGCGCCCGCCGTAGCCGCAGGTGAGGTTCACGATGACGTCGGACCCGGCGTCGGCGATCCGATCGACCACCTCCCGGTACAGGTGGGTGTGGCCGACCGGCGCCCCGGTGTCGGGGTCGCGCACGTGGATGTGGACCATGGCGGCGCCGGCGTCGGCCGCTTCGAGCGCCGACGTGGCGATCTGCTCGGGGGTGATCGGGACCGCCGGGTTCGACCGGAACTGCTGGGCGGATCCGGTGACGGCGCAGGTGACGATGACGGGTCGCACGGGGCCACGCTAGCGTGAAACCCGAAGCAGTTTCGGAAACGACGAGGAGGCTCCTCTGTCCGTCGCACCCCCCTCCCGGTCCGCCGCGCTGCACCGGCGGGCCACCGCCGTGCTGCCCGGCGGCAACGCCCGCCACACCGTGCACACCGATCCGCACCCGGTCTACGCGGTGGCGGCGCGCGGGTGTCGCGTGGTCGACGCCGACGGGGTCGAGCGACTCGACGCCATCAACAACCAGACCTCGCAGATCCACGGCCACGCCCACCCCGACGTGGTGGCGGCCATCGCCGACCAGGCCGCCCGGCTCGGCGCGGTGGCGCTGCCCACCATCCCCGAGATCGAGCTGGCCGAGCTGCTCTGCGAACGGGTCCCGTCGGTCGACCGGGTGCGGTTCGCCAACTCCGGGTCCGAGGCGGTGATGCACGCGGTGAAGGCGGCGCGCCGGCTCACCGGCCGTCGCCTGGTGGTCAAGATCGAGGGCGCCTACCACGGCGCCTGGGACACCGCCCAGGTGTCGGTCGCCGCCGCACCCGACGCATGGGGCGACCCGGCCCGCCCCACCAGCGTCGCCGGTCCCGGTGTGTCGCCCGGCGTGGCCGCCGACGTGGTGGTGGTGCCGGTCGACGATCCGACCGCCGCGGCCGCGATCGTGCGCGAGCACGGCGACCACGTGGCCGCGGTGCTCGTCGACGCCTGCTTGCCCGAGATGCGCTACCTCGAGCCCACCGACGACCTCCTCGCCGGCCTCGCCGCCGCAGCCGCCGACGTCGGCGCCCTGCTCGTCGCCGACGAGGTGTTCTCCTTCCGCCTCGGGTTCGCCGGCTCGCTCGCCCGCCGGGGCATCGTCGCCGACCTCACCGCCTTCGGGAAGGTCATCGGCGGGGGCCTCGCCGTCGGCGCCCTCGGCGGGCGCGCCGACGTGATGGACGAGCTGTTCGACCCGCGGGGCCGTGTGCCTGCGCTGCCCCACGCCGGCACCTTCAACGCCAACCCGATCACCATGGCTGCCGGCGTGGCGACCCTGCGGGCGTGGACCGCCGACGAGGTGGCCCGCCTCGACGCCCTCGGCGCGCGCCTGCGCGCCGGGCTGCGCGCCGCGATCGCCGACGCCGGGGCCGACGCCCAGGTGCGGGGCACCGCCAACGTGGCCTGCGTGGTGCCGACCGCCGCGCCCTACGCCGGACCCCGGTCGCTGCACGCTGCGCTCGAGGCGGCCGACGGCGCGGCCCGGTCGGCCGCGCTGTTCGCCGCGTTGCTCGACGGCGGGGTCCTCGCCGGGCCCCGTGGTCACCTGGCCCTCTCCACGCCCATGGGCGAGGCCGAGGTCGACGAGCTCGTCGAGCGGACCCACGCCGCCCTCGCGGCCCTCGCACCGGTGGCGGCATGAGCGACCCGACGGTGGCCGGACCGCTCGTCGCCCCCTGGCAGGACCGCACGCCGGTCGTCGCCCCCGACGCGTTCGTCGCCAGCGGTGCGGTGGTCATCGGCGCCGTCGAGCTCGGCGCTCGGTCGAGCGTCTGGTACGGGTGCGTGCTGCGCGGCGACGAGGAGCCCATCGTCATCGGCGCCGACACCAACCTCCAGGACGGCACGCTCGTGCACACGTCCGGCGGGGTGGCCCCCACGGTGGTGGCCGAGGGTGTGGTGGTCGGCCACGGCGCGGTGCTGCACAGCGCCAGCATCGGCCCGGGCGTGCTCGTCGGCATGCGGGCCACCGTGCTGGACCTCGCCGTCGTGGGGGAGGGGGCGATCGTGGCCGCGGGCGCCGTCGTGTCGCCCCGCACCGTCATCCCGGCCGGCGAGCTCTGGGCGGGGACGCCGGCGCGCAAGGTGCGCGACGTGCGTCCCGACGAGCACGAGCGCCAGCGGCGCAACGTGGCTCGCTACGTCGAGCAGGCGGCCGCCCACCGCGCCGCGGGCCTGGGGGGCTGAGCCGGGCGGGCCGACCGCTCAGCCGGCGCGGGCCGCCCGAGCCAGCGCGACGAGCACGATCTCACGGCCTTCGGCGATCACCGCGGGGTCGCCCCGGGGATCGGACCGGTAGCCCACCTGCAACACGGCGTCGCCCACCGCCCACACCAGCTGGAGCCGGTCGACGAGGCCCGGGTCGTCGGGCAGGACCCCGGCGTCGGCGCCCACCTTCACCACGTCGGCGAGCAGGTGGTCGATGCGCTCGACGACCCACGAGCGGTGCTCCCGCGTGTACAGCGACGACAAGCGCAGCGAGATGAACGCGGGCTCGGCCCGGTAGAAGTCGGCGTAGGCGGCGTAGAGCGCGTCGACCATGGCCTCGAGCGACTCGGGCGCCGCGGTGAGCGCGGCGCGGAGGTGCTCGTCGTGGCGGTCGAGCATCCGGGCGGCCACGGCATCGATGACGGCTTCCCGATCGACGAAGTACTCGTACAGCGAGCCCACCGGCACCCCGGCGCGCGCGGCGATCGTCGTGGTGGTGATCTCGGTGCCTTCGACCTCGGCGAGCAGCTCGGTGGCGGCGGCGAGGATGGCGTCGACGCGCTCGCGGCTGCGCCGTTGCACGGGCTCGCGGCGCAGCCCCACGGTCGACGCACGGTCGTCGGTCACGATCCGACCCTACCGATCCCGTC
>DATHSN010000034.1:0-11910 GCA_035464115.1 Acidimicrobiales bacterium | reverse complement strand
CACCGAGGTGCTCGTGGCCCTCGAGCAGGCGGGGGAGCGTCACGCCATGCGCTCGGTGCTGTCGGGCCGGCGCGTGGCCTACCTCGGGGGCATCGCCGCCGCCGCCACCGCAGCCGGCGCGGCGAGCGCCATCGTCTTCGCCACCCGTCAGCGCCGCTCGGCGTGACCGTGCCGGGGGGCGCCGGTCGGGGCGTCCGGACCCGGTGGTAACCTGTCCGGGTTCATCCCTAGGGCAGTAGCTCAACTGGTAGAGCACCGGTCTCCAAAACCGGCGGTTGGGGGTTCGAGTCCCTCCTGCCCTGCTCACGTGTGGTCGCCGGCGCGCCGGCGCCGACCTCGCCGTCTGGCGACCCCCGCGACGACCAAGAAGGTGTGCCGGCATGGCCATGAACCGAGAGCAGAAGCGGATGATGCAGCGTCAGGGGCAGGTGGCGCCCGACGGCACGCCGGCTCCTGCCAAGCGCGAGCCCCGAGGGTCGCGGCCGCCGAGCGAGCCGCGCACGAGCCCCCGCCAGTTCCTCCACGAGGTCCGTGGCGAGCTGCGCAAGGTGGCCTGGCCCACCCGCTCCGAGGTCGTCAACTACTCGATCATCGTGTTGATCACCATCATCATCCTCACGTCGCTCATCGCCGGGCTCGACTTCGTGTTCGGCGAGTCGGTCCTGTGGGTGCTCGACCGATGAGCGACGCCCGCAGCGACACCGACGAGCTCAGCGCCGACCTCGACGCGGCCCCCGAGGCCGTCGTCACCGATCCCGGCACCGACGAGCACCCCCACGCGGGCGACGCCGTCGGCGCCGATCCGGCCACCGACGAGGCCGCCGAGGCGGCGGCCGACGAGGACGACGCCACGGTGCCCGACGTCGTCGACTCCGACGAGCTGCTCGAGGAGGAGGCGGCCCCCCGCCCGGTCAGCCCCTACGACCGTCCCGGGCGCTGGTACGTGGTCCACACCCAGTCGGGCTACGAGAAGAAGGTCAAGCAGAACCTCGAGGCCCGCACCTCCTCGATGAACATGGAGGACCGGATCCACGAGGTCGTGATCCCCATGGAGGACACCGTCGAGGTCAAGGGCGGCAAGAAGGTCGTCGTCCAGAAGAAGATGTTCCCGGGCTACCTGCTCGTGCGCTGCCAGCTCGACGACGACTCGTGGTACGTCGTGCGCAACACCCCCGGCGTCACCGGGTTCGTCGGGCAGGGCGCCAAGCCCTCGCCGCTGCCGCGCCGCGACGTCGAGTCGTTCCTCGCGGTGAAGGTCGAGGGCGACGAGGCCACCCCCAAGCGGGGCCGGCCCCGTCTCGAGTACGAGATGGGCGAGACCGTCCGGGTCAAGGAAGGCCCGTTCGCCGACTTCTCGGGCGAGATCGTCGAGATCAACGAGGACCAGCTGCGCGTCAAGGTGCTGGTCAACATCTTCGGCCGCGAGACCCCGGTCGAGCTCGAGTTCGCCCAGGTGGCGAAGCTCTAGCCCCCACCCGGGCCCGACCCGGGTTGCCGCCGGGCGTCCGCCCGCGGCAGACTTGTCCGTCGCCCCGCCAGGGGCGCCCTCGCGCGCCGAGCGCGAGCGGCACGCAGTTCGAAGCGAGGAACCCACCCCATGGCGAAGAAGAAGGTCGCTGCGGTCGTCAAGATCCAGATCCCTGCGGGCGCCGCCACCCCGGCGCCGCCGGTGGGCACCGCGCTCGGGCCCCACGGCGTCGCGATCATGGACTTCTGCAAGGAGTACAACGCTCGCACCGAGGCCCAACGGGGCACGATCATCCCGGTCGAGATCACGGTCTTCGAGGACCGCACCTTCACGTTCATCACCAAGACGCCGCCCACGCCGGTGCTCATCCGCGAGGCCGCCGGCATCGCCAAGGGCTCCACCGCGCCGGGCAAGGAGGGGGCGGGCTCGATCACCCAGGCCCAGCTCACCGACATCGCCCAGACCAAGCTGCCCGACCTCAACGCCAACGACATCGAGGCCGCCAAGCTGCAGGTGGCGGGCACGGCCCGGTCGATGGGCATCACCGTCGAGGCCTGATCCACCGGCGGTGCCGCTCGGCCCCGCCGCCCACTGCGTCACCGGGAGGACCTCGCCCGGGACGCCGACCCAGACGAGGGAGCCGACATGGCGAAGGGCAAGAAGTACACCGACGCGCTGAAGCGCTTCGATCGCGACCACCTCCACTCGGGCGCCGAGGCGCTCGAGCTGGTGAAGCACCTGGCCTCGGCCGGCTTCGACGAGACCGTCGAGCTCGCCGTCCGCCTCGGGGTCGACCCCCGCAAGGCCGACCAGATGGTGCGCGGCACCGTCGCGCTGCCCTCGGGCACCGGCAAGGACGTCCGGGTGGCGGTCTTCGCCCAGGGCGAGGCCGCCGCCGAGGCCCGCGAGGCGGGCGCCGACTTCGTCGGCGCCGACGACCTCGCCGCCGAGGTCGAGGGCGGCATGCTCGACTTCGACGTCGCCATCGCCACCCCCGACCTCATGCCCCAGGTCGGTCGGCTCGGTCGGGTGCTCGGGCCCCGTGGCCTGATGCCGAACCCCAAGACCGGCACCGTCACCACCGACGTGGCCAAGGCCGTCACCGACTTCAAGGGCGGCAAGGTCGAGTACCGCACCGACCGCTACGGCAACGTCCACGTGCCGCTCGGCAAGGTCTCGTTCACCTCCGAGGCCCTCGCCGCCAACCTCGGCGCCGTCATCGACGAGCTGCAGCGGGCCAAGCCGGCCGCGGCCAAGGGGCGCTACGTGCGCCGGGTCACGCTGTCGTCGACCATGGGGCCGGGCGTGAAGGTCGACCCCAACCGCGTCCGTGCCGACGAGGTCGTCGGCGCCTGATCCCACCCCCCGACTCGCCGGCCGGCTCGCCGACCGCTAGCGTGACCCCGCTCCTTCGGGAGCGACAACCGATCTTGCTCGCCGTAGACCTCCGGTGCGACCTCGGTCGCCGAACGGGCCCCCGGGCCCGCCCGACGAGGCGAATGCTTCCTCATGGGGCGTTCGCGCGTGTCGCTGCGAGCGCCCCGTCGCTGTTCTGACGGGGTCCCACCCCGATCCAGGACAACAGAGAGAGGAGGTGCCGATGGACAACCCGAGACCAGAGAAGGTCGCCGTGGTCGAGGAGGTCAAGGACCGCCTCGCCAACGCCGACGCTGCGCTGCTCACCGAGTACCGGGGACTGAACGTGGCGGCCATGGCCGAGCTGCGTCGGGCCCTGCGTGCCGCCGGTGGTGAGGTCACCATCTACAAGAACACCCTCGTGCGCTTCGCGGCCCGCGACCTCGGGCTCGAGCTCGACGACATGCTCACCGGCCCGACCGCCATCGCCTTCGTGCCCAAGGGCACCGACGGCGCCACCGCCGACCCCGTGCCGGTGGCCAAGGCGCTGCGCGACTTCGGTCGCGCCCACCCGGCGCTGGTCGTCAAGGGCGGGGTGCTGGGCGAGGCCCGGCTCAGCGCCGCCGACGCCGCCGCCCTCGCCGACGTGGCCCCGCGCGAGGAGCTCCTCGCCCGCCTCGCCGGCGCGTTCGCGGCGCCGATGCAGCAGTTCGCCGGTCTGCTCCAGGCCCTGCCGCGCAACTTCGCCTACGGGCTGGCGGCCCTGATCGAGCAGGGCGGCGCCCCCGGCGCCCCCACCGCCGAGCCGGCCACCGAGGCTCCGGCCGCGGCCGACGACACCGCCGAGGCGCCCGCCGAGGCCGACACCGATCCCACCAAGGAGAGCTGACATGGCCACCAAGGACGACATCCTCGACGCCATCTCGAACATGACCGTCCTCGAGCTGAGCGAGCTGCTCAGCGAGTTCGAGGAGCGCTTCGGCGTCACCGCCGCGGCCCCGGTGGCCATGGCCGCCGCGCCCGCCGCCGGTGGTGGTGGCGGCGAGGCCGCCGCCGAGGAGCAGGACGAGTTCGACGTCGTGCTCACCGCCGCCGGCGACAAGAAGATCCAGGTCATCAAGGAGGTGCGCGCCCTCACCAACCTGGGCCTCAAGGAGGCCAAGGACCTGGTCGACGGCGCACCGAAGCCCGTGCTCGAGAAGGTGTCGAAGGAAGACGCCGAGAAGGCCAAGGAGACCCTCGAGGCCGCCGGCGCCTCCGTCGAGCTCAAGTAGCGACGACGCGCCCCGATCCGGTCCGGTCGACGCCCGGCTCCCACGGGGGCCGGGCGTCGCCGCGCCACCGCCCGGGAACGCTTGACCCCGGCGAGCGGCCGGCTTACCCTCCTCGCCATCGGGCTCCGCTCGTGCGTCGAGCCCTGCGACCCGCCGTGGGCGGGTTGCCCTCTGGCGTGTAGGCGCCTAGCATCCATCGTTGCCGTGCTCGCCCGCCTGTCTGTCGCCGCTTCGCCCCGGTGACCTCGCGCGCCCACGCGCGTCCGTCTGCCCGCGCTACACCCTTTCGAGGAGTGCTCCTTGTCCTCTCGCTCCACTGCCCGGGCCCGCTATTCGTTCGCGAACCTCGATGAGGTCTTGGATCTCCCCGATCTGATCGCGATCCAGCGGGAGTCGTTCGAGTGGTTCTTGCACCAGGGCCTCGCGGAGACATTCCGCGACATCAGCCCGATCAAGGACTTCACCGAGACCCTCCAGCTCGAGCTCGAGTTCGATCCCGACGACGAGGACCTGCGCCCGCCACCGAAGTTCTCGGTGGACGAGTGCAAGGAGAAGGACATGACCTACAGCGCGCCGATCTTCGTGCGCGCCCGGTTCATGAACGCCAACACCGGTGAGATCAAGGAGCAGACGGTCTTCATGGGGGACTTCCCGATGATGACCGACAAGGGCACCTTCGTCATCAACGGCACCGAGCGCGTGGTGGTCTCCCAGCTGGTGCGCTCGCCCGGCGTCATCTTCCAGCCCGGCGAGCGGTTCCGCCTGCGGAACCTGTCCAAGCACCAGCTGGTCACCGGCACCGTCCACCCCTACCGCGGCGAGTGGATCGAGTTCGACGTCGAGCAGAAGCCCGGCAAGGACGTCACCGCTGGCACCCGGGTGGCCCGCAAGCGCCGCCTGAGCCTGTTCGTGCTGCTGCGGGCCCTCGGCTACGACGAGGAGAACGCGCCCGGGTTCCTCGACCGCTTCGTGCGCCACTTCGACTTCCTCGAGGGCCAGTGGGAGAAGGACCGCGACCTCGCCCCCACCCAGGACGAGGCCCTGGTCGAGATCTACAAGCGGGCCCGCCCGGGTGAGCCGCCGTCGGTCGAGTCGGCGCGCGCCTACTTCAAGAACGCCTTCTTCGAGAGCCGCCGCTACGACCTCAGCCGGGTCGGTCGCTACAAGCTCAACCGCAAGCTCGGCCCCGAGCTCGACAAGATCGAGCAGCTGTTCGACATCCAGCTCGACCGCCCCGAGCCCGACCAGTCGGTGCTGTCGCCGGCCGAGGTCCTCGCCGCCACCACGTACCTGCTGCACCTGGTGAACGCCGAGCCGGGCTACCGCCTCGACGATCAGGACCACTTCGCCAACCGCCGCATCCGCTCGGTGGGCGAGCTCATCCAGAACCAGGTCCGCATCGGCCTGTCGCGCATGGAGCGGGTCGTGCGCGAGCGCATGACCACCCAGGACGTCGAGGCCATCACGCCCCAGACGCTGATCAACATCCGCCCGGTGGTCGCGGCCATCAAGGAGTTCTTCGGCACCTCGCAGCTGTCGCAGTTCATGGACCAGGTGAACCCGCTGTCGGGGCTCACCCACCGTCGCCGTCTCTCGGCGTTGGGCCCGGGTGGCCTGTCGCGCGAGCGGGCCGGCTTCGAGGTCCGCGACGTGCACTTCAGCCACTACGGCCGGATGTGCCCGATCGAGACCCCGGAGGGTCCCAACATCGGTCTCATCGGCGGCCTGGCGTCGTTCGCGCGGGTCAACGAGTTCGGCTTCATCGAGTCGCCGTACCGCCGGGTGGTCGACGGTCGGGTCACCGACGAGGTCGTCTACCTCGCGGCCGACGAGGAGGAGGAGTACGTCGTCGCCCAGGCGAACGCGCCCCTCAACCCCGACGGCACCTTCCGCAACGACCGGGTGCTGGTGCGGCGCTCGCCGCAGGCCGCCACCCTGGGCGAGCTGAAGCTGCAGCTCGAGCGCGACGTGTTCTTCGGCGCCACCACCGAGATCTCCTCGGTGCCGCCGTCGGAGGTCCAGATGATGGACGTGTCGCCGAAGCAGATCGTGTCGGTGGCCACCGCGCTCATCCCGTTCCTCGAGCACGACGACGCCAACCGGGCCCTGATGGGCGCCAACATGCAGCGCCAGGCGGTGCCGTTGGTGCGCGCCGAGGCCCCCTACATCGGCACCGGCATCGAGGCGGTGGCGGCGCGCGACGCGGGCGACATGGTCCTCGCCGAGGCCGACGGCACCATCACCGCGGTCGACGGCCAGTCGATCACCGTCGACTACGCCGGCCGCAAGAAGATCCACCGCCTCCTCAAGTTCGAGCGGTCGAACCAGGACACCTGCATCAACCAGAAGCCCCGGGTGAAGGCCGGCCAGAAGGTCGCCAAGGGCGACGTGCTCGCCGACGGGCCCTCCACCGAGCACGGCGAGCTGGCGCTCGGCAAGAACCTGCTCGTCGCGTTCATGTCGTGGGAGGGCTACAACTTCGAGGACGCCATCATCCTCTCGGAGCGGCTCGTGAAGGACGACGTGCTCACGTCGATCCACATCCACGAGCACGAGATCGACGCCCGCGACACCAAGCTGGGCCCCGAGGAGATCACCCGCGACATCCCCAACCTGTCCGAGGAGATCCTCGCCGACCTCGACGAGCGCGGCATCATCCGCATCGGCGCCGAGGTCGAGGCCGGCGACGTGCTCGTCGGCAAGGTCACCCCCAAGGGCGAGACCGAGCTCACCCCCGAGGAGCGCCTCCTGCGCGCCATCTTCGGTGAGAAGGCCCGTGAGGTGCGCGACACCTCGCTCAAGGTGCCCCACGGCGAGTCGGGCAAGGTGATCGACGTCAAGGTGTTCAACCGCGACGACAACGACGAGCTGCCCCCGGGCGTCAACCAGCTGGTGCGGGTCTACGTGGCCCAGCGCCGCAAGATCTCGGTGGGCGACAAGCTCGCCGGGCGCCACGGCAACAAGGGCGTCATCAGCCGGATCCTGCCCATCGAGGACATGCCGTTCCTCGCCGACGGCACCCCGGTCGACATCATCTTGAACCCGCTCGGCGTGCCGTCGCGCATGAACGTGGGCCAGGTGCTCGAGGCCCACCTCGGCTACGCGGCCCGCTGGGGCTGGGACCTCACCGGCGACGGCAAGATCGACGTCGGCGACGAGCCCATCCGCGGCACCGAGTACAAGACGCGCACCAACACCCCGCCGTCCACGCTCGTCGCCACCCCGGTGTTCGACGGCGCCCACTGGGACGAGGTCGAAGAAGCCGGCAAGCACCCCACCATCCAGGCGATCTTCGGGGCCCTGCACCCCGAGGCGGTCGACCCCCGCTACGGCGACGGCGGCCGGCTCATCCAGCTCGACGGCAAGACCACCGTCTTCGACGGGCGCACCGGCCAGGCCTACGACAACCCGATCACCGTCGGGTACATGTACATCCTGAAGCTCGCCCACCTCGTCGACGACAAGATCCACGCCCGCTCCACGGGCCCCTACTCGATGATCACCCAGCAGCCCCTGGGCGGGAAGGCCCAGTTCGGCGGCCAGCGGTTCGGCGAGATGGAGGTGTGGGCCCTCGAGGCCTACGGCGCCGCCTACTGCCTGCAGGAGCTGCTCACCATCAAGTCCGACGACGTGCTCGGCCGCGTGAAGGTCTACGAGGCCATCGTCAAGGGCGAGAACATCCCCGAGCCCGGCATCCCCGAGAGCTTCAAGGTGCTCATCAAGGAGATGCAGGCCTTGTGCCTCAACGTCGAGGTCCTGTCCACCACCGGCCAGGAGATCGAGATGCGCGAGCTCGACGAGGACATCTTCCGCACGGCCGAGGAGCTGGGCATCGACCTGTCGCGACCCGAACGGGGCAGCGACGAGGAAGACGCCCGCCGCCAGGCCGAGCGCGGCTGAAGGAGCTGAGGAGAACAGATGCTCGACGTGAACGATTTCGACCAGCTCCGCATCGGCCTCGCCACGGCCGACTCGATCCGCCAGTGGTCCAACGGCGAGGTCAAGAAGCCGGAGACCATCAACTACCGCACCCTCAAGCCGGAGAAGGACGGGCTCTTCTGCGAGAAGATCTTCGGTCCGACCAAGGACTGGGAGTGCTACTGCGGCAAGTACAAGCGGGTGCGCTTCAAGGGCATCATCTGCGAGCGCTGCGGCGTCGAGGTCACCCGCTCGAAGGTCCGGCGCGAGCGCATGGGCCACATCGAGCTGGCCGCCCCCGCGGTGCACATCTGGTACCTGCGCGGCACCCGCTCGTGGCTGGCCTACCTGCTCATGGGCACCGAGGCCCGTGAGGAGCTCAAGGCCAAGCAGCTCGAGAAGGTCATCTACTTCGCCGCCAACCTGGTCACCTGGGTCGACGAGGAGCGCCGCCACGAGGAGCTGCCCAACCTCGAGGCCGAGCTCGCCGGCGACCGCGACGCCATCGAGCGCGAGCGCGAGCTCGAGCTGGCCCGCATCGCCGAGAACCTCGAGGCCGAGATCGCCGAGATGGAGGCCGAGGGCGCCAAGGAGTCCGACCTCCGCAACCGCCAGCGCGCCGCCGAGCGCGAGATGGCCGCCGTGCGCGAGCAGTACGAGGCCGAGCTCGACCTGCTCCAGCGGGTCTTCGACGAGTTCAAGGACCTCTTCGCCCGCAAGATCATCGAAGACGAGATGCTGTGGCGCGAGCTGGTCGACCGCTACGGCGACTACTTCGAGGGCGGCATGGGCGCCGAGTGGATCAAGCAGCTCATCGACCGCATCGACCTCGACGAGGAAGAGGTCAAGCTGCGGGCCGCGATCGACCCGCAGGACGGCCAGCGGCCCCTGTCGGCCCAGCGCAAGCAGAAGGCCATCAAGCGGCTGAAGATCGTCACCGCGTTCAACCGCCGCGACGACAACGGCAAGCGGGTGAACGACCCGCGGGCCATGATCCTCGACGTCGTGCCGGTGATCCCGCCCGAGCTGCGCCCGATGGTGCAGCTCGACGGTGGCCGCTTCGCCACCTCCGACCTCAACGACCTCTACCGCCGGGTCATCAACCGCAACAACCGCCTCAAGCGCCTCCTCGACCTCGGTGCGCCCGAGATCATCGTGAACAACGAGAAGCGCATGCTGCAGGAGGCCGTCGACGCGCTGTTCGACAACGGTCGCCGTGGCCGTCCCGTCACCGGGCCGGGCAACCGTCCGCTCAAGTCGCTGTCCGACATGTTGAAGGGCAAGCAGGGCCGGTTCCGCCAGAACCTGCTCGGCAAGCGGGTCGACTACTCGGGCCGCTCGGTCATCGTGGTCGGCCCCACCCTGCGGCTGCACCAGTGCGGCCTGCCCAAGCTCATGGCCCTCGAGCTGTTCAAGCCCTTCGTCATGAAGAAGCTCGTCGACCAGGAGCTGGCCCAGAACATCAAGTCGGCCAAGCGCATGGTCGAGCGGCGCCGCAAGGAGGTCTGGGACGTCCTCGAGGACGTGATCAAGGAGCACCCGGTGATGCTCAACCGGGCGCCCACCTTGCACCGCCTCGGCATCCAGGCGTTCGAGCCGGTGCTCGTCGAGGGCAAGGCCATCCAGATCCACCCGCTGGTGTGCACCGCCTTCAACGCCGACTTCGACGGCGACCAGATGGCCGTGCACCTGCCGCTGTCGGCCGAGGCCCAGGCCGAGGCCCGCGTGCTCATGCTGTCGGCCAACAACGTGCTCTCCCCGGCCCACGGCCGCCCGCTCGTCGCCCCCACCCAGGACATGGTGATCGGCGCGTTCTACCTCACCGAGCACGTCGAGGGCGCCGCCGGCGAGGGTCGGGTCTTCCGCCACCTCGAGCAGGTCGAGCGGGCCCTCGAGGCCCGCGAGGTCTCGATCCACGCCGAGATCGAGTGGCGCGGCCCGTTCACCCTGGGCCCGAGTGCCGACGGCGCCGAGGCGCCCCGCTCGCTGCGCACCACCCCCGGTCGGATCATGTTCAACAACACGCTCCCGGCCGACTTCGGCTTCGTCAACGAGGTGGTCAAGAAGCGGGTCATCGGCGAGATCGTCGACCGGCTGGCCAACGACTACCCCAAGGCGGTCGTCGCCCGGTCGCTCGACGCCCTCAAGGACCTGTGCTTCCAGTACGCCGGGCGCTCGGGCATCACCGTGTCGATCGACGACGTGAAGACCCCGCCCGAGAAGAAGGGCATCCTCGAGTCCCACGAGATCGACGCCGACAAGGTCGAGAGCCAGTTCCGTCGGGGCATCATCACCGACGGCGAGCGGCGCCAGAAGGAGGTCGAGATCTGGACCGACGCCACCGACAAGGTGCGCGCCGCGATGGAGGCCGCCCTGAAGGCCGAGCACTTCAACCCCATCGAGATGATGGTGGGCTCGGGTGCTCGCGGCAACATGATGCAGGTCCGCCAGATCGCCGGCATGCGGGGCCTGGTGGCCAACCCCCGCGGCGACATGATCCCGCGACCCATCAAGAGCAACTTCCGCGAGGGGCTCTCGATGCTCGAGTACTTCATCGCCACGCCGGGCGCCCGCAAGGGCCTCGTCGACACCGCCCTGCGCACCGCCGACTCGGGCTATCTCACCCGACGCCTGGTCGACGTCGCCCAGGAGCTCATCATCCGCATCGACGACTGCGCCGGCGAGGGTGAGACCCCCCGTGGCGTGTGGGTCGAGAACGTCGTCGCCGACCGCGCCGACGAGCGCAGCTACATCGAGACCCGCCTGTTCGGGCGCACCCTCGCCGCCGACGTCACCTTGTCCGACGGCACGGTGATCCCCGTCGGCACCGAGATCGGCGACGCCGAGCTCGAGGCGCTGCGCGACGATCCCGAGGTCAACCGGGTGCGGGCCCGGTCGGTCCTCACCTGCCAGGCCGACCTCGGCGTGTGCGCCAAGTGCTACGGCCGCTCGCTCGCCACCGGCAAGACCATCGAGCTCGGTGAGGCGGTCGGCGTCATCGCCGCGCAGTCCATCGGCGTGCCCGGCACCCAGCTCACCATGCGGACCGTCCACACCGGCGGCATCGCCGGTGGCGGCGACATCGCCGGCGGTCTGCCCCGCGTGGTCGAGCTGTTCGAGGCCCGCAGCCCGAAGGGCAAGGCCACCCTCGCCCGCATCTCCGGTGTCGTGCGCGTCACCGACGACGAGGGCAAGGGCCGCACGGTCACCGTGGTCGGCGACGACGGCACCGAGGAGAGCTACACGGTGCCGAGCCTCGCCCGCCTCGAGGTGCGCGACGGCGACACGGTCGACGCCGGTGACCCCGTGGTCGAGGGCCCCCGCGATCCCAAGGAGCTGCTCGAGATCAAGGGCGTGCGCGAGACCCAGATGTACCTCGTCAACGAGGTCCAGAAGGTCTACCGCGACCAGGGCGTGTCCATCGCCGACAAGCACATCGAGCTCATCGTGCGCCAGATGACCAAGCGGGTCGCGGTGCAAGAGCCGGGCGAGTCGGAGTTCCTGCCCGGCGAGCGCGTCGACCAGAAGATCTACGCCGACACCAACCGGGTGCTGGTCCAGGAGGGTCGCGTCCCCGCCGAGGGTCGTCCCGAGCTGATGGGCATCACCAAGGCGTCGCTGGCCACCGACTCGTGGCTGTCGGCGGCGTCGTTCCAGGAGACCACCCGGGTGCTCACCGAGGCCGCCATCGAGTCGCGCTCCGACTCGCTGCTCGGGCTCAAGGAGAACATCATCATCGGCAAGCTCATCCCCGCGGGCACCGGCCTCGAGGAGTACCGCGACATCGAGCTGTCGGCGCCCGATCACCGCCCCATGGAGTTCTACTCCTCCGACGGCGACGACCACGACGACCTGTCGACCCGTCTGGCCCCGGCCGACGACCGCCGCCAGGCC
>DATHSN010000033.1:0-30894 GCA_035464115.1 Acidimicrobiales bacterium | reverse complement strand
ATCGAGGCTGACGGGTGGTGGCGCGGGTGGGGGAGGAGGCGAGGTCGCTCGGCTGCGGGGCCTCGGTTGTGGCTCGACGGGCGCGCCGATGACGACCGGCTCGCGGAGCGTGACCGGCGCCGATCTAGATCGTCGGACCGGGACGGCCGGGGCCGACGGCGTCGTTGCCGGCCATGTCGGCGTTGGGGCGGGCCTCGGCCATCAGGCGGGCCACCACCGCCTCGATCGCCTCGGGGTCGTCGACGTTCGCCTCGGCCGGACCCTTGTGCCACGACTCGGCGATGGCCAGCTGGCGACCGTTCACCTGGAACACCCGCCCGGTCACGTTGCGCGACCTCTCGCTCGCCAGCCAGGTGACGATCGGGGCGATCCAGCGCGGTGACGCCGCCTCACGCTCCTCGTCGGTCGGAGCCTCGGCCCGCAGCGGCTCGGTGAGGCGGGTGAGCGCACCGGGCGAGACCGCGTTCACCGTCACCCCGTAGCGGTGCAGCTCGAGCGCGGCGATGATCGTGAACCCGGCGATGCCCATCTTCGCCGCCCCGTAGTTGGTCTGGCCGGGGTTGCCGTAGATCCCCGACACCGAGGTGGTGTTGATGATCCGGGCGTCGACCGGCTCGCCGGCCTTGGCCCGCTCCCGCCAGTAGGCCGCCGCCCACCGCGACGGGGCGAACGTGCCCTTCAGGTGCACCTGGATGACGGCGTCCCACTCCGCCTCGGTCATGTTGGTGAGCATCCGGTCACGCAGGATGCCGGCGTTGTTCACCACGACGTCGAGGCCCCCGAAGGTCTCCACCGCCATGTTGATCATCCGCTGGGCACCCTCCCAGTCGCTCACGTCGTCGCCGTTGGCGATCGCCTCCCCACCGAAGCCCCGGATCTCCTCGACCACCTCCTGGGCGGGCGTCAGCGACCCCCCGGTGCCGTCGGCCTCGCCCCCCAGGTCGTTCACGACCACCTTGGCGCCGTTCTCGGCCAGCATCAGCGCGTGCTCGCGCCCGATGCCGCGGCCGGCCCCCGTCACGATCGCCACGCGTCCAGCACACAGCTCTGCCATCTCGACTCCCCCCGGGTCGTCATCATCTTCGGACGGCGCTCAGGATAGGGGCGCGCTAGGAAGGGCCCGTGCACGCCGATCTCGACGCCGTCCTCGCCCGTCTCAGCCTCGCCGACCAGGTCGCGCTGCTCGCCGGCTCCGGCCCCTGGCACACCACGCCGGTGCCCCAGGCCGGCATCCCCCGCCTCAAGGTGACCGACGGCCCGAACGGTGCGCGGGGCGACGGTCGCAGCGGCGCCACCGCCACCTGCTTCCCGGTCGGCACCGCGCTGGCCAGCTCGTGGGACCCCGACCTGCTGGCCCAGGTCGGCGCCGCCCTCGGCCACGAGGCCATGAGCAAGGGCGCCCGCGTCCTGCTCGGCCCCACGGTCAACCTGCACCGCCACCCCCTCGCCGGCCGCAACTTCGAGTGCTACAGCGAGGATCCCCACCTCACCGCCGAGCTCGCGGTGGCGTTCATCACCGGCCTGCAGGCCGAGGGCGTGGGGGCGTCGCTCAAGCACTTCGTCGCCAACGACAGCGAGTTCGAGCGCCACACCATCTCGTCCGACGTCGACGAGCGCACCTTGCGCGAGCTGTACCTGGTCCCGTTCGAGCGCGCCGTCGCCGAGGCGGAGCCCTGGACGATCATGGCCGCGTACAACCGGATCAACGGCACCTACGCCTGCAGCCACCACGAGCTGATCACCGAGATCCTGCGCGGTGAGTGGGGCTTCGACGGCGTCGTGGTGTCGGACTGGGGTGCCGCCCTCGAGACCGTCGCCAACGCCAACGCCGGGCTCGACCTCGAGATGCCCGGCCCGGCCCGCACCTTCGGCGCGCAGCTCCTCGCCGCGGTCGGGGCCGGCGAGGTGTCCGAGGCGACGGTCGCCGCCGCCGCCCGTCGTGTGCTCCGCCTGCTCGACCGTGCCGACCTGCTCGACGGGGCCGACCACGACGAGCCGGCCGAGGCGAGCACCGAGCGCGACGAGGACCGCGAGCTGGCCCGGCTCGCCGCGGTCCGGGGCACGGTCCTGCTCCGCAACGAGGGCGCGCTGTTGCCCCTCGACCCCGCGACCACCCCGACCATCGCCCTCATCGGCCCCAACGCGGAGACCGCCCAGATCCAGGGCGGCGGCAGCTCGGGTGTGAAGCCCCACCGGGTGGTCGGCCCGCTCGAGGGGCTGCGGGCCCGCTTCACCGCCAGTGAGATCACCCACGAGGTCGGGTGCCTCAACCACAAGCTGATCCCCGCTCCGGACCCCGCGTGGTTCCGACCCGCCGACCCCGCGGCCGACCCCGACCGCGCCCACGGCGTCACCCTCGACTACGTCGACGGCCTCGACCCCGACGGCGAGGTCGTCCACACCCGCACCGTGCGGCGGGTCACCACCATGTGGATGGGTCGCTTCCACCCCGACATCGACCCCGAGCGCTTCGCCTGCCGGTGGCGCGCCACCTGGACCCCCACCGAGACCGGCACCCACACCATCGGGGTGACCAGCGCCGGTCGCAGCCGCGTGCGCCTCGACGGTGAGCTCCTGATCGACCTGTGGGACGAGCGCCCGCCGGGCGACACGTTCTTCGGACGGGGTTCGGCCGAGGTCCGCGCCGAGGTCACCGTGGAAGCCGGCACCGAGCACGACCTGGTGGTCGAGTACGCCCGCGACGACGTGCCCATGCTCGGCGGGATCACCTTCGGGATCCTGCCCCCCGTCCCCGACGACTTGATGGAGCGGGCCGAGGCCGCGGCCGCGGCGGCCGACGTCGCCGTCGTCGTCGTCGGCCTCACCGGCGAGTGGGAGACCGAGGGGAACGATCGCGCCGACCTCGAGCTCCCCGGCCGTCAGGCCGAGCTCGTCCGCCGCGTCGCCGCCGCCAACCCCCGCACGGTCGTCGTGCTCAACTCGGGGAGCCCGGTCGCCCTCGACTGGATCGACGAGGTCCCCGCGGTGCTGCAGGCCTGGTACGGCGGTCAGGAGATGGGCCACGCGCTCGCGGCGGTGCTCGCCGGCGACGAGGAGCCCGGCGGTCGGCTCACGTCGACGTGGTGGCGACGGGTCGACGACGCCCCCTCGCACGCCTGGTACCCCGGCACCGACGGCCACGTCCGCTACGGCGAGGGCGTCCTCATGGGCTACCGGGGGGCTGACGCGGCCGGCACCACCCCCCGCTTCGAGTTCGGGTTCGGCCTCGGCTACACGACCATCGAGGTGGGCCCGGCCCGGGTCGAGTCGGACGGCGACGACGTCGCCGTGCACGTCACCGCCACCAACACCGGCGACCGGCCGGGCGCCACCGTCGTGCAGGTCTACGTCGGTGCGCTCGACCCACCGGTCGTCCGCCCACCCCGCGAGCTGCGGGCGTTCCGCCGCGTCGAGCTCGACCCCGGCGAGTCCGCCGACATCGTGCTCCCGCTCGGCGCCCGGGCGTTCGCCCGCTGGGACACCGAGCGCCACGACTGGGTGGTCGACCCCGGCCGCTACGAGATCGCCGTCGGGCGCTCGTCACGCGACCTCGGCGCGACGGTGGTGGTCGAGCGATGAACCGCTGGCAGGTCGAGGTGGTGCGCATCCGGGCCCGCGACGTGCGGCGCGGCGACGTCGTCGCCAAGGACGCCTCGCGCCCCGACGGCTGGTTCGTGGTCGCCGACGTCGTCACCCTCCCCGACGGCAGCATCAACGTGCTCGACAAGAAGAACGCCCGGGCGTTCACCACCGGCCCGTTCGACCTGGTCGGGCTCCAGACCCCGTCGCCGATCGTCATCCCGCCCGAGGTCGGCGGCGACGCATGACCGACGGCGCTCGTCGCATCGTCATCGACACCGACCCCGGCATCGACGACGCCACCGCCATCGCGGTGGCGCTCGCCTCCCCCGAGCTCGACGTGGTCGGCCTCACCTCGGTGTTCGGCAACCACGACGTCGAGGTCACCACCGCCAACGCCCAACGGGTCCTCGACCAGCTCGGGCAGCCCGATCGACCGGTCGTGCGGGGCGCGGCCCGGCCCCTCGTCCGCCCCTTCCACGGCCCGGCCACGATCGTCCACGGCGCCGACGGCCTGGGCGACGCCGGGTTCCCCCCGCCCAGCCGCCCCCCGCTCGCCGGCCGCCAGGCCGCCGAGTGGATCGTGCGCACGGTGCTCGACCGCCCCGGCGAGGTCACCCTCGTCGCCCTCGGCCCGCTCACGAACCTCGCCCTCGCCCTGCACCTCGAACCGGGCATCGTCGACGCGGTGGCCGAGGTGGTGGTGATGGGCGGGGCCGCGTTCGTCTCGGGCAACGTCACCCCGACCGCCGAGGCCAACATCTGGAACGATCCCGAGGCGGCCGAGCTCGTCCTCGCCGCCGGCTGGCCCCTCACCCTCGTCGGACTCGACGTCACCGAGCAGCTGTTCGCCGACACCGCGTGGCTCCGCAGCCTCGACGACGAGCCCGCCCCCGGCGCCCGGCTCACCGCCCTCACCGCACCCTGCTACGAGCGCTACCACGCGCGCGCCGACGGCCTCGCCGGCATCCACTGCCACGACGTGGCCACCATCGCCTGGCTCCTCGACCCCGGCGCGTTCGCCGTCGAGCCCCGCCCCGTCCGGGTCGTCACCGACGGCTTCGCCGCCGGCCAGACCGTCGTGCCGAGCCGGCGCGGCGCCGACGCCGCCGACTGGGACGCCCGCCCCACCGTGCAGGTCGCGCTCGGCGTCGACGCGCCCCGCGTCCTCGACCTGGTGCGGACCCGCCTCGTCGCCCCGCCCATCCCCGGGAGCCCGCCCCCTCAGCGGTAGCGTCGGGGGATGCGCCGAGTGTGCTCGCGACCCGGCTGCGCCGAGCCGGCGATCGCCTCGATCACCTATGACCTGTCGGCCCTCCGGGCGTGGATCGGTGGCCTCGTCGCCGACCCCGCCCACATCGGCCACGACCTGTGCGCGGTGCACGCCGCCCGGTTCCGGGTGCCCACCGGGTGGGACCTGCTCGACGAGCGCCACGCCGGACCGGCCACACCATCGCTTCGGGCCGAGAGCCCGATGCTGGCCCGGGCGTTCCGCTCGGCCCGGGCGTCGTGACCTCCGACGGACCGCTGGAGCCCACCGTCGACCCCGGCGAGGTGGGGCTCGACGCCGACCGCCTGGCCCGCATCGGCCCCTACTTCGCCGAGCACTACGTCGACGCCGGGCTGCTGGCGGGGGTGCTCACCGTCGTCGCCCGCGGCGGCGAGGTCGCCCACGTGGCCACCAGCGGCCACCGCGACCGCGAGGCGGGCGCGCCGATGACCACCGACACGGTGTTCCGCATCTACTCGATGACCAAGCCGGTCACGAGCGTGGTGCTCATGAGCCTCTACGAGGAGGGTCGCTTCCAGCTCGACGACCCGGTGTCGCGCTTCCTGCCCGGGTTCGCCGACCTGCGGGTGTGGGACGACGGCACCCCGCTCGCCTACACCACCCGCTATCCCGAGCGGCCCATGACGATGCGCGACCTGTTCACGCACACGTCGGGCCTCACCTACGGCTTCATGGGCCGCCACCCCCTCGACGCGCTCTACCGGCGGCGGGGCATCGGCGAGCTCGAGCGCCGGGGCACGCTCGCCGCGATGGTCGACCAGCTCGCCGAGCTGCCGCTGCTCTTCTCGCCCGGCACCCGGTGGAGCTACTCGGTGGCCACCGACGTGCTCGGCGCCGTCGCCGAGGTCATCACCGGCACCCCGTTCGACGAGCTGTGCCGGGCGCGGGTGTTCGAGCCGCTCGGCCTGCGTCACACCGGGTTCCACGTGGCCGAGTCCGACGTCGAGCGCTTCGCGGCCTGCTACGCCAAGGGCCCCGACGGCGCCGCCGTGCTCTCCGACGCCCCGGCCACCAGCCCCTACCTCGAGGCGCCGAGCCTGCTGTCGGGCGGCGGGGGGCTCGTGTCGACCGCGGCCGACTACCTGCGCTTCTGCCAGATGCTGCTCGGTGGCGGGGCGGTCGACGGCGTGCGGATCCTCGGTCGCAAGACCGTCGAGCTCATGACCAGCAACCACCTCCCCACCGGCGGCGACCTGGCGTCGATGGGGCAGCGGGTGTTCTCCGAGACGTCCTACGAGGGCATCGGCTTCGGCCTCGGGTTCTCGGTCATGCTCGACCCGGCCCGGGCCCAGGTGGTCGGGTCGGTCGGCGAGTACTCGTGGGGTGGCGCGGCCAGCACCATGTTCTGGATCGACCCCGCCGAGGACCTCGTCGGCATCCTGCTCACCCAGCTGCTCCCGTCGAGCGCCTGGCCCCTGCGGCGCCAGATGAAGGTGCTCACCTACGCCGCGCTGGTCGACTGAGCGCACGGCCGTCCCCGGCCCCCACCCCGTACCGGCCCCCCGCTCCGCCTACACGGCGAGGATGCCCTCGACGGTGAGCCCGGCCCCGGCGACCAGCAGCGCCACCGCCCCGAGCTCGGCGCCCCAGCGCCGGAGGCGACCGGCGGTCCCGCCATCGTCGACCGGCACCACCGCCACCACGACGGCGGCGAGCGCCACCGCCCCCACCGCGGCGGCCAGCACCGGCCCGGCCCCCACGTCGGCCCCACCCGACAGGGCGAGCACGCCGAGCACCGGACGCAGCACCAACGGCACGGCCACCGGCACCAGCGCCGCGCCCCACCCGGCGAGGGCCGGTTCGGCGGCGGGGGGCGGGCCGAGCAGGTCGCGCAGCGCGACGGTGAGCGCGGCCAACCCGGCGGCGACCCGCAGCGTGGGGGCCGACACGTCGAGCGCGTCGAGCACGGCGTCGCCGCCGAGGGCGAGCACGTCGAGCACGACCGCGCCGAGCAGGCCGCCGACCACGACGACGCCGGCGCGCGACGGCACCGCGGCGGGCACGGCCCCGGCCAGCCGGGCGGGGTTCACGGCGGCGATGATCGCCACCACCAGCAACCAGGTGCTCATGGGCGCCCCTCGAGGATCGGGAGGGCCAACAGCACCGCCGACATGGCGTGCTGCTGGTCGTCCATCTGGGTGATGTCGAACTGGAACCAGGCGCCGCGGGTGCGGTCGGGGTCGGCGGTGGCGGCCGCCTCGTCGGCGTCGACCTGGCGGTCGACGAGCATCCCGGCCACGCACACGGCCCGCTCGGCCAGCGGCTCGACCAGGTGGTCGAGCCGCTCGTCGGCCTCGGCGACCGGCCACAGCCCGCCGAGCTGCTCGCCGAGCGTGCCGAGGCCGGCCCCGAGGGTCTGGCGGCCGCGCAGCCACCAGTTGGGCCAGTCGTTCGTGCGCTGGGACTCCCAGCGCACCTGGATGCCGGCGAAGCCGGACTGGCGCTCGGCGTAGACGGCCTCGGCGTCGGTGAGCGGTCGGTCGGGGTCGGCGCCCGGCCAGGTGGTGGTGACCGCCAGGCCGTAGGCGGCCCAGTGGTCGGAGATGTCGGGCTGGTAGCCCTCGGCCTCGTCGCGCTCGGTGGCCAGGTAGTGGCCGATGCGGCGGGCCGGCTCGTCCCAGCCGGCGTCGGGGAACTCGCGGTGCAGCAGCGTCAGCGCCCAGTAGGCCTCGCCGGTGAAGAACGGGGAGTAGACGCCCGGCCGGGAGGTGCGCAGCTGGCCGTCCCACTCGGCGAGCACCGAGCCCCCGGGCTCGGTCTGGGCCACGAGGAACCGGCCGAGCTCGGCCATGACCTCGTCGTGGACCGGGTCGCCGGTGGCGGCGCGCCGGTGGGCGAGCCCGGCGACGAGCAGCGCGGTGGCGCCGGTGGTGACCCGTCGCGACGACGGCTCGAAGGCGGCCCAGTCGTCGTGGCGGACGAGGTTGGCCAGCGCGTAGTCGGTCCCCCGGTCGGCGACCGCTTCTGCGCCGGCCACGTCGATCTCGGCCGCCTGGTAGAGCGACATGGTGACCCCGGCGTGGCGGACCGTGTTGTAGCCACCGAGGTCGGCGTCGGCCGCGGCGTCGTAGCGGTAGAGCCACGTGCCGTCGTCGCGCTGGTTGCGCTCGAACCATCCGACGGCCTCGGCCACCGCCGTCTCGGCGTCGGCCACGGTGACCGCCGGGCACCGCTCCGGGGGGACCACGCCCACCCGCAGCACCGCGGCCACCGCCACCCAGGCGATCACCGCCACCGTCACCCGTCGCCCCACGCCCATCCCCCGGCACCCTATGCCTACCCTGGCCCCTGTGGGGCGCCGGTTCGGACCGTGGTTGGTCCTCGTGGCCGTGGTGGGGGCGATGGTGGCCCCCGCGCTGTGGCGACCGCCGACCGATGGGTACCCCCTGTCGACCTACCCGATGTTCGCGGGCGACCGGGGTCCCGAGTCGGTGGTGGCCACCGCGGTGGGGCTCGACGCGGCCGGCGACCGCCACCGGTTGTCGCCCGAGCTGATCTCCGGCAGCGACGAGCCCATGCTCGCCATCGCCACCGTGTCGCGGTCGGTCCGCGACGGCCGCGCCGATGCCCTGTGCGCGGAGATCGCCCGACGGGTGGCGGCGTCGGGACGCGATCTGGAGGCGGTCGACGTGGTGGTCGAGCGGCACGACTCGGTGGCCTTCTTCGCCGGTGACGGCACCCCGACCACGGTGACCTCGCACGCCACCTGCCCGGTGGAGCGCTGACCGTGCTGGCCCGCCTCGACCGCTGGTACCGCGCCGACGTGCCCGCCGAGCGCCTGGCGGTGCTGCGGATCCTCGTCGTGGGCTACGCGCTCGGCTTCCTGGTGGTGCGGGCCCCGCACCTGGTCGACGTCGCCCGGCTGGCCGACGTCGCCCCCGACCGGTGGGCGCCCGTCGGGCCACTCCTCGCCCTCGACGCCCCACCCTCGGCGGGGCTGGTGGGGGTGGTCCTCGTCGCCAGCATCGCCGCAGGTGTCGCCGCCCTCGTCGGCTGGCGGTGGCGGTGGTCGGGTCCGCTGTTCGCGATCGGGTTCCTCGTCGTCACCAGCCACCGCAGCTCGTGGGGCCAGATCTTCCACACCGAGAACCTGGTGGCGTTGCACCTGATCGTTCTCGCCGTGGCCCCCGCCGCGGTGGCCCTGTCGGTCGACGCCCGCCGCCGGCCCGGCCCCGCGCCCGCCACCACGTCGGGGTGGCCGGTGCGGCTGGCCGCGGTCGTGGTCGTGGTGGCCTACGTGCTGGCGGGGGTGGCCAAGCTCCGCATCGGCGGCCCCGACTGGCTGATCGGCGACGGCCTGCGCCACCACGTCGCCCACGACAACCTGCGCAAGGCCCTCGTCGGCGACGTGTGGTCGCCGCTCGGCGGCTGGGCCGTCGCCCAGGCCTGGTGGTTCGGGCCGATGGCGGTGGGCAGCGTGGCGGTGGAGCTGGGGGCGCCGCTCGCGCTGCTGGGCGGGCGGTGGCGCACGGTGTGGGTGGCGGCGGCGTGGACGTTCCACGTGGGGGTTGTCGCGCTCATGGCCATCGTGTTCCCCTACCAGCTGTTGGGGATCGCGTTCGCGCCGTTCCTCCCGCTCGAGCGCCTGCCTCGCTGGTGGCGGACCCGACGGGGCAGGCGGACGGAGCCGACCTCGGTCAGCGGTGCGTCGGGAAGCCCAGATCGGGTCCCCGCGTGGCGGGATCCGCCCAGCGGCTCGTGATGACCTTGCCCCGGGTGTTGAAGTGCACGCCCTCGGGCCCGTGCACGTGGGTGTCGCCGAAGAGGCTCTCACCCCACCCGCCGAACGAGTAGTAGGCCATCGGCACCGGGATGGGCACGTTGACGCCGACCATGCCGGCTTCGATCTCGGTGGCGAAGCGGCGGGCGGCCCCGCCGTCGCGGGTGAAGATCGCCACCCCGTTGCCCCACGGGTTCTCGTTGACGAGCCGCACTGCGTCGTCGTAGGTGGCGGCCCGCACGACCGACAGCACCGGCCCGAAGATCTCCTCGCGGTAGATCGTCATGTCGGTGGTGACGTGGTCGAACAGGCAGGGGCCGAGCCAGAACCCGTCGGGGTGGTCGGCCACGGTGAGCTCACGCCCGTCGACCACCAGCTCGGCGCCGTCGGCCACGCCGGCGTCGACCAGGCCCCGCACCCGGTCGCGGTGGGTGGCGGTGACGAGGGGGCCCATGTCGGCGCCCTCGGCGCGGCCGTCGGCGATGGTGAGCCCGCCGACGCGCTCGACGATCTTGTCGACCAGCTCGTCGCCGATCGGGTCGACGGCGACCACCACCGAGATGGCCATGCACCGCTCGCCGGCCGACCCGTAGCCGGCCGAGACGGCGGCGTCGGCGGCCACGTCGAGCTCGGCGTCGGGCAGCACGATCATGTGGTTCTTGGCGCCGCCGAGGGCCTGGACCCGCTTGCCGGCCGACGCGGCGCGCTCGTAGACGTAGCGGGCGATGGGCGTGGACCCGACGAAGCTCACGCCCCGCACCAGCGGGTGGTCGAGCAGCGCGTCGACCGCCACCTTGTCGCCGTGGACCACGTTGAACACGCCGTCGGGGAGCCCGGCCTCGGCCCACAGCTCGGCCAGGAGCAGCGACGCCGACGGGTCGCGCTCGGACGGCTTGAGCACGAACGTGTTGCCGCAGGCGATGGCCACCGGGAACATCCACATGGGCACCATGGCCGGGAAGTTGAACGGTGTGATGCCGGCCATCACCCCGAGGGGCTGGCGCACCGAGTGCACGTCGACGTCGGTGGAGACCTGCTCGCTGTAGCCGCCCTTGAGCTGGTGGGGGATCCCGCAGGCGAACTCGACGACCTCGAGGCCGCGGGTGACCTCCCCGCGCGCGTCGCCCAGCACCTTGCCGTGCTCGGCGGTGATGCGCGCCGCGATCTCGGGGGTGTGGCGCTCGACGAGGTCGCGGAACGCGAACAGCACCTTGGTGCGGCGCGACAGCGACGAGCGGCCCCAGTCGGCGAACGCCTCGTGGGCCGTGGTCACGGCGGCGTCGACGTCGGCGGCGGAGGCCAGCCGGACCTGGCGGGCGACCGCGCCGGTGGCGGGATCGAACACGTCGCCCAGGCGGTCGGAGGTGCCGGCCGCGCGCTTGCCGCCGATGTGGTGGTCGAGGATCTCGGTCATCGAGCGGCTCCCTGTGCGTGATCGACGGTGGCCAGCGCCTCCACCAGGATGGCGGCGCCGGTGTCGGCCTCGTCGTCGGTGAGGGTGAGCGGCGGGGCGATGCGCAGGCAGTTGCCCCACAGGCCACCCTTGCCCACCAGCAGGCCGTTCGCCCGGCACTCCTCGAGCACCCGGCTGGCGGCTGCGGGGTCGGGGGTGCGGCCGTCGTCGCCCACCAGCTCGACGCCGATCATGAGGCCCTTGCCGCGCACCTCGCCGACCATGGTCAGCTTCTCGGGCAGCGGGGCCAGGTGCTCCATGATGCGGGCGCCGGTGCGGGCTGCGTTGGACTGCAGGTCGTGGGCGAGCACGTAGCGCAGATTGGCCAACCCGCCGGCCGAGACCAGCGGGTTGCCGCCGAACGTGGAGATCGAGTTGGCGTTCACCGAGTCCATGAGGTCGCCCCGGGCGATCACGCCGGCGAGCGGCAGGCCGTTGCCGATGCCCTTGGCGAAGGTGACCAGGTCGGGGGTGACCCCGTGGGCCTGCCAGCCCCAGAAGTGCTCGCCGGTGCGGCCCCAGCCGGTCTGGACCTCGTCGGAGATGTAGAGGATGCCGAGCTGGTCGCACACCTCCTCGTAGGCCCGCAGGAACCCGTCGGGCGGCACCGTGAACCCGCCCACGCCCTGGATCGGCTCGGCGATGAGGCAGGCGACGTCGCCCGCGGTGGTGGTGGCGATGACGTCGCGCAGGTCGTCGGCGCACGCCCGGGTGAAGGCCTCGTCGTCGAGGTGGCCGAACGGGCTGCGGAACCGGTAGCCGTTCTGCACGTAGCTCACCGCGAACGGGCTGAGGCTCGACGCCGACCAGCCCCGGTTCCCGGTGACGCCCATGGTGGCGAACGACCGGCCGTGGTAGCTGTTGCGCAGGGCCAGCACCTGGTTGGAGCGGCGCACCGTCGACGCGATGAGCAGCGCCGCCTCGTTGGCCTCCGAGCCCGACGTGGTGAAGAACACCTTGGCGTCGGGGATCCCCGACACCGCTGCGATCTCCTCGGCCAGCTCGATCATCGGCTCGATGAGGTAGAGCGTGGAGGTGTGCAGCATCTTGCCGGCCTGGGCCTGCACCGCTTCGACGACCTCGGGGAGGTTGTAGGCGGTCATGGTGGTGAGGATCCCCGCGAAGAAGTCGAGGTAGGTGTTGCCCTCGCCGTCGACCACGTGGCGGCCGTGGCCGTCGACCAGCTCGATCGGCTGGTCGTAGTACAGGGCCAACCAGCTCGGCATCACCCGGCGATGGCGGGCGAGCAGCTCCTCGTGGGCTCCCATGCGGACTCCTCGGGTCGTCTCGGCGTCCCGCGATCATCGTCGCTCACGGGGCGCGCGGCAACCGGTTCGATCGGTGCCGACGCTGCTGGCGAGCGATCCGATGGCAGATCCCCCCGTTGACCACCGTTCCGATAGGTTCCGGCCGTGCCCGCCACCCGATCGGCCACGTTCCGCGAGTCGGTGCTCTGGATGGAGCAGGCCGACCCGCCCGCTCCCAGCCCCGGACCGCTGCCCCGCGCCGCCGACGTGGTCGTGGTCGGCGGCGGGTACGCCGGGCTGCTCGCCGGCCGCGAGCTCGCCCGCCGGGGCCGCCACGCGGTGGTGCTCGAGGCCGATGCCCTCGGCGCCGGGGCGAGCAGCCGCAACGGCGGCATGGTGATCCCCGAGCTCAAGGCCGGGCCCCGGGCCCTCGCGCGCCGCTACGGCCCCCTGGGCCCGCGCCTGCACGCCGCGGTGGAGGAGGCGTTCGACCTGGTCGAGTCGCTCGTGGCCGACGAGGCGATCGACTGCGACTACCACCGCAGCGGCCAGCTCTACTGCGCCCACGACCCCGCCCTGCGCCCGGCCTGGGAGGAGCTGGTCGCCGAGCACCGCGACGACCTCGGTGACGTCGAGGCCCGCTTCGTCGAGGGCGACGACCTCGCCGCCGAGCTCGGCTCCACCGCCTTCGGTTTTGCCGCCGTGCTCGGCCGCACCGGCGGGCTGCACCCCGCCCGCTACCACGCCGGCCTGGCCCGGCTGGCGTCGGCGGCCGGCGCCGAGCTCCACGAGCACACCCGGGCCACGGCGGTCACCCGCACCGCCGGCCGCTTCACCGTCCACACCACCCGCGGGCCCGTCGACACCGGCGCCGTCATCGCCCTCACCAACGCCACCGCCGATGGGCTCGTCCCGGCGCTCCGGCGCCGGGTGCTGCCGGTCGGCAGCTTCATCGTGGCCACCGAGCCGCTCGACGCCGACCTCGCGGCGGCCGTGCTCCCCACCGGGCGGATGGTCTTCGACTCCAAGACCTTCCTGTTCTACTGGCGCCTCACCCCCGACGGCCGGATGGCGTTCGGGGGGCGGCGGGGCCTCGGCGCCACCACCCTCGCCGACGCCGCCGACTTCCTCGCCGACTGCATGGTGCGGGTCCACCCCCAGCTCGCCGGCGTGGCGATCGACCGGGTGTGGGGCGGTCAGGTGGCGGTCACCCTCGACCGGTTGCCCCACGTCGGGCGCCTCGACGGGGTGTGGTACGCGACCGGCTGCAACGGCTCGGGCGTGGCCCTCAACAGCTGGCTCGGCGTGCGGATGGCGGCCACCGTCCTGGGTGAGGCCCCACCCCCGTTCGCCGAGCTGCGCCACCGCCCGCTGCCGCCCCGGCCCACGCATCGGGTCGGGATGCCCCTCGCGGGTGCCGTGATGGGGCGCAGCGACCAGCCGTTCTGGGACCGGGTCGGCGGTCGCCCCTGAGCCCGCCGTGGCCCGGCGGCCCTGGGTCCGACCCGCCCCCGGCGCGCGGCGGCCCTGGGCGACGGGTGGCACGCGGGAGCCGCACCGGGCCTCGGTAGCCTCGTGGTCGTGGCGGAGTCCGACCCGGGCCGGTGGACGGCCGTCGATCCCCGGGCCGTGGTGCTGTGGCGGATCATCGCTCTCACGGTGAGCGCCGCCGCGGTGGCGGCGGCGGCCATGGGCGCCTGGCTGGCCCATCGCGCCGACCTCGTCGGGTCGACGGTCGCGGTGGTGGGCCCGGTGTCGCTCGCGGTGGCGGCCATCGCGGGGTCGCTGGCGGGGCCGGTGCTGGCCCACCGGCGGTGGCGCTACCGGCTCGGCGAGCTGGCCATCGAGCTGCGTCGCGGGGTGATCGTCCACCGCACCTCGGCGGTCCCCTACGTCCGGGTCCAGCAGATCGACCTGGCCCAGGGGCCGGTCGAGCGGATCCTCGGGCTGAGCCGCGCCGTCGTCACCACCGCCGCGGCCACGACCGACGGGTCGATCCCCGGGTTGCGGACCGAGGTGGCCGAGCACCTGCGCGCCCTCGTCCTCGAGCGGGTCGGCGACGATGACGCCGTCTGAGCCCGGCTCGACGACGCCGCCGCCGTCGGTGCCGCCCCCGCCGCCGCCACCGACGGTGCCGCCCCCGCCGCCGCCACCGACGCGGCGGCCCGGTTGGCGGGACCCGGGCCGGACCCACCCGCTCAGCCCGTGGCTCGGCCTGCGGGCCGTCGTCGGCGAGCTGCTTCCCTGGGTCTTCGCCGCGGTGGCCATCGGTCGCGTCGAGCTGGTGCCCCTGGTGATCGTGGTGGTCGCCGGATCGCGCCTCGCGCGCTGGGCTCGGCGGACGTGGAGCTTCGACGGCGAGGTCGTCACCCTCGACGACGGCGTGGTGCGCCGCACCCGTCGCCGCGTCCCGGTCACCCGCATGCAGCAGGTCAGCGTCGAGGAGCCCCTGCTGCACCGGATGGCGGGCCTGGCGGTGGTGCGGATCGAGACCGCCGGCGGCGCCGGGCGCGCCGAGGTGGAGCTCGACGCCCTCCCGCGCCACGACGCCGCCGACCTGCGGGCCGCCCTCCTCACGGCGCGCGCCGAGATCGCGCGCGCCGAGGTCACGCGCGCCGAGGTCGAGCGTGCGCCCGCGACCGGCGGCGCGACCGGTCCCGAGCCCGATGGCGGCGCCGATGCCGCCACAGTCCCCGCCTTCGCCACCACAGCCCCCGCTGACCCGCCGCCGTGGGCCCCCACCGCCGTGGCCGAGGAGCCGGTGCTGCGCCTCTCGGTGGGCCGCCTCGCGGTCGCCGGGGTGAGCGGCGCCAACCTCCTCGTGGCCCTCGCCGTGATCGGCGCCGCGTTCGACGCCCTCACCCGCTTGCCCCGTGAGGTCGTCACCGAGGTCGGCGACTCGGCCGATGCGGTGGTCGGGGCGCTCGGCGTCGCCCTCGTCGCCGTCGTCGCGGTCGTGGCCATGCTGGTGCTCGCGGCCGGTGCCTCGGTCGTCGCCCACCACGACCTCACGGTGGTGCGCCGCGGTGACGAGCTGCACCTGCGCCGCGGGCTCCTCGACCGGCGCGAGACGGTCGTGCCCCTGCACCGCGTGAAGTCGGTCGTCGTGGCGGAGAACCCGCTCCACCGCCTGCTCGGCCTGGCCGCGGTGCGCGTCCGCAGCGCCGGTGGCGGCGCCGGCGACGACGAGCGGGTCCTGGTGCCGCTGGCCGACTCGGCCGAGATCGACCGACTCGTCCAGGTGGCCCTCGGGCGCCCGGTCGCCCTCGACGGGCTCGACGGCGCACCGCCGGCCGCCCGTCGTCGCCGCCTGGCGCGCCGCCTCGGCCCGCTGGCGGTGGTGGTGGTGGCGCTGGGTGTCGTCGCCGGGTGGTCGCCACCGCTGATCGGGGTGGCGCTCGTCGCCGCCGTGGTCGCCACCGCGAGCGGGCTCGACGCCTACCGCGCCCTCGGGGTGCGCCTCGACGACGACGTGGTGGTCGTGCGCCGGGGTTCGCTGGTGCGGCGCACCACGGTCGCGGTGCGCCACCGGGTCCAGAGCGGACGCACCAGCGCCAGCGTGTTCCAGCGGCGCGCCGGCCTGGCCACGGCCCACGCCGACCTCGCCGGCGGCGCGGCGGCGGTGGTGCTCGACCAGTCGGTGGCCCGCTGCGACGAGCTGGTCGACCACCTCACCGGGGCCCGGGCCGCCCTCGGTGCACGCCGTCCTATGTAGCTACACTGAGGCAATGGACGTAGCCACAACCTCGGAGGTCGGGATCCGCGAGCTCAAGAACGGCCTCAGTCGCTATCTCGATCGCGTGCGGGCCGGTGAGGTCGTCATCGTCACCGACCGGGGGCGTCCGGTGGCCAGGCTCTCGGGGATCGACGACACCCACGATCGCCTGGCCGACCTGGTGATCGCCGGCGTCGTCCGTCCGCCGACCGCCACGAGCCGCCGCCGCCCGAGCGCGCGGATCCGGGCGAAGGGGACGGTGAGCGACCTCGTCGCCGAGCAGCGCCGTTGATCACCTACGTCGACACCTCGACGCTGCTGAAGCTGGTGGTCGACGAAGAGGGGTCCGACCGCGCCGAGCTCGTCTGGGAAGGCGCCGATGCACTGGCCTCGGTGACCCTGCTGATCGTCGAAGCTCGCGCCGCGCTCGCCGCCGCGGTGCGGGGACGACGTCTCACCCGATCGCAGCACGGCCGAGCGCTCGAGGAGGTCGACGCCTTGGTGGCCGGCCTGCACCTCGTCGAGGTCACCGACGAGCTGATCACCGGGGCGGCTGACCTCGCGGACGTCGAGGGGTTGCGTGCCTACGACGCAGTCCACCTCGCGGCGGCCGTGCTCGTCGGAGCGACGGTGCTCACGAGCGCCGACGAGGCGCTGTGCGCCGCCGCGGCGCGTCGCGGGCTGCACGTGGCGAACCCGCTCGACCGCTGATCGCCGACCGGGCCGGGCCCGGTGCCCGACCCGATCGGCGACGCAGCACCTAGTGCTTCACCATCACGTGCTTGAGCTCGGTGTAGTGCTCGATGGCGTAGATCGACATGTCCTTGCCGTAGCCCGACTGCTTGAAGCCGCCGTGGGGCATCTCGGAGATGATCGGGATGTGGTCGTTGATCCACACCGTGCCGAAGCGCATCGCCTTGGCCGCGGCCATGGCCCGGCCCACGTCCTTGGTCCACACCGAGGCAGCCAGGCCGTAGTCGACCCCGTTGGCGTAGGCGATGCCCTGGGCGTCGTCGGCGAACTGCTGCACCGTGACCACCGGGCCGAACACCTCGCGCTGGATGATCTCTGAGTCCTGGGCGACGTTCACCACCACCGAGGGCTCGTAGAAGAAGCCGGCGCCCTCGCGGACCCGGCCGCCGGCCACCACCTCGGCCCCCGCCTCGCGGGCCCGGTCGACGAACCCGGCCACCCGCTCGCGCTGGCGGGCCGACACCACCGGTCCCATCTCGATGCTGGGGTCGAGGGGGTCGCCGGTGGGCAGCGAGCCGACCTTGTCGGCCAGGCCCGACACCAACCCGTCGTAGATGCGGGGCCCGGCCACGACCCGGCAGGCGGCGGTGCAGTCCTGGCCGGAGTTGTAGTAGCCGGCCGCGGCGATGGCCTCGACCACCGCGTCGAGGTCGGCGTCGTCGAACACCACCACGGGCGCCTTGCCGCCGAGCTCGAGGTGCACCCGCTTGAGGGTGTCGGCCGCGGCCTTGGCGATCCACTGGCCGGTGGGCACCGAGCCGGTGAGCGACACCATGGCCACGTCGGGGTGGGTGACGAGGGCCCGCCCGGCGGGGTCGCCCTGGCCGCAGATCACGTTGAGCACGCCGGGGGGCAGCACCTCGGCGTCGTGGATGAGCTCGGCCAGGCGCAACAGCGAGAGCGGCGTCATCTCCGACGGCTTGATCACCACCGTGTTCCCGGCGGCGAGGGCGGGGCCGAGCTTCCAGGTGGCCATGTTCAGCGGGTAGTTCCACGGGGCGATCGAGCCGACCACGCCGAGCGGGTCGCGCCGCAGCATCGAGGTGTAGCCGTCCATGTACTCGCCGGCGGCCCGCCCCTCGAGGAAGCGGGCGCCACCGGCGAAGAACCGCCAGTTGTCGAGGGTGAGGTCCATCTCGAACTCGATGATCGACACCGGCTTGCCCACGTTCTGGGTCTCGAGCGCGGAGAGCTCGTCGACGTTGTCCTCGATGAGGTCGGCGATCTTGTGCAGCGCCTCGCTGCGGGTGCGGGGGGTGGCCGCGCCCCACGCGTCGAACGCGCGGCTGGCCGCGGCCACCGCGGCCTCGACGTCGCTCGCGCCGCTCGACGGCACGGTGGCGATGACCTCGCCGGTGGCCGGGTTGAGGACCTCGTCGGTGGCGCCGTCGCGCGCCTCGGTCCACTGGCCGTCGATGTAGTTCAGATGCGGCACCGCGAGCTCCTCGATCGGGGATGGTGGTGCCGATGTTGAAGGCTGGGGCGGGCGGACGCAAGCGATCGTGTTGCGAGCGTGTCAACTCTCGACCGATCTGCTTGCCGCGGCGTCGCCGGCGCGCGAAGGTGCTCGACCTGCCCCCCGAACCCCGGGGGCCTAGGCTGCTGCGCCATCCCGGAGGGGTGGCGGAGGAGGCGAGCCGGTGGCGATCGACGAGCGCAGCGCGGTGGACGGCCGGGGACCCTCGACGGGGTCCGACGCGGTGGTCGAGATCGACCACGTCTCCAAGCGCTTCGGCGACTTCGTCGCCGTCCACGAGGCCCACTTCAGCATCGCCCGGGGCGAGTTCTTCTCGATGCTCGGTCCGTCGGGCTGCGGCAAGACCACCACGTTGCGGATGATCGCCGGGTTCGAGCAGCCCACCACCGGCGCCATCCGCCTCGAGGGCGACGACGTGTCGCGCACCCCGCCCCACAAGCGCAACGTCAACACGGTCTTCCAGCACTACGCGCTGTTCCCCCACATGTCGATCTGGGACAACGTCGCGTTCGGCCCCCGCAGCAAGAAGCTCGACCGGGCCGAGACCAAGCGTCGGGTGAACGAGCTGCTCGAGGTCGTGCGCCTGAGCGACTACGCCCACCGCAAGCCGGCCCAGCTCTCCGGCGGCCAGCAGCAGCGGGTCGCCCTCGCCCGCGCCCTGGTGAACTACCCGTCGGCGCTGCTGCTCGACGAGCCGCTCGGCGCGCTCGACCTCAAGCTGCGCCAGGCCATGCAGCTCGAGCTCAAGCGCATCCAGCGCGAGGTCAACATCACCTTCGTCTACGTCACCCACGATCAGGAGGAGGCGCTCACCATGAGCGACCGGATCGCGGTGATGAGCGAGGGGCGGGTCGAGCAGATCGCCTCGCCCACCGAGATCTACGCCGAGCCCGCCACGGTCTTCGTCGCCGGGTTCATCGGCCAGGCCAACCTCTGGCGGGCCCGGATCGAGTCGTTCGCGGGCGACACCGCCATCGTCGAGGCCCTCGGGGGTCGCACCCACGCCACCGAGGGCGGCGACGACGAGGTGTCGGGGTTCGTGGCCGGCGTCGAGGCCACGCTCATGGTCCGCCCCGAGCGCGTGCGGGTGGCGGTCACCGACCCCGGCGACGGCGCGGTGCGCGCCACGGTCACCGACCTCACCTTCCAGGGGCCCGTCGTGCGGCTGGCCGCCGAAGCCATCGACGGCTCGGCCATCGTGGCCCACGTCGGCCCCGAGGCCGAGCTGCCCCTGCTGCGCCCGGGCGACCAGGTCTGGGTCGGCTGGGACGCCACCGCGGCGCGCGTGCTGCCCGGCTCGCCCGACGAGGCCGTCGATCCCGATCTCGAGGACGCCTGACCCGTCCGTCGCGCACCCGTCCCACCTGTCCCCCTGTCCCATCCCCGAACCACGGAGAAGTCCAGATGGCCGATCAGCCCCGCATCCGTCCCGTGCGCCTCACGGCGTCGCCCCGCATGGCCGCGTCCCCGCTGAGCCGCCGCCGGTTCCTCAGTCGCGCCGGCCTGGTGATCGGTGGCGTGGCCCTCGGGCCGACCATCCTCGCTGCGTGCGGCGACGACGACGGCGGGTCCAACGGGGGTGACGCCGGCGGCGATGGTGGCGGCGGCGGTGGCGAGAGCACGCTGCGGATCTCCAACTGGCCCCTCTACATCGACGAGGAGACCGTCGCCGACTTCGAGGCGGCCACGGGCCTGTCGGTCACCTACACCGAGGACGTCAACGACAACGACGAGTACTTCGCCAAGATCCAGGAGCCGCTGTCGCGGGGCCAGGACATCGGCGCCGACCTGTTCGTGGTCACCGACTGGATGGCCGCCCGGCTCATCACCCTCGGGTGGGTCGCGGAGATCGACGCGGCCAACGTGCCCAACAAGTCGAACCTGGTCGCCAGCCTGCAGGGCGTCCAGTTCGATCCCGACCGCGCCTACTCGCTGCCGTGGCAGTCGGGCATGACCGGCATCATCTACAACGCCGACGCCCTCGGTCGCGAGCTCACCAGCGTCGAGGAGCTCTTCGACCCCGAGCTGGCCGGCTCGGTCACGTTCCTCACCGAGATGCGCGACACCATGGGCCTCCTGCTGCTCGCCAACGGGGTCGACCCCTCGGGCGACTTCACCGACGCCGACTTCGACGCCGCCCTCGCCCGCCTCACCGAGGCCCGCGACGCCGGTCAGATCCGGCGCTTCACCGGCAACGACTACGGCGACGACCTCGCGTCGGGCAACGTGGTGGCGGCCGTCGGCTGGTCGGGCGACGCCGTGCAGCTGCAGGCCGACAACCCCAGCCTGCGCTTCGCCGTGCCCACCGAGGGCGGCATGCTCTGGTCGGACAACATGATGATCCCCACCACCGCGTCGGCGGGAGCCAAGGCCAACGCCGAGGCGTGGATGAACTACGTCTACGACCCCGAGGCCATGGGCCAGATCACCGAGTGGGTGGCCTACATCCCGCCGGTGGAGGGCACCGGCGAGTTCCTCTCCGAGGAGCTCGCCAACGACCCGCTGGTGAACCCCGACGACGAGCTGCGCTCGCGCCTCAGCGTGTTCCGGGGCCTCGACGAGGACACCGAGCAGCGCTACAACGAGGCGTTCCAGAACGTGGTCCGGGCCTGATCCGGTAGCGGGGGACGACGATGGCCGGCATCGCCGCCGGGGGCGCCCGGCGCTCCAAGTGGGCCCCGTGGGCGCTGAGCGCCCCGGCGCTCATCTGGCTGGTGCTGTTCTTCGTCGTCCCCCTCTACACCCTGTTCACCACCTCGCTGTCGGTGAACGTCGGCTCGGTGTTCGTCCCCGAGCTCGAGATGCGCTGGCAGCTCTCGAACTACACCGACGCGTTCCGCGAGTACGGCGACATCTTGTTGCGCTCGTTCCGCTACGCGGGGGCGGCCACGATCTTCGCCCTGATCCTCGCCTACCCGCTGGCGTACACGCTGGCGTTCAAGGCCGGGAAGTGGAAGAACGCCCTGCTGGGCCTGGTGATCCTGCCCTTCTTCGTCACCTTCCTCGTCCGCACGCTGGCGTGGAAGACCATCTTCGACGACAGCGGCTGGGTGGTGTCGTTCTTCGACACGATCGGGCTGCTGCCGTCGGAAGGCCGGCTGCTGTCCACCAGCTGGGCGGTCATCGGCGGGCTCACCTACAACTTCCTGCCGTTCATGATCCTGCCGATCTACGTGAGCCTCGAGCGGATCGACCCCCGCCTCATGGAGGCGTCGCGCGACCTCTACTCCACCGGTCGGCGCACGTTCCTCAAGATCCTGCTCCCGCTGTCGCTCCCCGGCGTGTTCGCCGGCAGCCTGCTCACCTTCATCCCCGCCTCGGGTGACTTCATCAACGCCCAGTACCTCGGCGGGGTGAACCAGTCGATGATCGGCTCGGTCATCCAGAGCAAGTTCCTCATCGTGAAGGACTACCCGACGGCCGCGGCGCTGAGCTTCGTGCTCATGCTGCTCATCCTCGCCGGCGTGCTGGCCTACACCCGCGCCCTCGGCACCGAGGACCTCAAGTGACCGCCGTCGAGCCCACCCCCGACCTCGGGGCCCCGCCCGTCGGCGCCCGTGGCGCCGCGCTGCGGGGCATCGCCCACAACGTGCGCCGGCGGGTCGGCAGCGTGGCCCTGTGGGTGTGGGCCATCGGGGTGCTCTTCTACCTGTTCCTGCCCATCGCGGTCATCGTGCTGTTCTCGTTCAACACGCCCGAGGGCCGGTTCAACTTCGTGTGGAAGGGCTTCTCGCTCGACGCCTGGCGCGACCCGTTCGCCTTCCCCGCCCTCGTCGACGCCATGGAGCTGTCGCTGCAGGTCGCCGCGGTGTCCACCGCCATCTCGGTGGTGCTGGGCTCGCTCATCGCCATCGCCCTGGTGCGCCACCGGTTCCGGGGCAGCAACGCCATCGACACGTTCCTCGTGCTGCCGCTCACCACCCCCGAGGTGGTCATCGGCTCGTCGCTGCTCACGCTGTTCCTCGACGTCGGGGTGAACACCGGCTTTCGCACCATCGTCATCGCCCACGTGATGTTCCAGGTGAGCTTCGTGGCCCTCACCGTGCGGGCCCGGGTCCGGGGCTTCGACTGGACCCTCGAGGACGCCGCCCTCGACCTCGGCGCCGGTCCGCTGCGCACCTTCCGCAAGGTCACCCTGCCGCTGATCCTGCCCGGCATCGTCGCCGCCGCCATGTTGGCGTTCGCGCTGTCGCTCGACGACTTCATCATCACGTTCTTCAACGCGGGCACCGAGGTCACCTACCCGCTCTACGTCAACAACGCGGCCCGCACCGCCGTGCCCCCGCAGATCAACGTGCTGGCCACCATGATCCTCGTGGCCAGCCTGGTGCTCATCGGGCTGTCGGTGCTGTGGCAGCGCTGGCGCCAGCGGGGCTCGCTGTCGTAGCGCGCCGCGCTCACCCGGCGCGCGGCGCAGCGCGTTCGCGGCCCTCGTCAGATCGCGACGATGGCCACCTTGCGATGTTGACCGGCGAGGAGCCGGAGGTCTGCCGGGTCGTGCGTCGCGACGATCCCACCGCCGAGCCGGATCGCGGTGGCCACGGCGAGAGCGTCGATCGCCAGCTCGCTCCCGGCTCCCGCGCCAGCGAGGAGATGACCTGCGATGCGAGCGATCCGGGCGCCAGTGGTCACGACCTGTGCGAAACCGCCCCCGAGCAGCGCGTCGATGGCGTCGTCGGCTCCCTGCCCCCGGTACAGCTCGACGAGCACCGCAGAGGGGATCCGCACCGGAGCGTTCCGCCGGTGGGCGCTGCGCATCGCGGCGCGCACCCGCTGGTGGCGCTCGGGGTCCTGGCCGGGGCGGGCGAGTGCGGAGACCGCTTCCCTGTCGAGGACTAGGACGGCCACAGATCGTCGATCTGCTCGATCACGCTCGAGGGGATCGGGCCGAAGGCGTCGTCCAGCTCCAGGAGGTACTCATCGAGAAGGTCACGCTCGAGCTCGTGCTCGACCGCGCGGGCCACGAAACCGCTCAGCCCGCGCTTTCCCACATGGGACTCGACCCGAGACGCCAGGTTCTCCTCGACGCTGACGGACCATTTGGTGACGGCCATGGGTGAAATCCTACCAAGGTAGGAATCCCGAGCACCTCGACCCGGCCCCGAGGCGCGTCGCCCTGTCGATCAACGGTCGCGCTCGGCGGTGGCGGTGTAGTCGACCGGGAACACCGCCCCCTGGCACTCGTTCGGTGCGTCGGCGCGCATGGCGATCGGCACGTCGATCACCGCCGATCCGCGCCGGGGGAGCACGGCGCCCGGGGGCGCCGGCCCGAGCTCGAGCACCGTCGCCCGGCAGGCGGCGCTGGCGTCGCCCACGACCACCTCGAGCGACGTGACCCGGACCGCGAAGCGGTAGGGGTTGCCCACGTTCACCGGGAGGACCGTCGACGCGCCCGGGAACAGCCCGTCGACGGCGCCCGAGAGCGTCAACGCCACGGGCGCCGGCGGCGCCGGTCGTCCACCCCCGCGAGCGGCCAGGGCCACCCCGGAGACCGCGAGGGCGGTGGTGGCGATCACCACGATCGCCACCACCACCCGCCGAGTGGTCACGTCTCGAGCGACCCGTCGCAGTTCTCGTCGACGTCGTTGCCCACGACCTCGGCGGCGTCGGGGTTGACGGTCGGGTCGGTGTCGTCGCAGTCGCCGGCCTCGACGGTGAAGCCGTCGCCGTCGAGATCCGACTGGACGCACACGCCGGCCGAGATGGTTCCGCCCGGGCACGCCGCACCTTCTTCGAGGTTGAAGCACTGGCCGTCCTGCTCGAAGTCGAAGGTGTCCGGATCGCCGTCGTCACAGTCGAGCGGCACGTCGTCGCCGCCGCCTCCGCCGCCGTCATCGGCACCGGAGCCGCCGTTGAGCGACAGGGGGATGGTGAACAGCGCGCCCTGGCACTCGTTCGCCGCATCGGCACCCATGGCCACCCACCCGGCGAGGGTGAAGGTCTGGGCCGAACCGGCGGACACGGCCAGCGACACCGGGTTCTTCGGGTCCAGCGTCACCGCGTTGTTCGCGTCGCACTCCGGGATGCCCGAGGTGATCGCGCCGGCTTGGGTGACCGAGGTGACCGTCACCGGGAACGGGTTGGGGTTGTCGATCCGCACGGTGAGGTCGGCGGTGCCGCCGGGGTAGAGCGACCCGTCGAGAACCACGTCCTGGGTGGTCAGCTCCTGGGCCTCCACCGCCCGCACCGAGCCGGAGCCCGTGCCGGTGGCGAGCCACTCGGCCACCACCACGCTGCTCACGAAGCCGATGGCCATCACCGCCCCCACCGCCAGCGACTTGCGCACCCATCGTCTCCCGGCCGGTCGCCCGGCGCCGCTCGATCCACCCATGACCGTCACGCTCCCCGTCGCATCGTCGGCTCGGCTGGTACCGAGACCCATCTCGACCACTGACCGTGGCAGAGCGGCTTGACGGTCACTAGGGGGAAATCCCCCTATCTGGGCGACCCGGGAGCCGCCGACGCGGGCTGGCGCGGTCCGACTGTCGACCTCTGGTCGCCCTACAGTCGGGGGCGACGCCACCTCGGGTCGAGGTGGGCTGCGGTCGGGGGAGACGACGATGGCTGGCCAGGGGATCGACAAGGACGCGCTCCGGCGCAAGTACCGCGAGGAGCGCGACAAGCGGCTGCGCCCCGACGGGAACCGCCAGTACGTCCGCCTCGACGACCAGCTCGCCCACGACCACGGCGACCCCTACACGCCCCGCGTCGAGCGCGAGCCGGTCACCGACCACGTGACCGTCGCCTTCATCGGCGCCGGGTTCGCCGGGCTGGTCACCGGCGCCCGCCTCGTCGAGGCCGGCATCGACGACGTGCGCCTCATCGACAAGGGCGGCGACGTCGGCGGCACCTGGTACTGGAACCGCTACCCCGGCGCCCAGTGCGACACCGCGTCGTTCGTCTACCTGCCGTTGCTCGAGGAGACCGGGCACATGCCGTCGGAGAAGTACACCCACGGCCCCGAGATCTTCGAGCACTGCCGGCGGATCGCCCGCCAGTACGGCCTGTACGACCGGGCCCTGTTCCACACCGAGGTCACCGGGCTCGAGTGGGACGACGCCCAGTCGTGCTGGATCGTGTCGACCGACCGGGGCGACCGGTTCACCGCACAGTTCCTCGCCATGGGCACCGGCCCGCTGCACGTCCCCAAGCTCCCCGGCATCGCCGGCATCGAGGACTTCGCCGGCCACTCGTTCCACACCAGCCGCTGGGACTACGCCTACACGGGCGGCGACTGGCGGGGCGCGCCCATGGACCGCCTGGCCGACAAGAAGGTGGCCATCATCGGCACCGGGGCCACGGCCGTGCAGTGCGTGCCCCACCTGGGCCGGGCCTGCGGTGAGCTGTTCGTGTTCCAGCGGACCCCGTCGTCGGTCGACGTGCGCGACAACCAGCCCACCGACCCCGAGTGGTTCGCCCGCATCGCCACCCCCGGCTGGCAGCAGCGCTGGCTCGAGAACTTCACCGCCAACCAGACCGGGGCCATGGCCGACGAGGACCTGGTGCAAGACGGCTGGACCGACCTCGCCCGCCGCATCCAGTCACGCCTGGCTGCGCTCGCCCCCGAGGACCGCACCCCGGTGAAGATGCTCGCCGCCTACGAGGACGCCGACTTCGAGAAGATGGAGGAGATCCGGGCCCGGGTCGACGCCGTGGTCGCCGACCCCGACACCGCTCAGGCGCTCAAGGCCTGGTACGGCCAGCTCTGCAAGCGCCCGTGCTTCCACGACGAGTACCTGCAGACCTTCAACCGGCCCAACGTCCACCTGGTCGACACCGACGGCCGGGGCGTCGAGCGCATCACCGAGCGGGGGGTGGTGGCCAACGGCGTGGAGACCGAGGTCGACTGCATCATCTACGCCTCCGGGTTCGAGGTCGGCTCCGAGTACACCCGGCGGGCCGGCTACGACCCGGTGGGGCGTGACGGCCTGCGGCTCTCGGAGTGCTGGGCCGAGGGGATGCGCACCCTCCACGGCATCCACGTGCACGGGTTCCCGAACCTGTTCGTCGTGCAGCCCACCCAGGGCGCCAACCTCATCTCCAACGTGCCCCACAACCTCACCGAGTCGGGCCGCACCATCGCCGCCGTCGTGCGCCACGCCCTCGACCACGGCCACCACCAGGTCGAGGTCGCCGCCGAGGCCGAGCAGGCGTGGCTCGACCTGCTCGCCTCGGGTCCGGGGCGGATGCTCGGGTCGCCGGACTGCACCCCCGGCTACTACAACAACGAGGGCCGCGAGCCCGAGCCCCACCAGCGGCTCCTCGTCGGCTACCCCCACGGGGCGATGGCGTTCTTCCGCTACCTCGACGAGTGGCGATCGACCGGCGACTTCGCCGGGCTCAGCTTCCGGTAGCCCCGCCCGACCCGGCTGCGCGCCGCGATCAGGGCAGGAACGTGGCCCGGCCGTCGAGCCAGGTGCCCTGCACCCTCAGGTCGGCCAGCTCGTCGGGCGGGCGGTGGGCGGGGTCGTCGCCGAGCCACACCGCATCGGCGGGGGACCCGACGGTGAGCCGTCCACGGTCGTCGTCGAACGCCTGGAAGGCCGTGCCGGCGCTGTAGGCGGCGAGGGCGGCGTCGAGCCCGAGGCGCTCCTCGGGCAGCCAGCCGTCGATGGGCACCCCCTCGGGGGTGCGGCGGGTGACGGCCACGGCCAGCCCGGCGAGGGGCTGCACCGACGACACCGGCCAGTCGCTGCCGAAGCTGATCCGGGTACCCCGCCGGGCCAGCCCGCCCATCGGGTAGAGCCACTCGCCGCGCACCGGGCCGAGGCGGGGCAGGGTGAGGTCGACCATGGTCGGGTCGAGCTGGGCCCACAGGGGCTCGAAGTTGGCGATGACCCCCAGGCGGCTGAACCGGGGGAGGTCGTCGGGGTGCACCAGCTGGGTGTGGGCGATGACCGGGCGCCGGTCGCGGGGGCCGTTGCGCGTGATGGCGGCCTCGACCGCGTCGAGCGCGGCCCGCACGCCGGCGTCGCCGATGGCGTGCACGTGCAGCTGGAAGCCATCGGCGTCGAAGGCCACCGCCGCCTCGGCCAGCTCGGCGGCGGTCCACACCGGCAGCCCGCACGAGTGGGGCTCGTCGGCGTAGGGCTCGAGCAGCGCCGCGGTGCCGGCCTCGATGACCCCGTCGGCGAACATCTTCACGGTGCGGGCGGTGACCAGCCCGGCCCCCTCGGCCTCGGCCCGGGCCCGGGCGGCGACGAACCGGGGCCGCTGATCGGGCCAGCGACCGGGCTCGGACCACAGCGCCACGTTCACCCGGGCGGTGAGGCGACCGGCGGTGGCCGCGGCCAGGTACACGTCGAGGTCGCGGACCGCGGCAGCCGCCTCCTGGCCCCACACGATGCCGTGGCGGGCGAGCTCGGCCATCGCCCGGTCGAGGCCGGCGGCGCGGTGCTCGGGCGGCCGTTCGGGCATCACCCGGGTGACGAGGGCCTGGGCGGTCCACTCGAAGAGCGTGCCGTTGGGGGAGCCGTCGCCGTGGCGACCGATGCGCCCGAGGTCGGGGTCGGGCGTGGCCGCGTCGATGCCGGCGCGGCGCAGCGCCTCGGTGTTCACCCATGCGGTGTGGTGGTCGTTGGCGAGCAGGAACGCGGGTCGGTCGTCGACCGCCCGGTCGAGCCACTCGGCGAGGAACACGCCGCCGGGGGCGAGCGTGGGATCGTGTCCGCCGCCGGTGATCCACTCGAGCTCGGGGTGCTCGGCGGCGTAGCGGGCCACCCGCTCGATCAGCTCGTCGACGCTCCGGGCCCCGACCAGCGGGGCCTCGAGCAGCTCCATCCCGCCCCACAGCGGGTGCAGGTGGCCGTCGCGGAAGGCGGGGAGGAGCGCGCCGCCGCCGAGGTCGATCACCTCGGTGGTGCGGTCGGCCGCGGCGCGGGCGGCGTCGTCGAGCGCCACCACCACGCCGTCGGCCACGGCGAGGGCGTCGGCGAGGGGGCGCAGCGGGTCGCCGGTGCGGACGGTCCCGCGGAAGAGCAGCTCGGCGTGGGTCACCGCCGCAGCCTGCCACCACCCGGGCGACGCCGCCGGGATGGGGCCGGGAGCAGCCCGGTGGTCACGAATCTGTCATCGTCATCGGCTGTTCACGATCGAATCGCTTGCGCGAACCCGGTCGATGCGGTTGGATCAGCAGGACCTGACCCGAGGAGCGTGCCGCATGTCCCCCACCGCCGATGAGCTGCAAGAGATGGCGCGCCGCCACCTCTGGGGCCACTTCAGCCGTCTCGGCTCCGACGGCTCGGCCGAGCTGCGCATCATCGAGCGCGGCGAGGGCTGCTACGTCTGGGACAACGAGGGCCACAAGATCCTCGACGGGCTCGCCGGGCTGTTCGTGGTGCAGGTGGGCCACGGCCGCACCGAGCTGGCCGAGGCCGCGGCCAAGCAGGCCACCGACCTGGCGTTCTTCCCGTTGTGGACCTACGCCCACCCGGCCGCCATCGAGCTGGCCGCCCGGATCGGCCAGTCGGCGCCGGGCGACCTGAACCGGGTGTTCTTCACCACCGGTGGCGCCGAGGCCGTCGAGTCGGCCTGGAAGCTGGCCCGCCAGTACTTCAAGGCCATCGGCCAGCCCCAGCGCACCAAGGTGATCTCCCGCAACGTCGCCTACCACGGCACCACCATGGGGGCCCTCGCCATCACCGGCGTGTCGGCCATCCGCAACATCTTCGAGCCGCTGGTGCCCGGTGCCCACAAGGCCGCCAACACCAACCGCTACCGCTGCGACTTCTGCGCGAACCAGCCGGCCTGCACGCTGTCGTGCGCCGACGACATCGAGCGGGTGATCCTGCGGGAGGGACCGGAGTCGGTCGCCGCCGTGTTCGTGGAGCCGGTCCAGAACTCCGGCGGGTGCTTCACCCCGCCCGAGGGCTACTTCCAGCGCCTGCGCGAGATCTGCGACCGTCACGGCGTGCTGCTCGTCTCCGACGAGGTCATCTGCGCCTACGGCCGCCTCGGCACCATGTTCGGCGCCGAGAAGTTCGACTACCAGCCCGACATGATCACCTCGGCCAAGGGCCTCACCTCGGGCTACTCGCCGCTCGGCGCGCTGATCGTGTCGGAGCGCATCGCCGAGCCGTTCACCGGCGAGGGCGCCATGTTCCTCCACGGCATCACCTTCGGCGGCCATCCGGTGAGCTGCGCGGTGGCGCTGGCCAACCTCGACATCTTCGAGCGCGAGGACCTGCTCGCCCACGTGTCGGCCAACGAGTCGGTCTTCCGGGCCGCGCTCGACGACCTGTCCGACCTCCCCATCGTCGGCGACATCCGCGGCACCGGCTACTTCTACGGCATCGAGCTGGTGAAGGACCGTGACACCCGCGAGTCGTTCACCGGCGAGGAGGCCGAGTGGCTGCTGCGGGGCTTCCTCTCCAAGCGCCTGCTCGAGCTGGGTCTGCACTGCCGGGCCGACGACCGCGGCGATCCGGTGGTCCAGCTGGCCCCGCCCCTCATCGCCGGCCCCGACGAGTTCGACAAGATCAGCGGCATCCTGCGCACCGCGCTCACCGAGGCCATGGCGGAGATGGGGCGGTGACGCTCGTCGTCGGCGTCCCCGCCGAGGTGAAGTCCGACGAGAACCGCGTCGCCGTCACCCCCGACGGCGTGCGCGAGGCCGTCGGCTTCGGTGTGGCGGTGCTCGTCGAGGCGGACGCCGGACGGGGCTCGTCGATCACCGACGACGAGTACCGCGCCGCCGGGGCCGAGGTCGTGCCCACCGCGGCCGAGGTGTGGGCGCGCGCCGACCTCGTCTGCAAGGTGAAGGAGCCCCAGCCGGCCGAGTTCCCGCACTTCCGACCCGGTCAGGTCCTGCTCACCTACCTCCACCTCGCCGCCTACCCGAGCGTCGGCACCGCGCTGCTCGACGCCAAGGTCACCGGCGTCGCCTACGAGACCGTCCAGCTCGCCAACGGGGCACTGCCCCTGCTCGCCCCCATGAGCGAGGTGGCCGGGCGCATGGCGGTGCAGGTCGGCGCGGCGTGCCTCGAGCGCCACCGCGGCGGCCGCGGCGTGCTGCTCGGGGGCGTGTCGGGGGTGAACCCCGCCCGGGTCGTCGTCCTCGGCGGCGGCAACGTCGGATGGAACGCGGCGTGGATGGCGGCCGGGCTCGAGGCCGACGTGCGGGTCCTCGACAAGAACCTCGACCGCCTGCGCTACCTCGACCAGATCCGCACCGGTCGGGTCACCACCCTCGCGTCGAACCGGGGGGTCGTCGAGCGCGAGGTCGCCGAGGCCGACCTGGTCATCGGCGCGGTGCTCGTCCCCGGCGGTCGGGCCCCCACGGTCGTCACCGAGGACATGGTCCGGGGCATGAAGCCCGGCGCCGTCATCGTCGACATCGCGATCGACCAGGGCGGCTGCGTCGAGACGTCGCGCGAGACCACCCACCACGAGCCCACGTTCGTCGTCCACGACGTGGTCCACTACGCGGTGGGCAACATGCCGGGCGCGGTGCCCAACACGTCCACCCACGCCCTCACCAACGCCACCCTGCCCTACCTGGTGGCGCTGGCCCGGCACGGCGCCGCCGCGGCCGCCGCCGCCGATCCCGCCCTCGCCCTGGGGTTCAACACCGCCGGCGGCCACGTCACCAACCCGGCCGTGGCCGAGGCGTTGGGCCGTCCCTATGTGCCCGTCGGCGAGGCGCTGGTCTCGTCGTGAAG
>DATHSN010000032.1:0-3364 GCA_035464115.1 Acidimicrobiales bacterium | reverse complement strand
CCGACGCGTATCGGCGTGGGACGGTGCCGACGGCGTCGGTGCTGGCGATCGCGAGGGTGGCGTCCAACCCGCGGGTGCGACCGTTCCTCGAGGGTGCCGATGCGATCTTCGCCGAGCAGGCCGCCACCGAGACCCACGGTGAGCTGGTGGTGTTCCTGGCGCAGTGGGAACGCCTCGCTGACGCCGACGGGGCCGCGCAACGCAGCGAGATCACCCACGCGCGGCGCCGGGGGGCGTTCGTGCAGGACCCCATCGAACAGTCCTTCGCGCTCACCGCGACCTTCGGGGCGCTCCAGGGCGCCACGTTCGCGGAGATCTTCGACCGGTTCGTCGACGCCGAATACCAGATCGACCTCGCCGCAGCCCGTCAGCGGCTCGGACGCGACGACGTGGCGCCCGACGAGCTCGACCGCACCCCCGCCCAACGCCGCGCCGACGCCCTGGTCGCCATGGCCCATCGCGCCGCGACCGCACCACCCGAGGGGCGCCGACCGGAGCCGCTGGTGAACATCGTCATCGACCAGGCCAGCTTCGAGCACGAGCTCGCCCGCCTCGCCGGTGCCACCAACCCCACCGCGGCCAGCACCGGCGCGGCGGACGGCGGCGGCACCGCTGAACCGATCGACCCCTCGGGGCGAGTGTGTCGCACCCTCAGCGGCCACCACCTGCACCCCGGCGACGCGGTCGCCGCCGCGCTGATCGGCCATGTCCGCCGCGTGGTGGTCAACGGCGAGGGCACCGTCATCGACCTCGGCCGCAAGCAACGCTGCTTCACCGGCGCCGCCCGCGACGCCGTGTTGCTGAACCAGGCCACCAGCGGCGGGATCCCACGGTGCATGTGGCCCGGCTGCGACCGCGCCGTCCGCCACCTCCAGATCGACCACGTCGAAGCCTGGCGAGCCGGAGGCCCCACCGACACCCACAACGGCCAACCCAGATGCGGGTTCCACAACCGGCTCAAGGAAGCCGGGTTCGTCCCGCACCGCGAACCCGACGGCACCTGGACCTACCACCGCCCCAACGGCGGCGGCCCCATCACGCCTGCGGTCTGACACGTGGCGCCCTGCATCGGCACCTACCGTGCCGGAAGTGACCATCGCGCGTACCGAGGAGGGTCGTCATGATCATCGTGGCCGGAACGCTGAGGGTCGATCCGGCGGGGCGCGACCGGTTCCTCCAGGATCACTTCACGGTGACGCTCGACGCCCGGTCGGCCGAGGGCTGCATCGACTTCCACCTCACCGCCGACCCGTTCGAACCCGACGTGGTGCGGGTGTTCGAGCGCTGGACCTCGGCTGCGGCCGTCGAGCGGTTCCGTGGCAGCGACCCCAGCTCGCCGTCGGCGGTGCCGGTGCGGGCCGCCGACGTCCACCAGCACGACGTGGCCGCGTCCCGGTCGATCACCGGCGGCGATGACCACACCGACGAGCCCGTTCCGGTCGATCGGGTCGCACCGGCCGAGCTGGCGGCAACGGCCGGGCTCCGCGGGTGGCGCTTCGTGCTGGGCGCGCTGCGCACCACCTACCACACAGGGTCGTTCCCGGCGGCGGCCCACCTCGTCGCCCGGATCGCGGCGGCGGCCGAGGCGGCGGGGCACCACCCCGACGTCGATGTGCGCTACCCGGATGTCGTCACGGTGGTGCTCACCACCCACGCCGTGGGCGGCGTGACCCACCGCGACGTGGCGCTGGCCCGACGGATCTCCGCCCTCGCCGCCGACGACGGAGCCCGACCCGAGCCCCGCCGGATGCGGGCGCTGGAGGTGGCGATCGACACCCTCGACGCCGACCGGATCCGGCCGTTCTGGGCTGCGGTGCTCGGCTACGACGACATCGACGGCAGGCTCATCGACCCGCTCCGGATCGACCCGCCCGTGTGGTTCCAGCAGGTGGACGAGCCCCGACCCGGACGCGGGCGGTTCCACATCGACGTGTCGGTGCCCCACGACATCGCCGAGGATCGAGTCGCCGCGGCCATCGCCGCGGGCGGGACACTGGTCTCCGACGAGCACGCCCGCTCGTGGTGGGTGCTCGCCGACCCCGACGGCAACGAGGCGTGCATCTCCACCTGGCTCGACCGCTGATCGACGTCGTCTCTCAGCGGACCTCGTACCACTCGTAGGTGATGTGCTGCCCGTCGAGCTTGCCCTTGCCGACGGCCTGCACCGTGTTGAGCCAGGCGTAGCGGTCGTCACCGGTCTCGAAGGTGGGCGCCACGTAGACCACCTGGTCGCCGGTGGCCAGGTCCAACCGGCCCCGGTACTGCGCGAACACGGCGGCGCCGTCGTCGGTGCGGAACGCCACCCGCACGTCGACGATGCCGACGGTGCCGTTCACGACCAACCAGTCGGCGGCGGCCTGGCCCAGCATCGACCCCGAGAGGCGGTCGCCCCGGAGCGTCGCCGACTCGACCTCGCCGATCACCCTGGTGCCGGCCGGACCGGCGCCGACGATGATCGGCTCCCGAAGGCTCACGTCGACGGTGCAGAGGGGCACGAGCTCGATCGTCATGACCACAAGCCAAGCACACCGGCGGACCGGCCCGATCACCCGGTGCGGGTGATGGCGGACTCAGCGGCGCGGAAGATCGTGGTCGTCGCGACCGGTTGTCGGCCCGATCGTGGGCGTGCGCGCCGCGTACATGTACGGGGCGATGCGCTCACCCGACGATCTGCCGTACACCGGCATCGGCGGCCAGTTCGTCGGCGGGACCCTCGGGACGTTCATCGAGCCCACGACGCTCATCGACCGCGAGACCGAGTTCGAGATCGCCGGCGTTCGCTTCACGTTGTTCCTCACGGGCGGCGAGGCGGCCAGCGAGATCGGCATGTACCTGCCAACGACCACCGTGCCGCGGTGATCGCCGACGAGGTCTACGTCTCGCTGCCCAACCTGTACACGTTGCGGGGCACGAAGTTCCGCGATGCCATGCGCTGGGCCGCCGCCAGCGAGCGGGTCCTGGCGTGGGACGTCGACCTGCCGGCGAACAACGAGCTGGGCATCAGGCGTGTGTCGAGGACGATCGAGCACCGAGTCGAGGTGAACACCGTTCTCGGTGAGCGGCCCGGCGGGTACCGTGGTTCGGGACTCGGCAACGACACTGGAGTGATGTCGAGATGCGAGACCTGCGTCGGCTGACCGGGCTGCTGCTGATCGTCGGCGGGCTGCTGTGGGTCGTGGTCGAGACGACCGACCTCGACGACACGGTCGTCGTGCCGGCTCTCGGCCTGGTGTTCCTCGTCGCCTACGTCGTCACCCGCCGGTTCGGGCTCCTCATCCCTGCCGGGATCCTGACCGGGCTCGGCGTCGGGCTCGTCATCTCCGCCCAGGGCGGCCCCGATGAGGCCGCTGGGCTGGGGCTCGGG
>DATHSN010000031.1:0-15497 GCA_035464115.1 Acidimicrobiales bacterium | reverse complement strand
GTCGGGGCTCTCGGTCGTCGTCACCACCCCACGATCGTTGCGCGCTGGGCGTCCGCGTGCTCAACTCCGTGCCGGAGCGGGCCGACAGGAACCACATGGCCTCGTCGCGCCACTCGATCCGATCCCGCCGGTCCGCCCGGTCCGCCGCCCGCCCGGAGCTCCTGGCGCTGAGCGAGGCGTTGGCCGCCGCCGAGGCCCGGGCCCTGGAGGCCGAGCAGGCGCTGCCCGACCTGCTGGCGCTCGGTCGACGCACCGCCGACTCGCTGCTCGACGACGCCCGCCGGCGTGGTCAGGCGATGCTGGCCGAGGCGCACCGACGGGCCGACGCCGAGCTCGACGCACAGCGCCGCGAGGTGCGACGCGAGGCCCAGCAGCTCGAGGCCCTGCGGATGGCGGTGGCCGCCGAAGCCATGGGTCTCGAGCGCATCCGCGCCGAGCTCCAGCACCGTGTGGCCCTGTCGGCGGCCGAGATGCACCGCATCGCGTCGCACCCGGGCCTGCTCGGCGGGGGACCGCTGCGCCTCGAGCCCGTCGACGTCGCCGAGCTGGCGACGGCGCGGGGCATCGCCGCCGCCTCGGCGCCCGACGTGGTGATCGTGACCGACGACGACGAGGCCACCGTGGTGCGCTCCGCTCCGTCCCCCCGGTTCGCCGAGGCCTGGGGCACGCCCGACGACCCGGAGTCCGAGGCGGCCTTCGCCGCCTTCTTCAGCGACGAGATCGCGTCGGAGCCCAGCCGCGACTGGATCCTGGCCGGCGACGAGGCCGGTTCGTCGCCCACGGGGCGCCACCGCTCCTGAGCTGAATCAACCGCGGTCAGCTCTCGTCCTCCCTCGGTCGAGCGCGCCGTCGGGGCGAACGGCCCAGCGCTGGCGCCGGTTGCCGTGACGGAAGTCTCCGTATTGTTTCGGTTTCATGTCGATATTCGCGCTGACCCGTGTCATACTGAGGCCCTTGCGTAGGGCGCCCGGTACGTGCCCCGCCTGACCTCCCGGTTGGATCTCCCAGATCACTGGATCCCCCGGGTCCCTGGTGCGAACCCGCACCGCTTCCCTGCGATCCCTCCCCCCGTCGCGCCTCACCGAGGACGCCACGCCGCGAGCGGAGCGATCGTCCCGGAAAGGAGACCCCCTTGCTCACCTCGTCGCGCGCCCGTCGCGCTCTCGCCATCGTCTTGTTGGTCGGAGCGCTCGGTGCCTGCACCCCCCAAGAGATGATCCGCGTCGCGTTCGCCGAGCGCGGTGCCACACCGGCCCAGCAGGAGCAGGCCATCCGAGTGGCCCACTGCGAGTCGACGCTGCGTCCCGACGCCATCAGCCCGGGCGGTGGCAACTGGGGCCTGTTCCAGATCAACCGGGTCCACCAGGGCCGGGTCGCCGCCATGGGCTTCGACTGGCACGAGATGCTCCACCCCTGGCAGAACGCCCAGGTGGCCGCCTCGATCTGGGCCGAGCAGGGCTGGCGCCCGTGGAGCTGCGCCCGCCACGTCGGCATCCGCTAGCCACCCCGGCGCCGCACCGGCGCCTCTCAGCAGCCTCGCATCGGGACCCCCTCGGGGGTCCCGATGTCGCGTCGGGCCTGGTCAGCGCATCGGGCGAGCACGGCTGGCGCCGAGGGCGTAGGGTCCACCCACGGACCTCCCGGGGCCTCGGTGGCCCCAGTCTCCCGGGGAACCGGGTCGTTCGGCGAATGCACCGTCGAACGCCCACGCGTCAGGTGTGGGCAGGGAGGTAGTGCGATGGGAGCTCGTCACCGGCGCCGCCGGTCCGACCAGTCGGCCTACGACACCGAGGCCCGCGAGATGCGCAAGGCGCACCACCGGGCCCAGCGGCACTCCACGCGTCAGGCGCTCCACGAAGCCCACTTCGAGGACTCGCTCGACGATGTCGTGTTGCCCGAGCCGAAGCCGACCCGCGAACGGGTGGCACCCGAGGAACGGGGCCCGGCCAAGGTCGGCACGCATGCGTTCCGTCCGTGGAAGCAGCCGTTCTGGAAGCGCCGCCGCAACGTGCGGCGTGAGCGCGCCATCGCCTGGCGCGAGGCCGCGACGGGCTGACCTGGGTCGGCTCCGCCCACTGGTCGGGGGACCCGGTGGGCGGAGCCGGCCCTGCCACGCGTCAGCGCGTGGCCTGCTCGACCACCGCGACGCACCGGGCTGCGAACGCGGCGTTGAGCTGCTCGAAGCCGGTGCGCGTCGCGGTCGCGAGCGAGCGCCAGAGGAGCGGCACCAGCACGCCACGGAACTCCTCGCTGTGGACCAGGCGCGTCCGGCCGTCGGCGAGCGGCTCGAGGTCGAACCGGTGGCGGCCGTCGAACAGCCCCGGGATCCCGAGCCGGCCCAGCCACTCGAAGCGCCGGGCCGGATCCGCCGCGGTGACCGTCGGCCGGAACGTCGTGGCTCGACGCCCGGGTGGGGTGAAGGTGACCGTGAGGCGCTCGCCGACGGCGGCGACCCCCCGGATCTCGCTCATGAACGGGTTCCACTCGGCGTGCCCGTCGAGGTCGACCAGCACCGCCCAGGCCTGCTCGGGGGTCACGTCGATGTCGATGGTGGTCTCGATGCGGCGCATGCGGCGGCTCCTCTTGTCGCGACTCGTGTCGCAGTATGGCGGGTCTGCCGCAGTAATGCAACAGACGTCGCGATAGTTTGGGGCGATGGACCGCGTCACCGTCCGGCCCGGGGGCCGCAGCGCCCGCATCCGCGCCGCTGTGCTCGAGGCCGCCCTCGCCGAGCTGGCCGAGCGTGGTGACACCGGCATCAGCCTCGAGGCGGTGGCGGCCCGCGCCGGCGTCCACAAGTCGACGATCTACCGGCGCTGGGGCACCCCGTCAGCGCTCGTGCTCGACGCCCTCCTCGAGCGCTCCGACGCCACGGTCGAGGTCGCCGACGAGGGCACCCTCGGCGCCGATCTGCGCCGACTGCTCGAGGGCGTGCGGGCCAACCTGTCGGACCCCGCCGGGCGCTCGGTGGCGGTGGCGACCGTGGCCGACCGCGACGACGCCGCGCGCGAGGGCGCCGGCGCGTTCTGGGCCGACCGCCTGGCGCGGGCCGCGGTCATCGTCGAGCGGGCGATCGCCCGCGGTGAGCTGCCCGACGACCTCGCCGCAGCTGCGGTGGTGGAGCTCGCCGTCGCCCCGTTGTTCTTCCGGGTGCTCGTCCGCCACGGCGAGGTCGACGACGCCCTCATCGACCAGGTGATCGAGGTCCTGGTGGCCGGCTCCCGCCGCCCCTGAGCCGGTCTCGTCGCCGGCAGCCGATCGCTGCATGGAACGCGGCCGGGGTGGGAACCAAGGTGGCCCATCGACCGTCGGAGGCATCGTGACGCTCCTCGCCCCACGACCCAGCGTGCTGGTCCCGCCGTCGTCGGCCCCCACCGTGGGTCTGCACGCGGCCGCGCTGCGGGCCGCGGCCACGCACCAGGGCTTGGCCGACCTCGCGCCGCTCGTCGCCGGCTTGAACCGACCCGCCGTCGCCGCCGAGGTGGCCACCGCGCTCCACCGGCTGCGGATCGCCGCCCACGAGGGCCACCTCAGCCCCGGCGACCACGAGCGTGCCGCGGTCCTCCTCGAGCTGCTCGTGGAGCTGACCCCCGCCTGACCGGGTCGGGCACTCCCCGGCCTCACCGTCAGGTGGCGTCGTGGGGGAGCGAGGTGCGGGCGGCGCGCAGGTAGGCGAACGGCGTGCGTCGACCGAGGTTCGACACCCGCGACGTGTAGATGTCGGCGTGGCGCTCGACCTGGCGGGCGAACAGGCTCTTGTCGGACCCGGCGCGCATGAGCGGTCCCCACGTGGGGTTGCCGAGCTCGGACGATGCCCGGGCGAGCGGCGCGATGCGGTCGTCGAGGCTCCGGAGCCGGGCGCCGGCGCGCTCGATGTCGCGCTGGCGGGCCTTGGCCCGGGTGGTGTCGCCGGCGGCGCGGGCGTGGATCCGGTCGAGCCGGGCCACCGCCACCTCGTCCTCGAGCGCCGCCTTCTGGGCCATGAGCTCGCGCAGCTGCTCCTCGTCGGCGGAGAAGCGGTCGGCTGCGGCGAGCTCGGCCTCGAGCTCACGCATGATGAGCGCGGTGCGCCACCGCAGCGCCGACTTCGACACGTGGACGTCGCCGAAGAGGTGGTCGCCCACGTAGAGGATCTCGTCGCCGGTGAGGCCGAGGCTGGTCTCGACCATCCGTGCGCTGCCCCCGTGGTAGACGGCGCCGGTCTCGAACGCCCCGAAGTGCGGCAACAGGAGGCCCTGCGCCTCGTCCACCACCCGGAACGCGGGCTCGTCACCGATGAAGAACCGCGGCTTGGCCGCAGCCACGACCACCACGTCGAACAGGTCGCGCCACGACCCCGACGGCACGAGGCGGTCGAAGCACCAGCTCATCATCGGCTGGGTGTACGCCCAGTCGGAGTTGGTGATGAGCAACAGCTTCTTGCCCGCCGCCCGCTGGTCGAGCAGCGTCTGCGCCACGCCGTCGTCGAGCTCCACGAAGCGGTCGGGGTCGGCGATGATGCTCGCCTTCAGCGCCCCCTCCGTGTGGGACTGGTCGAGCGCCCCGGACACGGCCTGGTAGAGCTCGTCGTAGCCGAGCACACCGGGCACCGACCCGTCGTCGAGGCGATCGACCAGCTGCGCGTAGAGCGAGGCCTCCGACAGCGAGAACAACGTGTTGATGAACCGCCAGCGTGGCTCGGCCAGGTCGACGACGGTGCCGGCGTAGGCGGTGCGCAGCTCGTCGAACCCCAGCGGGCGGGTGCCGTGGTGGGCCTGGATCACGTAGCCGAACCGGCTCGGCTTCACCAGGTTGCCGAGGTCGAGGTCGATCACCAGGCCCTGGATGTGGTCGGCCGGGTCGAACACCAGGTCGTCGACCGGCCACGCGCTCGCGCCCAGCACCCGCCGGGCGTGCTCGAACGCGGCCCGCTCCCACTCGTCGGTGCGGTAGTGGATGAGCGTGTAGTCCATGTCGTAGCCGATGGCGGCCACGCTGCGGAGGTTGAGGGTGCGGTTGGCGAACACCCCGTGCTCCAGCGGTCGGGCAGCAGGGGGACGCTCCATGGGGCCGCAGCGTACCGACGCGGTCGCGGCGCACGGTGGTGACCGCCATCATGGCGTGATGGCCCACGTGTCCCCTCCCGCCGAGCTGCTCGCCGCCTTCGACGTCGCCGATCCGGGGTTCATCGCCGACCCGTACCCGGTGCTCGGCGCGGTGCGCGAGGCCACCCCGCTCTACCGCGACGACGCCCAGGACGTGTGGGTCGTCACCCGGTTCGACGACATCAAGCGGCTGCTGCGCGACCGCCGTGTCGGTCGGGTGTTCCACCACCGCTACACCCCCGAGGAGCTCGGCCACCCGCCGCCCGATCCGCGCTGGTCGGCGTTCGACGCCAACGAGCGGTGGTCGCTGCTCGAGCTCGAGCCGCCCGACCACACCCGCATCCGGTCGCTGGTGGCCAAGGTGTTCACGCCCCGCGCGGTCGAGGCGGTGCGCCCCGAGATGGAGCGGTTGGCCGACGGGCTGCTCGCCGAGGCCGTCGCCCGAGAGGCCTTCGACCTCATCGGCGACGTCGCCCAGCCCTACTCGGTGGCGGTCATCTGCTCGCTGCTCGGTGTCCCGCGGGCCGACACGCAGCTGCTGCTCGACTGGTCGCACGCCATCGTGAAGATGTACGAGCCCGCGGTGACCGACGAGCAGCGCGCCGCGGCCGATCGGGCCTCGGCGGAGTTCCGCGAGTACACGGCGGACCTCATCGCCGCCAAGCGCCGCCAGCCCGACGACGCGCTCGTGTCCCGCCTCGTCGCGGTTGAGGAGGAGGGCGAGCACCTCACCGAGGACGAGATCATCTCCACCACCATCGTGCTGCTCGACGCGGGCCACGAGGCCACCGTCAACACCATGGGCAACGGCACCCGGGCGCTGCTGCGCCATCCCGACCAGTGGCGTCGGCTGGTCGACGGCGAGGTCGACGCCCGCACCGCGGTCGAGGAGATGCTGCGGTGGGACGCGCCGCTCCAGCGCTTCGATCGGTGGGTGCTCGACGACGGGCTGGAGGTGGCCGACACCCCGATCCCGGTGGGCGAGAAGATCGCCATGCTGTTCTGCTCGGGGGAGCGCGACCCGCGCCGCTTCGACGATCCCGACCGCTTCGACGTCGGGCGGGGCGACCCGGCTCACCTGGCCTTCGGTGGTGGCATCCACTTCTGCGTCGGGGCCCCCCTCGCCCGCCTCGAGATCGAGGTGGCGCTGGCGGCGCTGATCCGGCGGGCCCCCGGTCTCGTCCTCGCCGCCGAGCCGCGGTACCACCCGACGTTCACGATCCGCGGCCTCGAGGCGCTGCACGTGGCGCCCCGGGCCTGAGCGCGCCATTCACCCGAACCGGGTGACTCGCTCACCCCCGGCGCTGGGCCACCATCTCGACGTCGACGCCCACCCAGGGCGCGTCACCGAGAGGAGAGCCATGGATGTCGCTGAGCTGGGCCCCGTCGAGTTCCTGGTGGTCCGGTTCCCGGGCAGCCGGTTCCGGGGCGAGATCGCCCCGGCCCTCGCCGACCTCGTCGACGCCGGCACGGTCCGCATCCTCGACCTGGTCTTCATCACCAAGAGCGAGGACGGCGACGTCGACGTGCTCGAGCTGGTCGAGCTCGACGACACCGAGGCGGCGGCGTTCCGCGCTCTCGGCTACGCCGACGACGAGGACGACGTCGCGCTCAGCGACGAGGACCTGATGCTCGCGGCCGAAGGGCTGGCCCCCGGCGACTCGGCGGCGGTGCTGGTGTGGGAGGACGTGTGGGCCGCGAAGTTCGCCGCCGCCCTGCGCAGGGCCGACGCCGAGATCGTCGCCCTGGAACGGATCCCTCGGGACGTGGTGGTCGCCGCGGCGACCGGAGAGGACGAGAGCTGATGACCATCGGACGACGACGCATGGGACGTCCCGGGCTGGTCGGCACCGCGGCGCGCACCGCGGTGATCGCCGGCACCGCCACGGCGGTGAGCGGCAACGTCGCTCGCAAGCAGGCGGCGGCCGCCCAGGCGGCGGCTCCGGCCCCGCCGCCCCCGGCTCCCGCAGCACCCGCCCCGGCCCCGGCCCCGGCCCCCGCGCCCGCTGCGTCGGCCGACGACCGGATCAGCCAGCTCGAGCGCCTGGCCGCGCTGCGCGACCAGGGCATCCTCACCGACGACGAGCTCGCCGCCGAGAAGGCCCGCATCCTCGGATCCTGAGGGCGCGGACCCTCAGCGGGGCGGGTTGGGCACCGATGGACAGGTGATGGCCGCGTCGCGCCTCCCGACGACCGACCCCCGCGCCCGGTGGTTCCTCGGTGTGATCTTCGCCGGCTTGAGCGCGGTCGGGCTGGCCTCGGCGCTGCTGCCCCACCACGAGGACCAGCCCTACCTCGTGCCGTTGGGCGGCGTGGCGCTGGTGGCGGGCATCGCCGCGGGGCTCTTGCGCCACCCGGACCGGCCACTGCGCCCGGCGGTGGTGCACGCGCTGGTGGCCGTCCCGGCCCCGCTGGTCGCGCTGGTCCTGTTCCACCAGCGCGACACCCCGGCCCACGTCGAGGCGGGGGTGTTCTTCGTGGCCGCCGGCCTCATCGCGGCCATCGCCGTGAACGAGCGGCGGGGCCTGGTGGGCCACCTCGCCTGGATCGTGGCGTGGACGGCGTTCGCCATCGTGGTGTCGGCCCAGCCCGCACCGCTGTGGAACCTGGTGACCGTCGCCGGGGTCACCGTCGGCATCTCGGTCGTGGCCTCCTACCTGCGGTCGCGGGAGCGGGCCGCGCTGGTGCGCCACCAGACCTTCACCGACGAGTCGGCCGACGGGCTGTGCATCGTCGGTGCCGACATGCGCCTGCTCGACGCCAACCCCGCGTTCTGGCGCACCCTCGGCGCCGAGCCGTGGGACCCCGCCATCCGCCACATCCCCGACTGGGAGGCCCGCCTCACCCACGCGGAGCTGGTCCCACTGGTCGCGCGCACGCTCCGCGAGCCGGCCCGGTTCGAGACCCTGCACCGGCGGGTCGACGGCGGCACCACCCCCGTCGAGGTCGTGACCCGCCCGGTCACCTGGCAGGGGCGCCCGGCCATCTACTGCATGGTCCACGACCGCACCGCCGCCCGCGACGCGCTCGCGGCCGCCCACCGGCACCGTCGGGAGCTGCAGACCGTGCTGGCGGGCATCGACCACGGCGTGCTCCTCCACGACGACAGCGGCCGGATCACCTACGCCAACCCCACGGCCGCCGAGCTGCTGGGCCCGAGCGAGGGCGACCTGGTGGGCCTGCACACCGACACGCTGCTGTCCGACGCGGTCGACGGCGAGGGCGTCGCCCTCGGGCGCGACTTCACCCCGATCGGCGCCACCCTGCGGCTCGGCCACGGCGCGGTCCACCGCGAGCTCGGGGTGCGGGTGGGCGCCGAGGTGCGCTGGGTGCGGTTGTCGACCGCAGCGGTGGGCGACGACCCGACCACTCCGGTCGGCGTGGTGTGCTCGGTCACCGACGTCGCCCCCGAGCGGGAGCACCGCGATGCGCTCCGGCGCAGCGAGCAGCGGTTCCGGACCCTCGCCGAGCAGTCGCCGCTGCCCATCCACCTCATGCGGCCCGACGGCACCTTCGCCTACGTGAACCCCGCCTTCGAGGCGCTCTGCGGTCACTCCGGGGAGGCTCTCGCCACCGTGCGGGGCCACGACCTGATCCACCCCGACGACCTGCGCCAGGTGCAGCGGGCGCTCCGCCGGCTGGCCGTCATCGGCGGGTCGACCACGATCGAGCACCGCATCGTGCGCCGCGACGGCACCGAGCGCGCCGTGCGCAGCGACATCGCCGTGCTGCCCGAGCGACCGCTGCGGTTCGTGTGCACGGTGACCGACCTGAGCGAGCTGTACCGCCTGCGGGACCGCCTCACCCACGACGCCACCCACGACCCGCTCACCGGCCTGGCCAACCGGGCGCTGGCCGAGGACCGCCTGGCCGCCGCCCTCAGCCGGGCCTCCCGGGGGCCGAACCTGCCGGTCGTGTTGTTCGTCGACCTCGACCGGTTCAAGGAGGTGAACGACACGCTCGGTCACGCCGCCGGCGACGAGGTGCTCGTCACCGTCGCCGACCGGGTGCGGCGCTGCGTGCGCGCCGAGGACCTCGTCGCCCGCCTCGGGGGTGACGAGCTGTTGGTGCTGCTCGACTCGACGCACCGCCCCCGACGCGCCGACGTGGACTCGCTCGCCCACAAGATCCTGGGCGCCATCGGGGTCCCGATGGCGCTGGCGGACGGTCACGTGGTCTCGATCACCGCCAGCATCGGCGTGGCGCTCGGCGCGCCGGACCGTTCCCCGTCCGATCTCGTCGCGGCGGCCGACGGGGCCGGCTACCGGGCCAAGGCGGCCGGCCGGGCCTGCGTCATGTGGGCCGACGCGGTGCCGGGGTGAGCGAGGGGACGGCTCAGCGGGTGAGGTCGAGCACGTGCACCGACCCCTCGGGGCGGAACCCCACCGTCTCGAGGTAGTCGCGATGGGTGTCGTCGCCCGGCCGGGTCTCGAGTCGGGTGAACCCCTGGTCCCGGAACACGTCGGCGCCCGGCCCGAACAGCCAGCCGCCGATGCGCGAGTCGCGGTAGGCCGACATCACGTAGTCGAGGGTGATCTCGAGCACGTGGTCGTGCCGCTTCCCGACCAGGGCACCGGCCGGGAGCCCGTCGCGGAGCAACAGCAGGGCGAAGGCGTCGTGGTCGGGGATCGACATCGTGGGCTGGAAGCGCCGCATGTCGTCGCGGTGGAACCGGATGAAGTCGGCGAGGAACGGAGCATCGGCATCGATCACCGAGGCGCCGAGGTCGCGGCCGCCGCCGAGCTCGGCGCGCAGGAACCACACGTTGAGCAGGGCGATGGCGACGTTGGTGATCACGATCGGGACCGAACCGATGAGCGCGCCGTAGACGGTGAAGGTGAGCGAGCCGACGAAGGAGATGGCCCGCAGGCGCACCACCGAGGTCATGGCGAGCGAGAGCACCACCAGGGCCGACGCGGCGTAGCCGATCAGTTCCACGGCGTCGAGCTCGATCACCGTGTGATCGTACGCAGCCGGCCGGACCGCGCCAGGGTGTGCGCCCGCCGCCTCCCGACGTGACACGATGGGCCAGACACACGTCAGCACCGCGGGTCCGCCATCGTGCGAGTGAGCGTGGCCGCAGGGGAGCAGCCGGGTCGATGAGGAGTGAGGACCGCAGCGCCGCGACCGGGCCTCTGGCGGATCGGCGAGGGGATGAGCTGGTCGCCACCCGCTCGTTCGCGGACGACACCACGAGCGCGGCCGAGGCTCGCCACTTCGTCATCGCCACCCTCACCCGGTGGGGGTGCGAGCGGCTGGTCGACGACGCGCAGCTCATCGTGAGCGAGCTGGTGACCAACGCGGTGCTCCACGCCCACTCGCCCGCACACCTCGACGTGCGCCTCGTTCGCGGTCACCTGCGCCTCGAGGTCACCGACGGGGGCGGCGGCACCCCCCGGCAGCAGCCGTGGGACCCGCACCGCATCGGGGGTCGCGGGCTGATGATCGTGTCCCGCCTGGCGACGCGGTGGGGGGTCGACCACGAGGGTGGCCGCAAGTCGGTGTGGGCCGAGCTCGCCACCTGAACGGCGGCCCCGTCGGACGTTCAGCGGGCGCCGACCGGGGTAGCGGCGGGCCATGGACCTCGCCACCGAGATCAGCCCGGAGACCCGCACCGCGGTGTCGAACGAGATCGCCCGGATCCACGCCCAGCACTTCGGCCGGGGTCCCGAGGAGACCAAGACGTTCGCCGACGACCGGTTCGTGTTCTGCGTGATGCGGGGCGGGCTGACCCAACTGGAGCGCACGCTGATCGATGGTGGCGCCGTCGACCTGGTGCGGGCCGTGCGCCTGCGGTTCCAGGAGCTGATGGCGCCGGTGTTCTTCGAGGCGGTCGAGCGGGTCGTCGGTCGGCCGGTCATCGACTACCACAGCCAGCTGTTGATGAACGCCCAGCACGTCGTCGAGGTGTTCGTCCTCGGCGAACCCCGACGCGACGCCACCACCGAGGTGGGCTAGGTTGACCGACGCTGTGCGGCCGTGGCCCGGCCGCACGGATGCCCACGTACCTCGGTGCGCTGGCCGAGGCGACGCCCCGCGGGGATGCGCCGAGGTGGCGACGGAACCCTTCGCTCGGAGGATGCCCTCGCCATGTGCGCCGCTCGTCGACGCCCCCTGCTCACCCTCGAGACCTTCGACGACCCCGACGAGGTGGTCGTCGTCGTGCGCGGTGAGCTCGATGTGACGAGCTCGCCGTCGTTGGTCGAGCACCTCGATCGCCTGGCCGTCGCGGGCGCGTCCCGGGTGACCCTCGACTGCCGCCACGTGGCGTTCGTCGACGCGAGCGGCCTCGGCGCGCTGCTGGCGGCACGCGACCGCCTCGAGGGCGACGGTCGCGCGATCACCCTGCGCCACCCGAGCCCGGTGATGCGTCGGCTGCTGCACCTCGCCGACCTCTCGGGCGCGTTCCTCGTCGAGCCGTGACGCCGCGGGAGGTTTCGAAACGGCGTGATCGGAGAGATACGTTCCACCCGACCCCCCGGAGATGGCCACGATGACCGATGCCGAGCGCACACCCACCCCCGGCCCGGTGACCCGGGCCGTCGGCGAGCGACCGCCCTTCGGGCCCATGGAGCGGCTCGACCACGATCGCCTCGTCGCCGAGCAGCAGGCCACCCTCGACCGGCCGCGGCGCACGTACTCCTGGAGCGCCCGCGCCCTGTTCGCGATCATGGACCGGCTCTACGGCGAGCCGCGGACCCTGGAGAAGTTCCGGGTCCTCGAGCTGGTGGCCCGCGTGCCCTACCAGGCCTGGGAGAACGTCGCCTACGTGGCGGTCACCCACACCGCCCGGCGCCCCGGGTTCGCCCGCCGGGTCTTCGACCGGGTGCGCGTCGCCCGCTTCGAGCAGGACAACGAGCAGTGGCACCTGTTGATCCTCGAGGAGCTCACCGGCGACGACGAGCGCCCGTTCGTCCGCACCCGCATCGTCCCGCAGATCCTGGCCTTCGCGTACTACCAGCTCTCGTGGTTCATGTACGTGGTGCGCCCGGCGTGGAGCTACCGGCTCAACGCCGACTTCGAGGACCACGCCGAGCACGAGTACGCCCTGCTCGTCGCCGAGCACCCCGAGTGGGAGCACGTCCCCTACGACGGCGACTTCGCCGACGACTTCGGGTCCTACGACAGCCTGGCCGACCTGTTCCGGCAGATCTCCTACGACGAGCGCCTCCACAAGGAGGAGAGCGAGCAGGCCATGGGCAACCCCCGCTTCGGCGACCGGTGACGGTGGGGGAGCGTCACACCCATCGGGCACAGTGGACCGGGTGAGCGCTCCGTCCGAGACCGACCCCGCATCGATCGACCACCACGTCGACGCCACCATCGCCGCGCTCGCCGGTCCCGGGGCGGTGGCCCGCGACGACCAGCGCGCCGCCATCCACGCGGTGGCCCGTGACGGCGCCCGGGTGCTGGTGGTGCAGGCCACCGGGTGGGGCAAGAGCGCCGTCTACTGGGCGGCCACGGCGGTGCGCCGGGCCGCCGGCGCCGGCCCCACCCTGGTGGTGTCGCCGCTGCTCGCCCTCATGCGCGACCAGATCGACGCCGCGGCGCGGGCCGGGCTCGTGGCCGCCACCGTCAACTCCACCAACGTCGACGACTGGGACGACGTGCTCGACGCCCTGGCCCGCGACGAGCTCGACGTGCTGCTCGTGTCGCCCGAGCGGCTGGCCAACCCCCGGTTCGCCCGCGCCCTCGATCGGTTGGCGGGTCGGGTCGGGCTGGTGGTGATCGACGAGGCGCACTGCATCAGCGACTGGGGGTTCGACTTCCGGCCCGACTACCAGCGGGTCGCGGCCACGCTGTTCTCGCTGTCGCCGGGGTGCCCGGTGCTCGCCACCACCGCCACCGCCAACGCCCGCGTCACGGCCGACGTGGCCGCCCAGCTCGGGGCCGACACCGAGGTGTTCCGCGGCAGCCTGGCCCGGTCGTCGTTGCGCCTGGGCGTGGTGCCCGGCCTGTCGGCGCTCGAGCGCTTCGCCTGGGTCGACGAGGCCCTCGACGGGCTCGCCGGCTCGGGCATCGTCTACGCCATGACCGTCGCCGAGTGCGGCCGGCTGGCGGGGTTCCTCGCCCACCGGGGCCACGACGTGGTGGCCTACTCGTCGGCCACGCCCGCCGACGAGCGCGCCGCCATCGAGGACCGGTTGCGGGCCAACGACCTCAAGGCGGTGGTCGCCACCAGCGCGCTGGGCATGGGCTACGACAAGCCCGACCTGGCGTTCTGCGTGCACGTGGGGTCCCCGGCCAGCCCCGTCGCCTACTACCAGCAGGTGGGCCGGGCCGGCCGGGCCCTCGACGACGCGGTGGCCGTGCTGTTGCCGAGCGAGGGCGACGAGCGGCTGTGGGACTACTTCGCCACCGCGTCGATCCCCGATCCCGACCACGCCACCGCGGTGATCGACGCGCTGGCCGCCGCGGGCGGCGCGGTCTCGGTCGCCCGGCTCGAGGCGGCGACGGGCATCCGGCGGGGGCGGCTCGAGGCGCTGGTCAAGGTGCTCGCGGTCGACGGCGCGGTCGAGCGGGTCGAGGGCGGCTGGCGGGCCACCGGCGCGCCGTGGTCCTACGACACCGAGCGCTACGCCGAGCTGCGCCGGGTGCGGGCCGCCGAGGCGGGCATCATGCGGTCCTACGCCCGGGGCGAGGGCTGCCTCATGGCGTTCCTGCAGCGCAGCCTCGACGATCCGGAGCCGGCCCCGTGCGGGCGGTGCTCGGTGTGCGCCGGCGCGCTGCCCGATCCCGGGCGCGTGCCGTCGCCCGACGGGGTGGCCGGGGCGCAGGCCTTCCTGCGGGGGCTCGACGTGGTGATCCCGCCCCGCAAGCTCTGGCCGGGCGGGGCCAGCGGGCGCTCCGGGAAGATCGTGGGGGCCGCCGACGGGCGGGCGCTGGCGTTCGCCGACGATCCGGCGTGGAGCGACGTGCTCGGCGCCCTGTTCGGCGCGCCGGGCGAGGGGCGCGATGCGGCGGTCGACGCGGTCGGGGCCGCCCTGGTCGAGGTCCTGCGGCGCTGGAAGGACTCGTGGGCGGCGCGGCCCGAGGCGGTGGCGGTGGTGCCGTCGCGCGACCACGGCGACGTCGTGGCCGCCCTCGCCGCCCACGTGGCCGGGGTGGGGCGCCTCCCGCTGCTCGACCTGCTCGAGCTCGACGGCGCGCCACCGCCGGCCGACGTGGCGTCGGCCGCCCGGGTGGCGGGGCTGGCCGGCCTGCGGGTGCGGCCCGGGGCGGAGGTGCCCGCCGCCCCCGTGCTGCTCGTCGACGCCCGGCTGCGCAGCGGCTGGACGATGACCGTCGCCGCCGCCGAGCTCCGGCGGGCGGGAGCCTCGGCCGTGCTGCCGCTCGTGGTCCACCAGCTGCCGTGACGCCGCGGGTCGCCCGGTTCACCGAGCCGTAACGCAGGGAAGACATGTCAGACATGTCTGTGTTGGAGGGTCGGTGCCGATCGGCGGCCGTCTCCGCAGCCGCCCCGGCCCCCCAAGGACACCCATGCGCACCCGACGCCTGCTCCTGGCCCTGTTCGCCGCGCTCGCCTTGCTCGCCGCGGCCTGCGGCGACGACGACTCCACCACTGCCGACACCTCGAACGCGGCGGCCACCGACGAGGCCGACGAGGCCGACGCCGAGCCTGCCGAGGACGCCGACGCCGACGCGGCTGAGGAGGACGCCGGTGACGAGCCGACCATCGATGGCGAGCCGCTCTCGCTCGTGCTTCTCATCGGTGGACCCGCCAACGACGGCGGCTTCTACCAGGCCATGGCCGACGGGCTGCGGTCGGCCGCCGAGACCGACGGCGCCATCGAGGTGACCGTGATCGAGAGCATCGCCGAGGGCGGTGACGCTGCGCTCGAGGACGCGGTGCGCAACGCGGCGTCGTCGGGCGACCACGACCTCATCGTGGCCCACGGCTTCGACCTGGTCCCCGGCGTGGCGCGCTACGCCCCGGAGTTCCCCGCCCAGGCGTTCTCCACCTCGCTCCCCGTGGAGGGGGCCACCAACGTCAACGTCTACCTCTCGGTCTTCGAGGAGCTCGGCTACAACGCCGGGTTCCTCGCCGCCCAGGGCGTGCCCGAGGGTGGAACCGTCGGGTTCATCGGCGGCCCCGGGCTGCCCTTCGAGCTGCAGGCCGAGGCCGGGTTCCGTCAGGCCATCGAGGAGTACGCACCCGGTGCCGAGATCCAGGTCGTCTACACCGGCACCTTCGAGGATCCCCAGCTGGGGCTCGAGACCGCTCGCCAGATGTTCGACGCCGGGGTCACGTCGCTGTGGAACCAGCTGGCCGCGGGCCAGAGCGGCGTCTACCAGGCGTGCCGCGACGCCGGTGCCCCCGCCGGCGACGTGTTCTGCTTCGGGAACAGCACCTACTCGGCCGGTCTCGCGCCGGACGTCGTGCTGGCCTCGACGGTATCGAACTACGAGGTC
>DATHSN010000030.1:0-6958 GCA_035464115.1 Acidimicrobiales bacterium | reverse complement strand
CCACTGCGACACCAGCCGGGCGACGTCGCGCTCGATCTCCTCGGCGGTGACGTTCTCGGCGGCGGTGCGCACGATGATGCCGTGGGTGTCGGGCTTGACCCGGTCGAGGATGGACCGCAGGCGCTTGCGCTCGTTGTCGGGAAGGCGCTTGGAGATGCCGTAGGTGCTCGAGTTGGGGACCAGGACCACGAAGCGCCCGGGGAGGGAGACCTCCTGGGTGAGGCGGGCCCCCTTGTGGGCGATCGGGTTCTTGGTGACCTGGCAGATGATGCTCTGGCGGGCCTTGAGCACGTCTTCGATGCGGGGCTGGCCGCCCGAGGAGTCGACGTCGTCGGGGTCGAAGTGCACGTCGCCCCGGTAGAGCACCGCGTTCTTCGGCGTGCCGATGTCGATGAACGCCGCCTCCATGCCGGGCAGGACGTTCTGGACCCGGCCGAGGTAGATGTTGCCGTGGATCTGGGTGTCGTCGTCGGAGGGCCGCGACACGTGGTGCTCGATGAGGTTGCGGCCCTCGAGCACGGCGATCTGGGTGGCCTCGGGGCGCACGCTCACCGCCATGAGGTAGCGCCCCACCGGGCGACCCTTGCGCTCACGACCCCGGCGTCGCTTCAGCGTGGCGTCGTCGAGCTCGATGGGGTCGTCGTCGCCGAGGACCGCCTCGACCGGTGACGACGCCGAGGTCCGGCCGCCACCACCGTTGGTGCTGCCTGATCCCCCACTGCTGCGCCCCCGGCCGCCGCGGCGACGGCGGCGACGGGCGCTCGACCCGCTGCCCGCGCCCCCACCATCGGCGCCCTCGACGCTCCGGTCGGCCGCGGTGGCGCGCCCGCCCGACGACGAGGGGGCCGGCGCGGGGCGGGTGTCGCCGATGCGGGGACGGCGCGCCGCCGCATCGGCAGCGGCGCCATCGCGCCCCCCGTCGTCGCGTCCAGCGGAGGCGTCGGCGGGCTCGGTCGGGCGCGACGCATCGGACTCGCCGCCTGCGCGGTCGCCGGTCGTGCGGTCGCCAGTCGTGCGGTCGCCGGCCGAGCTCTCGTCGGGACGGCTCCCCGCCGAGCGCGAGCGGTTGCGACCGCCCCGCGAGCCGCGTCGGCGGCGGGGGCGGTTGGGGTCGACAGCCCCGTCGCCCGCGGTGTCGGACCCGCTGCGCTCGCCGCCCGGTGCCGACCCGCGGCCGTCGGCCGTGGATCCGGTGGGCTCGGAGGTGTCGGTGCGGCGCCGGTCGGCGGGCGACTCAGCGTCGTCGGCCGGGCGATCCCGGGGTGGGGTGGCACCGGAGGCGGTGTCGTCGGACATCGGGGAGGTCCCTTCTCATGACGCACGCTCGCAGGCGTGCGGCGCCCACGTCGCACCGACCGGGAGGGGTTCCCGGCGGGCGCCGTCGAGCGTCGACCAGTGGTGGGTGCGACGCACCCGGAGCTCGTCGAGGGCCGGATCGATGGCGGCCAGGAGCTCGGAGGGTCGCAGGGTGCGGGGGTGGGTGCCCAGCTCGGCGTCGAGCCGGACCCCGCCGGGTGCGGGTCCCACGACCGACAGCGCCAGCAGCTGGGGGCGCAGATCGTCGGTGACCGGCTTGCCCTTGCGCTCTCGGGTGAGCACGAGGGAAGGCGCCCGGAGCGCCTCGTGGACCGTGGCGGAGACGGCGTCGAGGTCGGCCCCGCCGACGTCGATGAGCCACGAGCAGCTGGTGACGGCTTCTTGCAGGGACTGGCCGCCGCGCTCGATCTCGGCGGCGGCCTGCACGTCGATGCCCTCGGGCAACAGGTCCGAGAGCACGGCGGGCAGCGCGGCGACATCGACCTCGCGGTGCGTGGGGTCGAGCTCGATGTCGAGGTACTCGCCGAGCGACTCGTAGCCCGTGGACAGCGCCAGCCCGAAGCTGATCTTGGGCCGGGGGGAGAACCCCTCGGAGTAGGCGAGGGGCAGCTCGGCGCGGCGCAGCGCCCGCTCCCAGACCCGGGCCACGTCGCGGTGGCCGAGGAAGCGGATCTTGCCGAGCTTGGTGTGGCGCAGCCGGACCCTCACCGCGGGACCGCCGGCGTGGGTCGGGCGGCCAGCAACGTGACCGGCACCTCGCCGCCGCTGGCGAGATCCTGGCCGGTGCCCTGGGAGCCGCCCGCCGGCGGGGTGGCCGAGGCGACGATGTGCTCGATGCCGTAGCCGGTGCAGGCCCCGCAGTCGTAGCAGGGGGTCCAGCGGCAGTCCTCGATGCCCTGCTCGCGCAGCGCGTCCTGCCAGTCCTGCCAGAGGAAGTCGCGGTGCAGACCGGCCGACAGGTGGTCCCACGGCAGGGCCTCGTCCTCGGTGCGGTGCCGGTGGACGTACCAGTCGACCGAGAGGCCGTGGGCGGCCATGGCGTCGAGCCACAGCTGGTGGTCGAAGTGCTCGGACCACTCCTGGAACGTGCCGCCCTGGCGCCAGACGTGCTCGATGACCGGCCCGAGACGGCGGTCGCCGCGGCTCATGATGCCCTCGACCAGGGTGGCCTTCGGGTCGTGCCACTTGAGGTTGACGCCACGGTCGCGGCGGGTGGCGTCGCGCAAGAGGCCGATCTTGCGCGACAGCTCGGGCACGGTGTTCTGCCCGAACCACTGGAACGGCGTGAACGGCTTGGGCACGAAGCCGCCGACCGACACGGTGACCGACGGTGAGCGGTGGTGGGCCCGGCCGAGCTCGACGCAGTTGCGGGCCAGCTCGGCGATGCCGAGGGTGTCGACGTCGGTCTCCGACGGGAGCCCGGTGAGGAAGTAGAGCTTCATGCGCCGCCAGCCCTCGGAGTAGGCCGACTCGACCGCGCCGTAGAGATCTTCCTCGCGGATGAGCTTGTTGATGATCTGGCGCATGCGCCACGACCCGGCCTCGGGGGCGAAGGTGAGCCCGGTGCGGCGGGCCTTCTGGATCTGGCCGGCGAGGCCCACGGTGAAGGCGTCGACGCGCAGGCTCGGGAGCGACACCGAGACGTTGCCGCACCCCGCGGGCTGGTTCACCGCGTCGGCGACCACCGATTCGATGCCGGAGAAGTCGGCGGTGGACAGCGACGTGAGCGCCACCTCGTCGTAGCCGGTGCGGCGCAGGCCCTCGCGCACCATGGTGCGGACCTGCTCGGCGGGCCGCTCGCGCACCGGGCGGGTGATCATGCCGGCCTGGCAGAAGCGGCACCCGCGGGTGCAGCCCCGGAACACCTCGACGTTGAGCCGGTCGTGGACGACCTCGGTGAGCGGCACCAGCTGGCGCTTGGGGTACGGCCACTCGCCGAGGTCGGCGATGGTGCGCTTCTCGACCACCGCGGGCACGTCGGGGTGGCGCGGGGTGATGCCGACCAGGCGCTCGCCGTCGTACTCGACGTCGTAGAGCGACGGCACGTAGACGCCGGGCACCTGGGCCAGCGCCCGCAGGACGTGGTGGCGCGACCCCTCGGTGCGACCCGAGGCGATCCACTCGCGCACGACCTCGGTGATCTCGCCGACCACCTCCTCGCCGTCGCCCAGCACCACGGCGTCGACGAAGTCGGCGAGCGGCTCGGGGTTGTAGGCGCAGTGCCCGCCGACCACCACGAGCGGGTGCTCGGGGCGGCGATCGGCGCTGCGGACCGGCACGCCGGCCAGGTCGACGCAGTTGAGCACGTTGGTGTAGGTGAGCTCGGCCGACAGGTTGAACGCGATGAGGTGGAACTCGTCGGCCGGGCGGTGGGTCTCGACCGAGAACAGCGGGATCCGCCGCTGGCGCAGCAGCGCCTCGAGGTCGGTCCACGGCGCGTAGGAGCGCTCGGCGAAGGCGTCGTCGCGCTCGTTGACGATCTCGGCGAGGATCTGCAGGCCCTGGTTGGGCAGGCCGATCTCGTAGGTGTCGGGGTAGACCATGAGCCAGCCGACATCGCCCGGCGACGGGCGCGGGGTGACCGCGCCGTCCTCGCAGCCGATGTAGCGAGCGGGCTTCTGGACCCGGGCCAGGATCGGCTCGAGCTGCGTCCAGAGGGAGGTCATCCCGGACGAGCCTACTCCAGTGACCCCTGTCTCCGAGGGGGCGGCTGCGCCGCGGCGACGCCGACGACCCCGCTGACCTGCGGTTTCAGGTGAAGCGACGCATGTGGACGTTGAGCACCAGCCCCACCGCCACGAACATGGAGATGATCGACGAGCCGCCGTAGGACATGAAGGGCAACGGGATGCCGGTGATGGGCATGATGCCCATGGTCATGCCCACGTTCTGGAAGATCTGGAACAACAGCATGGCGAAGACCCCGGCGCACACCAGCACCCCGAACGAGTCGCGGGCCAGCTGGGCGGTGCGCCACACCCGCCACAGCACCACGGCGTAGAGGGCGAGCACCAGCGAGGCGCCGACGAACCCGAGCTCCTCGCCCACCGCGGTGAAGATGAAGTCGGTCTGCTGCTCGGGCACGAACCCGTTGCTGGTCTGGCCGCCCTGGAACAGCCCCTGGCCGGTGATGCCGCCGTTGGCGATGGCGATCTGGGACTGCTCGAGGTTGTAGGCGTCGGCCGGGTCGACCGCGCCGGGGTTGACGAAGTTGGTGAGCCGGGCCTTCTGGTACTCGGCGAGCAGGTCGGAGGTGAGCACCGCGGTGACCGCCAGCGCGGCGACCACGGCCATGATCGCCACGTGGCGGGGCCGGACGCCGGCCACGAGCAGCATCCCGACGCTCGCCGCGCAGAACACGAGCACCGTCCCGAGGTCGGGCTGCAGCATGATCAGCGCCATCGGGAACCCGGCCAGCGCCAGCGCGCCGAGCAGACGCCGCCCTTCGAGCGCGACGCGGTCGGAGGAGAGGAAGCCGGCCAGGGCGATGATGACGGCGATCTTGGCGAACTCGGAGGGCTGGAGCTGGAACGGGCCCAGCTGGAACCAGCCCTTGATGCCCTTGGCCTCGCTGCCGAGCGGCGACACGACGAGCACCAGCGCGGTGCACGCCCCGGCGTAGATGACGAGCGACCAGTCGCGCACGATGCGGTAGTCGATGGCGGCCACCGCGGCGAGGGCGCCGGCCCCGATGACCACGAACATGGCCTGGCGCTCCATGAAGAAGGTGTCGTTGGTGGTGGTGCGGGGGCCGTGGGTGGCGGCGTAGACCATGACGACGCCGATGAGCGCGAGCGCGCCCACGGCGGCGAGCAGGATGAGGTCGACGTGGCGGAGCACGTGGGTGGTGCTGCGCCCGACGGGGCGGCGGGAGAGGGTGGGGGCGGCCATCAGTCGGCTGCTCCGAGGTCGCCGTCGGGAACGTCGGGGACGACCTCGGGCGGTGGGGGCTCCCCGACGAGGGGGGCGCGGGGCAGTGGCACCGCGCCGCTCAACGGCTCGAGGATGCGGCGGGCCGCAGGGGCCGCGGCCCGGCTGCCGAAGCCCGACTGGTCCATGACCACCGCCAGCGCGTAGCGGGGATCGTCGGCCGGGGCGAACGCGGCGAACAGCGACGTGTCGGCGCGCCCGTCGCGCTCGGAGGTGCCGGTCTTGCCGGCCACCGGGAAGGTGTCGAGGGGGAACCCGCTGAACACCGCGGTGGCGGTGCCCCCGGGATCGCGCACGGCGCCGAGCAGGCCCCGCAGGGCGGCGTCGCGGAACGTCGGGCTCAGCTCGACCTGGCCCGCGGGGCGGGCGCCGAAGACCTGGAGGACCTCGCCGGTGAGGGGGTCGGTGGCGTCGACGGCGATCGTCGGCGAGTAGCGGGTGCCGCCGTTGGCGAAGGTGGCGTAGGCGTTGGCGAGCTGCAACGGGGTGACCAGCACGTCGCCCGACCCGATCGAGACGTTGAGGTTGTCGCCGGTGTTCCAGTTCCCGGTGAGGAACAGGTCGGGGTTGGCCTCGTAGCGGGCCTGCTGGCGCTCGGGGTCGATGATGAGCCCGGCGGCCTCGAACGGCAGCTGCACGCCGGTCTGGGTGTCGAAGCCGAACGAGCGGGCCGAGTCCTGCATGGGCGCGTCGCCGTAGACGTTGCGGGCCCGCCACAGCTGGTCGGCGAGGCTGAAGTAGTAGACGTCGCTCGACACGGCCAGCGACCGGGCCATGTCGACCGAGCCGTAGGGGGTCCGGTTGGCGTTCTCGAACTCGCAGCGTCCGGCGGTGCAGCCGACGATCTCGTAGATGCCCGGGTCGTCGATCCACTGGTCGGGCGGCCGGGCGCCGGTGGCGGCGGAGGCGTGGGCGACCACCAGCTTGAACGTGGAGCCCGGGGCGTAGGTGCCCTGGATGGAGCGGTTGAGCAGCGGCAGCTGGTTGGCCGGGTCCTGCAGCCAGGCCCAGGCCTCGGTGCTGATGCCCGACGTGACCTGGTTGGGATCGAAGGTGGGGAACGAGGCCATCGCCACGACGGCGCCGTCGGTGGGGTCGAGCACCACCGCGGCGCCCGACGGGGCGGTGGCGCGGATGCCGTTGCTGCTCACGTCACCCCGGGTGCGGACCCGCTCGGCCTCGGCGGCGAGGGCCCGCTCGGTGTGGGCCTGCACGTCGACGTCGATGGTGAGCCGCAGGTCGGCGCCGGGTCGGGGCGCGATCTCGTCGAGGACGCGCACGACCCGGCCGAGCGAGTCGACCTCGAGGGTGACCTGACCGGGCGTGCCCCGCAGCAGGTCCTCGTAGATGCGCTCGACGCCGGACTTGCCGATGGAGTCGCCCGGTTCGTAGGGCTTGGGCTTGCCCACCGCCTGCTCGAGCTCGGAGCCGTTGATCTCGCCGACGTAGCCGAGGACGTGGGCGGCGGTGCTCCCGTAGGGGTAGACCCGTTCGAGGGTGAGGTCGACGCCGACGCCGGGCAGGGTGGCGGTGCGCTCCGACAACGTGACCCACAGGTCGGGGCTCACGTCGTCGGCGACGACGGCGGGGCGGAACGGGTCGCCGTTCCACCGCTCGATGCGGTCGCGCAGCACGGCGACGGTGACCTCGGCCTCGCCGGCGGCGCGCAGCTCGCGGGCGAGCTCGGCGAGGACCGCGTCGGGGTCGTCGG